>NZ_FOPO01000005.1:0-469346 GCF_900113505.1 Pseudomonas sp. NFACC45
CCCCTGTGGGAGATTCTATGGTTGAGGGGAAGCCCTCAAGCCGCTTTTGGTTGGTATTCGCTTTGCCCTTTCAGCAGAGCGAATACGATCCGGGCAAGCTTGCGAGCCAGCATTACCAACGCCTGAGTGGTAGTGAAACCGCGAGCTCTTTGCTTTTCATAGAAGCCTTTCCAAGCAGATGTGCGACTAGCCGACATGGCGGCATTGTGCAAAAGCCGGCGTACTTCCGGGTCGCCTCGTTTACTCAAGCTGCGGCGACCGTCTTTTTGTCCTGATTTCGACACTCGCAAATCCATTCCCAAGAAGGCAATGAAAGCATCTGCGTTTCTGAAGTCGCCCCGCTGAAATGCCGTAAGCAGGCGGGCTCCGGTTAGAAATCCAATGCCCTCAACTTGCAGGCAACGGTTCAACTGACCCAGCAAACCGGCATTCTTCAGATGATCCTTGATCGTCTTCTCAATCAATGTCTCAAGCCTTTGCATGGCTGCAATTTGTTCGGCGAAAGCGGTCTTCAGCAGCGGCTCGTTAGCCCAGCTTTGTACCAGGGCCACTCGAGCCTGAACCAAGGCTGCACGACGGCGGAAAAGGCTCAGCAGCTGGCGATACAGCGGGGATGGCGGGGTCCAGGGGTGAAGCTCATGCCCTTCGTTCTTCAGGTAACGAGCCAGCAACTTGGCGTCCAGCGCGTCGGTTTTGGCGCGGATTTTTACGCCTTCGCGGTAATGATGCAGTTCATAACCGCCCACCATGTAGATCTCGCAGCCAGCCTCATAGGCCAGATCAGCGAATTCCAGGTGATAGATATTGGTCGACTCAATGGCTACAGCGACGGGGCCCGGCAATGCTTTCAACCACTTTTTGATGGCCGCTTTGTTGTTGGGAATCGCCTCCAGTACATCAAGTTCGGCGTGATAGATCACCAACTCGTTCTTGGCGACATCCACGCCCACAATCGGCTTTGTGACAGAAACCGGCATTGCCATTGAAAATTCTCCGGGCTAAGGTTTGAACACTTGAAGGGTTCACCCAGAGGCGCAGGCTTGTTCCTATCGTCGGTTTAGGCCAGATGCATTCTTTATCGGCGCTTGGGTGAAAGGAGGAGGGGCGAAATCTCCCACGGTCTGTACTGCGCCTAACAGTCAGAATCGAGCCTTGTCCCTCCTCCTCCCTTCAAGTCCTACCATACAAGCGAGCCTGCTCGCGATTACGGAGTGTCAGACAACATTGTTGTCGGCTGATACACCGCTATCGCGAGCAGGCTCGCTCCCACAGGTTTTTTGTATTCCGGTCCTGGCAATCATCCTGTTATGAGCTAGTACTGTCAGGTCGATTCAACATCCTCAGACAGGAATCTTCCATGTTGGCTCATTGGTCTTTGGCGGCAATTCATCTTCTGGCTTTCGCCCTGGGATTCTGGGCGGTGCTTGCCCGTGGCACGGCGTTGCGACGCCTGGCGGGCGGTATGGACGCGGTTCGAAACGTGTTGATGGCGGACAACCTGTGGGGGCTATCGGCGGTGGTCCTGCTGGTGACCGGCGGGATGCGTGCTTTCGGCGGATTTGAAAAAGGCACGGACTATTATCTGCACCAGCCGCTGTTTCACCTGAAGATGACGTTGTTCGTGCTGATCCTGTTGCTTGAAATCGCGCCGATGATCGCCTTGATCAAATGGCGGATGGCACTGGGCAAAGGGCATGCGATCGATCCTTCGAAAGCCGGCCGGTTTGCGCGGATCAGTCACATTGAAGCCTTGCTGCTGGTGCTGATGGTGATCGCAGCCACAGGTATGGCTCGCGGCGTGGGTCTGGGGTGACCGTCACGAATACCGGCTTCATCGCCATTAAAACGAAACGTCTGACAGCCATGCTATGGGTCATATCATTAGTATCGGTTTGACGGGATGAACGAAAAATCAAAGGCGGGATGGAGCAGGGATGAGGGACGGTCGGCATGAATCTTTAGCCAGCCTTGCGACGATGCATAAGGGCTGGCTACGGACTGCTGCAGGGCTCAGGGCGTTTGCGGCTTGTCAGGGGCAGTAAGGCCCGCCTGAATGCGCTGATAAATCTCTTCGCGATGCACCGCAACGTTTTTCGGAGCGTTGATGCCGATACGGACTTGTTGGCCGCTAACGCCCAGAATGGTGATCGTGATGTCGTCACCAATGTTTATGCTTTCACCGACTTTGCGGGTGAGTATCAGCATGGTGTTCTCCTTGATTGCTTTATAGGGCACCTGATTCAGGCAGTGCAGATGTCGGTACTGCTTATAGATTAGTGCCAAGTGTCACAATGTGGGTGCCTCTTTCTGACGCGCAGACGCAGCATTAATTCCCAGGGTGCGACTATACAGAGACGCCGTGCAGGTTTCTCGTGTTTTGAGCGCTGTTTACGGCGTTATTGACGGGCTTGAGTGTTAAAATCCCCGCTCCATGTCTTCCGGGGTAAAACGTTGTGCGCAAATTGGCTTGGGTAATCGCGGTATTGGCGCTGGCAGGATGCGGTGAAGGGCGTGACGTCGACACACCGAAGCCGAAGGTGGCGGCGACCCTCACGCCGACCGCTGCCGCTGCGCCACAGTGGGGCGTTGAAGTCCGGGGCGAAATCCCACAGGCTGTCAGCGATCTGACCGCGTGGCTCATCGAGCACAGTTTTGTCTCAAGCGTGGTGAAAGAGGATGGCAAGGACCGGGTTCTGGTCGGGCCTTTCAATTCCAAGGCCGAAGCCGAGGCGAAACAGGCGCAATTGAACGCCGCCCTGGTTCGAGCGAAAAAGCGCAACATCGAGTCGCTGGTGGTGGATTACCCAACCGCTCAATAAACCCCGCAGAATAGAACAGTCAGTTAAGCCACAAAACCTGTGGGAGCGAGCCTGCTCGCGATAGCGGTGGATCTGCCAACGTTGCGGTTGACGTTGATGTTGATGGGCATGCCCCTATCGCGAGCAAGCAAGCTCCCACAGTTGATTTGCGCTGTTCCCAAATGCGAGGTCAACCGCAGGCCTGCAAATTCACCGGGCCCACGAACTCGTTTCCACGACCCATCACACACGCCACGCTCTGGTTGCGCTGGCGCTCCCAGCTCTGTACCGGGTAGGTCTTGTCCCAGGCTTCATACAGGCGCCGGTCCTGCTTCGAGAGGCGCAGGCCGTATTGTTTACTCATGTAGAAATACGTCCGGGCGATCATTCCGCGGATGGAAGGGCGGGGCATGACTTTCTTGGCCTTGAAATCCACCTGGGTCAGGCATGAGCCGTACTGGCCCTTTTGCGTCGGCAGCCAGCCAAAACTGAAGTTGCTGCGGTCGCCGTTCACTTCCCCGATGCTCGGCACCAGATTATGGAGGTCGGCCTCGGCCCGTTGGTAGACCGGGTCATGGCGGGTGCAATTCTTCCGGCCGCCTTGTTGCCAGCATTGACGCTGATGACCGATCTGCCACGCCGGGACGATATGCTCCCACTCGATACGCGCGGCGCGATTGGCGTTCTTGCGCGGCACATAACCGCAGGCAGCCAGGTTCACGCGATTGCCGGAGTATTTGCAGCCACAGTAGAACTCGGTGGATTGGGGAGCATAGAGCTTCCAGGCGACTTTCTTGGCCTCGCTGAACGTACGGGGCGCATCGGCTTGCGCGCCCATGGCGACCATCACAAGCAATAAAGCTAAACAACGAACACTCATCAGGCTCAATCTTCCTTCGGCACAACCCAGAACACCTGCACACCGCCATCGTCGCGATAGGCGAGGGTGACATTGTCGTTCTCGTCGATTTCTTCCAGCAGGCGCTCCCACTCATCCACTGGCTCCTCGGGCAGCCGGAAGATCAGGGCCGCCTTGGCTTTTTGGGCGGTGGGGGAGTTGATGATTTTCGAGACCCGCAGGCCGAGGCGGGTATAGGAATCTAAGGGGGTAGTTGCAGCGGACGGCGTTGCCACAGGATTATCCTTATTGAGCTGTACGTGCGTACAGTATTTAACCGTAGGCATTTACGCAACTGCTTAAAATTCAAGAAAATCCTCTGACAACGCTTTTTCCGTTTTGGTGTAGGAAAAATTAAGCTAAAGAAGCCGCTCCAGCAGTCGATGGCCTTCGTAGGAATCTTATTCATGGAGTTTTGTTATGTCGTTTTCCGTCGGCTTTCCCAATGCCGCTGCCGTCACCATCGGCGGCCAGTCCGCGGCCACGCTCAAGGCCTTGAGCCAAGCGAGCACCGAGGCAGCCGATGAAACCCTTGACCAGACGCAGGCGCCAGGCCAGGTCCGTACGAGCATGAGCCCTGCGCCCGAAGGTAAGACCGAAAAGAGCGGGAGCACCCAGAGCATTGCCGTGCAGGTGTTGCTCAAGCGCATGCAAGAGCTTCAACAGCAGCTCAGAGAACAGCAACAGCAGTTGGCTGCTGCGCAGAAGCAGGTCTACCCGACACCCGAAGCCAAAACCTCGACGGTCATGGCGATACAAGGCCAGATTGCCGATACCAGCGGTGCATTGCTGGAGGTCACCGGCCATCTGATCACAGAGCTGGCCAAGGGGTCCGATACGGGGGCCCTGGTCAACACGACCGCCTGATCCCACAGCCTTGCGGTGAAATCCGCACGTTGACAAAACCCGGAAGCTTTACCATAGTTCCCTTCACGCAAACGTTTGCGCAGCCTTCGTTGATGCTCGACGACGGCCTGTGGAACGACTTCCCGTGCAACGATTTTGCTCAAAATAATCATAAAATCGGAGTGAACCCATGAAGTTGCCATTCGCTGGACGCCTTCTCGCCGTCGCCATGCTCGCGGCCGCATCCGCTGCGCTGCCTTTCTCTTCGGCATTTGCCCAGACCCCGGAAAAACCCAAGGTGGCCCTGGTCATGAAATCCCTGGCCAACGAGTTCTTCCTGACCATGGAAGATGGTGCCAAGGCTTATCAGAAGGAACACTCCGCCGATTTCGACCTGATCTCCAACGGGATCAAGGATGAAACCGACACCGCCAACCAGATCCGCATTGTCGAGCAGATGATCGTCTCCAAGGTCGATGCCCTCATCATCGCGCCAGCCGATTCCAAGGCCATGGTGCCGGTGATCAAGAAAGCCGTCGACGCCGGCATCACCGTGATCAACATCGACAACCAGCTCGATCCGGCGGTGGTCAAAAGCAAAAACATCACCGTGCCGTTCGTAGGCCCGGACAACCGCAAGGGCGCACGCCTGGTGGGCGAGTACCTGGCCAAGCAGCTCAAGGCCGGTGATGAGGTCGGCATCATCGAAGGCGTGTCCACCACCACCAATGCCCAGGCGCGCACCGCCGGCTTCAAGGACGCCATGGAAGCGGCGCAGATCAAGGTCGTTTCCCTGCAATCGGGCGACTGGGAAATCAACAAGGGCAATCAGGTTGCCGCCTCGATGCTCAGCGAGTACCCGAACATCAAGGCACTGCTGGCCGGTAACGACAGCATGGCGGTCGGCGCAGTATCGGCCATTCGCGCTGCGGGCAAGGCGGGCAAGGTACAAGTGGTCGGCTACGACAACATCAACGCCATCAAGCCCATGCTCAAGGACGGTCGCGTCCTGGCGACTGCCGACCAGTTCGCCGCCAAACAGGCTGTTTTCGGCATCGAGACGGCCCTGAAGATCCTCAAGGGCGAAGCCGTCGACAGCGGCACTAACGGCGTTATCGAAACTCCGGTCGAGCTGGTGACCCAGTAGTTATCCTGGCGACACAACGACGCTCGCCCTTGCTGGCGAGCGTATTGGAGAGTTTTTTATGTCCGTTCGCGACCCGAACGCTGTCCTTTCGGTCAGCGGCATCGGCAAGACCTATGCCCAGCCGGTACTGAGCGACATCGACTTGACCTTGATGCGCGGCGAAGTGCTGGCGCTGACCGGCGAAAATGGCGCCGGTAAGAGCACCCTGTCCAAGATCATCGGCGGGCTGGTGACGCCAACCACCGGGCAGATGCAATTCCAGGGGCAGGATTACCGTCCCGGCAGCCGTACCCAGGCTGAAGAGCTGGGCGTGCGCATGGTAATGCAGGAACTCAACCTGCTGCCGACGCTTTCCGTGGCCGAAAACCTGTTCCTCCACAACCTGCCCAGCCGTGGCGGCTGGATCAGTCGCAAGCAACTGCGCAAAGCGGCGGTCGAGGCCATGGCCCAGGTGGGACTCGATGCGATCGACCCTGACACATTGGTCAGTGAGTTAGGCATCGGTCACCAACAGATGGTCGAAATCGCCCGCAACCTGATCGGCGATTGCCATGTGCTGATTCTCGACGAGCCGACCGCCATGCTCACCGCTCGTGAGGTGGAGATGCTCTTCGAGCAGATCACTCGTCTGCAGGCGCGAGGCGTGTCGATCATTTATATTTCCCATCGCCTTGAAGAACTGGCTCGGGTGGCCCAGCGCATTGCGGTGCTGCGCGACGGCAACCTGGTCTGCGTCGAGCCGATCGCCAACTACAACAGCGAGCAACTGGTGACGCTGATGGTTGGGCGGGAACTGGGCGAGCACATCGACCTGGGGCCGCGCCAGATCGGCGCGCCGGCATTGACCGTCAACGGCTTGAGCCGTTCGGACAAGGTCCGCGATGTGTCCTTCGAGGTGCGCAGTGGCGAGATATTCGGTATTTCCGGGCTGATCGGGGCAGGGCGCACCGAGCTGCTGCGGCTGATCTTCGGCGCCGATGCGGCCGACAGCGGCACGGTGGCGCTGGGTTCGCCGGCCCGTGTCGTCAGCATTCGCTCGCCGTCCGATGCGGTGGCCCACGGTATCGCGCTGATCACCGAGGACCGCAAGGGCGAAGGCCTGCTGCTGACTCAATCCATCGCCGCCAACATTGCCCTGGGCAACATGCCGGAGATCTCCAGCGCCGGCTTCGTCAATGGCAGCGAGGAGTTCTCATTGGCGCAGCGCCAGATCGACGCCATGCGAATCCGCAGCTCCAGCCCGACACAGTTGGTGTCCGAACTGTCGGGCGGCAATCAACAGAAGGTCGTGATCGGTCGCTGGCTGGAACGCGATTGCTCGGTGTTGCTGTTCGACGAGCCGACCCGTGGCATCGACGTCGGCGCCAAATTCGATATCTATGCGCTGCTCGGTGAGCTGACGCGCCAGGGCAAGGCGTTGGTTGTGGTGTCCAGCGACCTGCGGGAACTGATGCTGATCTGTGACCGGATCGGCGTGCTGTCCGCCGGCCGCCTGATTGACACCTTCGAGCGCGACAGCTGGACCCAGGATGACTTGCTTGCCGCCGCATTCGCCGGCTACCAGAAACGTGATGCGTTGCTCAACGAAGCAGCGCCTAGGGACTTCTCATGAAAACCGTATCTGCCGTCGGCAAACCGAGTGGCAACTTCTATGGCCTGGGCACCTACCTGGGGCTGGCCGGGGCCTTGTTGGCGATGATCGCGTTGTTCTCGGTCCTGAGCAGCCATTTTCTTTCGTATGACACCTTCAGCACCCTGGCCAACCAGATTCCAGACCTGATGGTGCTGGCGGTCGGCATGACCTTCATCCTGATCATCGGCGGTATCGATCTGTCGGTCGGGTCGGTGCTGGCCCTGGCCGCATCGACGGTGAGTGTGGCGGTGCTGGGCTGGGGCTGGAGTGTATGGCCAGCCGCATTGTTGGGCATGGCCGTGGCGGCCCTGGCCGGCACCGTTACCGGTTCGATTACTGTGGCGTGGCGGATCCCATCGTTCATCGTTTCCCTCGGCGTGCTGGAAATGGCCCGCGGCCTGGCGTACCAGATGACCGGCTCGCGGACGGCCTACATCGGGGATTCCTTCGCCTGGCTGTCCAATCCGATCGCCTTCGGCATTTCACCGTCTTTCATCATTGCCTTGCTGGTGATCTTCATTGCCCAGGCTGTGCTGACCCGCACTGTGTTTGGCCGTTATCTGATCGGTATCGGCACCAATGAAGAAGCCGTGCGACTGGCGGGTATCAATCCAAAACCTTACAAGATCCTGGTGTTCAGCCTGATGGGGTTGTTGGCCGGTCTGGCCGCGCTGTTCCAGATTTCCCGCCTGGAGGCGGCAGATCCGAACGCCGGTTCAGGGCTTGAGCTACAGGTCATCGCTGCGGTGGTCATCGGCGGCACGAGCCTGATGGGCGGGCGCGGTTCGGTCATCAGCACCTTCTTTGGCGTGCTGATCATCTCCGTGTTGGCCGCGGGCCTGGCGCAGATTGGCGCCTCCGAACCGACCAAGCGCATCATTACCGGCGCGGTGATTGTGGTTGCGGTGGTGCTCGACACTTACCGCAGCCAGCGCGCCAGCCGGCGGGCCTGAACCATGGCGACGATCAAGGATGTGGCGGCGCTCGCGGGAATTTCCTACACCACCGTGTCTCACGTAGTGAACAAGACGCGGCCGGTCAGCGAAGAGGTGCGGCTCAAGGTCGAGGCGGCCATCGAGCGGCTCGATTATGTGCCCAGCGCGGTGGCCCGGTCGCTCAAGGCCAAGACCACGGCGACCATTGGTTTGCTGGTGCCCAACAGCCTCAATCCCTACTTTGCCGAACTGGCCCGGGGGATCGAGGATTACTGTGAGCGCAACGGCTATTGCGTGATCCTGTGCAATTCCGATGACAACCCGGACAAGCAGCGCAGTTATCTGCGGGTGCTGCTGGAAAAACGCATCGACGGCCTGATCGTCGCTTCCGCCGGCGGCGACGTCGGTCTCGCCCAGGGGCTGACCAACGTGCGTACGCCCATGGTCATCGTCGACCGTGGGCTGGACGGCGTCGACGCGGACCTGGTGCGCATCGACCATGAGCACGGCGCCTATCTGGCCACCCGGCACCTGCTGGAGCTTGGCCACCGTGATATCGCTATTATCGGCGGCCCGGCGGACACCAGCGTGGCGCAGATGCGTCTGGCCGGTTACTGCCGCGCCCTGAAAGAAGCCGGGATCGAACTGCCCGTCGAGCGCATGCTCGAAAGCGATTTCACCAGCACCGGTGGTTATCAGGCGGCGGCCAGGCTGCTCGAACAACAGCCACCCAGTGCGATTTTTGCGGCCAACGACATGATCGGCATCGGTGTGTTGCGCGCCGCTGCCGAGCGCAATGTGCGCGTGCCCAGTGAACTGTCGGTCATTGGTTTCGATGACATTCAGATGAGCCGTTATGTCTATCCGGCGCTGACCACGGTGGGGCAGTCGATCCTGCAGCTTGGTGAGATGGCCGCTGAAGTGCTGTTGCGGCGGATCGCAACGCCGGGGCTTGCCACCGATCAGCGCATCGTGACGCCCAGCATTGTCTTGCGAGAGTCGACTGCACCGCTGTCAGGTACATTCGCCCAATACCGCTGAACCGAATTGATGAGTGAAGATGTATGCCAGCAAAAGTAGTGGTAATAGGCAGCCTGAACATGGACCTGGTGACCCGGGCGCCGCGTCTGCCCAAGGGCGGTGAAACGCTGATGGGGCAATCGTTCTGCACCATCCCGGGAGGGAAGGGGGCCAATCAGGCCGTGGCTGCAGCGCGCCTGGGAGCGAAGGTGTCCATGGTCGGTTGCGTGGGCAGTGACGCCTACGGTCAGCAATTGCGCGGGGCGCTGCTGGCCGAGGGCATCGACTGCCAGTCGGTCAGTGTCGTGGACGGCTCCAGCGGCGTCGCGCTGATCGTTGTCGACGACAACAGTCAGAATGCGATCGTTATCGTCCCCGGTGCCAACGGCGCGCTGGGTCCTGATGTTCTGGATCGCTTCGATGAGGTGCTGCGCAGCGCCGATGTCGTTATCTGCCAGCTTGAGGTGCCGGACGCGACCGTCGGGCATGCACTCAAGCGGGGCCGGGAACTGGGCAAGACCGTCATTCTGAACCCCGCGCCGGCCTCCCGGCCCTTGCCGGCCGACTGGTACGCCTGTATCGACTATCTGATTCCCAATGAGAGCGAAGCCGCCGTGCTGAGCGGGCTGGCGGTGGACTCTCTGGAAACCGCCGAAGCGGCCGCGACGCAATTGCTCGCCGCCGGTGCCGGCAAGGTGATCGTCACCCTGGGCGCCCAGGGCCTGATGTTCGCCAATGGCGCGAGTTTTCAACACTTCCCGGCGCCGCAGGTCAAAGCGGTGGACACCACGGCGGCCGGAGACACCTTTGTCGGCGGCTTCGCGGCAGCGTTGGCTGACGGCAAAAGCGAGGCCGAGGCGATTCGTTTCGGTCAGGTCGCCGCCGCGTTATCGGTCACCCGCGCGGGGGCGCAGCCCTCCATTCCCACCTTGTTGGAAGTACAGGCTTTCAAATCATGAAAAAGACGCCGTTGTTGAATATCGCGCTGTCGCGACTGATCGCTTCCCTTGGCCATGGCGACAAGGTGGTCATCGGTGATGCGGGGTTGCCGGTGCCTCCACAGGTCGAGTTGATCGACCTGGCCCTGACCCATGGCATTCCGGATTTTGTCAGCACCCTGAAAGTGCTGCTCAGCGAAATGCAGGTGGAGAGCCACGTACTGGCTGAAGAGATTTTCGATAAACAACCTGCGGCCCTGGCGACACTGGAGGCACTGCATGCCGATGGCGCGCTGGGGGCGCGGGAGCTGGTCAGCCATGAACAATTCAAGGCGGTCAGCCGGCAAGCTCGGGCGATTATTCGCACGGGAGAATGCTCCCCGTATTGCAACATCGTGTTGATTGCCGGAGTAACGTTCTAACCTTCTCAACCCTGCACAAGGAATGCGCCATGCACCGCTATGCTCAGAAAATGCGTCAACTGTTCCGGAGTCTGCTGCTTTTGTCACTGATCACTGCTACGAGCGCCCAGGCGGCGGAAAAAATCGACCTGATCATCGACACTGATCCGGGGGCCGACGATGTGGTTGCCCTGTTGTTTGCCCTGGCTTCCCCCGAAGAGCTGAATATCCGCGCGTTGACCACCGTCGCTGGCAACGTGCGTCTGGACAAGACATCGCGCAACGCTCGCCTGGCTCGGGAATGGGCGGGGCGCGAAGACGTGCCGGTGTACGCCGGTGCGCCGAAGCCGATGATGCGCACGCCCATCTACGCGGAAAACATCCATGGCAAGGAAGGCCTGTCGGGTGTCGAGGTGTATGAGCCGAAGAAAGGGTTGGCCAAGGGCAACGCCGTCAACTACCTGATCGACACCCTCAAGGCGGCCAAGCCTCACAGCATCACCCTTGCCATGCTTGGCCCGCAGACCAACCTGGCCCTGGCGTTGATCCAGGAGCCCGAGATTGTCCAGGGCATCAAGGAAGTGGTGATCATGGGCGGTGCGCACTTCAATGGCGGCAACATCACCCCGGTGGCCGAGTTCAACCTGTACGCGGATCCACAGGCCGCAGAAGTGGTGCTCAAGAGCGGTGTGAAACTCACTTACCTGCCGCTGGACGTGACCCACAAGATCCTCACCAGCGAAGCACGGCTGAAGCAGATCGCTGCCGTGAACAACAAGGCCAGCAAGATCGTCGGCGACATTCTCAACGAATACGTCAAAGGTGACATGGAGCACTACGGCATGACGGGCGGGCCGGTGCACGATGCGACGGTGATTGCCTACCTGCTCAAGCCAGAGTTGTTTACCGGGCGTTCAGTCAACGTCGTGGTGGACAGCCGGGAAGGGCCGACCTTTGGCCAGACCATTGTTGACTGGTACGACGGCCTGAAGGCACCCAAAAATGCCTACTGGGTGCAGGATGGCGACGCTCAGGGCTTTTTTGACCTGCTGACCGAGCGTCTGGCGCGTTTGAAGTAACCCGTCTTGCCACACACCCGCAGGCCAAGGCCTGCGGGTGTGCTTCAATCCACTGCTTCAATGCTGCTGGGGTATCGTTCGAACGCTTGCTGGATAAAGTTCAGGGCGGCCTTCGTTCCCAGTTCCTTCACCAACAGTTCTATACCGATGATTGCCAGTTCTTCGGGGCTGCCAGGACTGTAGGAGCTGTGGCCCTCCGACCATTTGGCATTGATGGTGGCTTCGATGCTGACGGTGCTCATGGTCGGGCTCGCGAGTTGGAAGGTCTGTAGGTTGAGTTAACCATTTTTGCTTGGGGTTTTGCACTGCGACTTAGGCATCAGGGAAGGGCTGTGCGACACTTGCTTTTTGACTTTCTGAAGAGGCCCCCGCCGTGCAGATCGATTTGAACGCTCCTGACGGGTTGACCCTCGACGCGGTTCGTCAGTTGCTGGCTTCGGCCAGTGATGACGAGCACACCCAACTGCGCGTGACCAAGGGTGGCATCGCCTATTTGTCTTCGGGTGTGGTGGGCGGTGTGGACATCGACGGGCTATCGTTTCGGCTGGAAACGTGGGCGAAAGGTTCGGGCTACGTCGGGCGGGTCGCCGCCAGCGACGAGGTCTGGGTCATGCAGATCTACAATGCGTTGAAAGACAACTGGCCGAATCCACCCTTTGACTACATCGACGTTTACTGAGCACCATTCATATTCAGTCACGATTCACCCCTGAAGCGGGATGTCGGCTCAGGCAAACTGCCTGTTTTCCTGATGAGGGCACCATGATAGCCCTTGGCTTGAAACCAAGCTTCGTTTGGGCTGTCGCACGCTCTCTGTTTAATCATCAACAAAAGGAGGCTTCATGCCTTGGAAGCTCGCGTCATTGGGTACTTTGCTGGCCGTCACGCTCTTGAGCGGATGCAGTAGCACCTCTGAATCGACCCCTGATCCGGTGGCAACAGAAACTGGCTACAGCCGCTGCGAAGCAAAAGGTGCCGAGTTTGCCATTGGCAAGAAGGCCACGCCGCAACTGCTGGAACAAGCCCGCACCCGTGCCGGTGCGCAGAATGCGCGGATTCTCAAGCCCAACGACATGGTGACGCTTGAGTACCGCTCGGATCGCCTGAATCTCAATACGGATGCCAATCTGGTCATCAATCGGGTGAACTGCGGCTGATTGAGTTTTCAATCGCCCATAAAAAACCCCGTCACATGGACGGGGTTTTTTGTGCTCGCCGAGTAATTACTCTGGGCGAACCTGTGCAGCTTGCATACCCTTTTGGCCTTTCTCAGCCACGAAGGAAACGGTCTGGCCTTCTTTCAGGCTTTTGAAACCGTCGCTTTCGATAGCTTTGAAGTGTACGAACAGGTCGTCACCGCCACCTTGAGGAGTGATGAAGCCGAAGCCTTTTTCATCGTTGAACCATTTAACGGTGCCGGTTTGGCGATTAGACATGGTGTATCTCCAAGAAACATATATTTTCAGTGTACTGTGCTGCTCAGGCCAACTGGGCACACGGGGATATCATAGTCGAAATGTTCGATTTGGGAGCCCCCCGGAGGCGCTGTTTGCCAATCAGTCGCGTTTTCTTTACCACCTTAACCTGCTGGAAGCCCCGGTTTAAAAGGCTTTCAGCCGAACGTAAAGACGATAAAAAAAGCTGTAAAACCTGAATAAATCGTTCGAAATAGCCTGAAATCAGCATTTTTTGACGCTGTTTGGCTTCGTCGAAAGACTCGTTCTCTTACTTTTTGACCTTGTTAGCGGGCTTGCATTTTGCAATCTGCCCCAGCGCTTTTTCCTTTAGCTCCGGGCTGGCCTGGTCGTCCATCAGGGCCTGGATGTCCTTGGCCGGGTAGGACTTGATTGCATCGGCGCCACAGGCGCAATGGGTTTCGGCATCCTCCGCCCCGATCTGTGGCGTTGCCGCCTGGGTGCACTGGGCCATGTATTTTTCACGCTCGCCCTTGGGCCATTCGGCGTGGGCGGTCAGCGGAAGCAGCAGGGCGAGGGGGGCGACTGCTGCAAAGAGTGTTTTGAGACGCATGCTGCGATGCTCCTTTCGGGTCGATGTCTTTTTATCTGAGGCGTAGCGGGCGGTTCAGTTCAGCACTCTGGCATAAAAACCGTGGATTTACGTTCGCTTCAATCCGGGCGCGGCGATGACCGTTCATCTGTGCTAGCATGCCGGGCTCGGGTATTTTCAGGCTTCGGAGGACCACAGGTCCCGGCGGCGGCAAATGTTCGATTAACCCTGATTTGAATCCCAGTCACTCTGGTTCGGTTTTCCCGGTTGGCCGCAAGGCTCCTGCCGCTGTAAGGCAGGCGTTCGTCATTGAATGGCCTGGACTGGATCTTGTACTGGCTCATCCCAACCCACGTGACCTTTGGTAGGGGTCACCACTAGGAGAGGAGGCGCCATGCCAACTATTACTCTTCCCGACGGCAGTCAACGTTCATTCGATCATCCGGTCTCCGTGGCCGAGGTCGCCGCATCCATTGGCGCGGGTCTGGCCAAGGCCACCCTGGCTGGCAAGGTCAACGGCAAACTGGTCGATGCCAGCGACGTCATCGATAGCGACGCCACGCTGCAAATCATCACGCCCAAGGATGAAGAGGGGCTGGAGATCATTCGCCACTCTTGCGCGCACCTGGTAGGCCATGCGGTCAAGCAGCTGTATCCGAGCGCTAAGATGGTCATCGGGCCGGTCATCGACGAAGGCTTCTATTACGACATCGCCTTTGAGCGTCCTTTCACGCCGGAAGACATGGCGGCCATCGAACAGCGCATGCAGCAGCTGATCGAGAAAGATTACGACGTCATCAAGAAAGTAACCCCGCGTGCCGAAGTCATCGAAGTGTTCAAGGCGCGTGGCGAGGATTACAAGCTGCGTCTGGTGGAAGACATGCCGGACGAGCAGGCCATGGGCCTGTACTACCACGAAGAATACGTCGACATGTGCCGTGGCCCGCACGTGCCGAACACGCGTTTCCTGAAATCCTTCAAGCTGACCAAGTTGTCCGGCGCCTACTGGCGTGGCGATGCTAAGAACGAGCAGTTGCAGCGCGTCTACGGCACTGCCTGGGCCGACAAGAAGCAGCTGGCGGCTTACATCCAGCGTATCGAGGAAGCCGAGAAGCGCGATCACCGCAAGATCGGCAAGCGCCTGGGCCTGTTCCACACCCAGGAAGAATCCCCGGGCATGGTGTTCTGGCACCCGAACGGCTGGACCCTGTACCAAGTGCTCGAGCAGTACATGCGCCAGGTCCAGCGTGAAAACGGCTACCTGGAGATCAAGACGCCGCAAGTGGTTGACCGTAGCCTGTGGGAGAAATCCGGGCACTGGGCCAACTACGCCGACAACATGTTCACTACCCAGTCGGAAAACCGCGACTACGCCATCAAGCCGATGAACTGCCCTTGCCACGTGCAGGTGTTCAACCAGGGCCTGAAAAGCTACCGCGAGTTGCCGATGCGCCTGGCCGAGTTCGGTGCCTGCCACCGTAACGAGCCATCGGGTGCGCTGCACGGCATCATGCGCGTGCGTGCCTTCACCCAGGACGATGCGCATATCTTCTGCACCGAAGAGCAGATGCAGGCCGAATCCGCTGCCTTCATCAAGCTGACCATGGACGTCTACCGGGACTTCGGCTTTACCGAAGTCGAGATGAAGCTGTCCACTCGTCCGGAAAAACGCGTCGGTTCCGATGAGTTGTGGGATCGCGCCGAAGCAGCCCTGGCCGCCGCACTCGATAGCGCGGGCCTTGCGTACGATCTGCAACCGGGCGAAGGGGCTTTCTACGGGCCGAAGATCGAATTCTCGCTGAAAGATTGCCTCGGCCGTGTATGGCAATGTGGTACCTTGCAGCTCGATTTCAACCTGCCGATCCGTCTGGGCGCCGAATACGTGTCCGAAGACAACAGCCGCAAGCACCCGGTCATGCTTCACCGCGCGATCCTCGGTTCCTTCGAGCGTTTCGTCGGGATTCTGATCGAACACTACGAGGGTGCGTTCCCTGCGTGGCTGGCGCCGACCCAGGCAGTGATCATGAATATCACTGATAAACAGGCAGATTTTGCCGCCGAAGTCGAAAAAACTCTCAACCAAAGCGGATTTCGTGCCAAGTCCGACTTGAGAAATGAAAAGATCGGCTTTAAAATCCGCGAGCATACTTTGCTCAAGGTTCCCTTTCTCTTGGTTATTGGAGATCGGGAGGTCGAGATGCAGACTGTCGCTGTGCGTACTCGTGAAGGTGCTGACCTGGGCTCGATGCCCGTCGCCGAATTCGCTGAGTTCCTCGCGCAAGCGGTTTCCCGGCGTGGTCGCCCAGATTTGGAGTAATTATTATTAAGCGTGAAATGAGACAAGATAAACGAGCTGCACCGAAAGCCCCGATCAACGAGAATATCTCGGCACGCGAGGTTCGGTTAATTGGCGCTGACGGCGAGCAGATTGGCATCGTCTCGATTGATGAAGCGCTTCGTATTGCTGAAGAAGCCAAGCTTGATCTGGTAGAAATTTCCGCAGACGCAGTCCCGCCGGTTTGCCGGGTGATGGACTACGGCAAGTCGATCTTCGAAAAGAAGAAGCAGATTGCCGCGGCGAAGAAAAACCAGAAGCAGATTCAGGTAAAAGAAATCAAGTTTCGTCCAGGGACGGAGGAAGGGGATTACCAGGTAAAACTGCGCAACCTGGTACGTTTCCTGAGTGACGGGGACAGGGCCAAGGTATCCTTGCGATTCCGCGGCCGTGAGATGGCCCACCAGGAGCTGGGGATGGAACTCCTCAAGCGGGTTGAACAAGACCTGCTCGAGTACGGTTCGGTCGAACAGCATCCTAAGATGGAAGGACGCCAGCTGATCATGGTCATCGCCCCGAAAAAGAAGAAGTAATCAACAGGGCACGGCAGGCCTTGCGATTATGTTTATCAACTGAATGCGGAGTATCCGAACATGCCAAAGATGAAAACTAAAAGTGGTGCTGCTAAGCGGTTTCTGAAAACTGCTAACGGTATCAAGCACAAGCACGCTTTCAAGAGCCACATCCTGACCAAAATGTCGACCAAGCGTAAGCGTCAACTGCGCGGTAGCAGCTTGCTGCATCCGTCTGACGTGGCAAAAGTCGAGCGCATGCTGCGCCTTCGTTAATTTTTGGATCAAGAATAGAGGAAGTAACTCATGGCTCGTGTAAAGCGTGGCGTCATTGCCCGTAAGCGTCACAAAAAAATTCTGAAACTTGCTAAAGGCTACTACGGCGCGCGTTCCCGCGTATTCCGTGTTGCCAAGCAAGCGGTAATCAAGGCAGGCCAATACGCCTACCGTGACCGTCGTCAGAAAAAACGTCAGTTCCGCGCTCTGTGGATCGCTCGTATCAACGCTGGTGCTCGTGTTAACGGTCTGTCCTACAGCCGTTTCATTGCCGGCCTGAAAAAAGCGTCCATCGAGATCGACCGTAAGGTTCTGGCTGATCTGGCAGTGAACGAAAAAGCGGCGTTTGCTGCGATTGTCGAGAAAGCTAAAGCCACCTTGGCTTAAGTACCCCCGACAGTCACCCGGCCTCACCTCTGTGGGGCCAGGTGTTAAACGTCATAAATAGGGGAAGAGCCTTCAAGCTCTTCCCCTATTTTGTATCTGGAGTCTGTACATGGAAAACCTGGACGCGCTGGTCTCTCAAGCACTAGAGGCTGTGCAAAGCGCTGAAGATATCAATGCCCTGGAGCAAATCCGGGTTCACTACCTTGGCAAGAAGGGCGAGTTGACTCAGGTGATGAAGACCCTGGGGAACCTGCCGGCCGAAGAGCGTCCGCAGGTCGGTGCGCTGATCAACGTTGCCAAGGAGCGTGTTACAGAAGTCCTTAATGCGCGCAAGGCATTGTTCGAGGAAGCGGATCTGGCTGCCAAGCTCGCCGCCGAATCCATCGACGTGACCCTGCCTGGCCGCGGCCAGACTTCCGGCGGTCTGCATCCGGTTACCCGGACCCTGGAACGTATCGAGCAGTTCTTCACCCACATCGGCTACGGCATTGCCGAAGGCCCTGAGGTCGAAGACGACTATCACAACTTCGAGGCGCTCAACATCCCAGGCCATCACCCGGCCCGGTCGATGCATGACACCTTCTATTTCAATGCGAACATGCTGTTGCGCACCCATACCTCGCCGGTACAGGTCCGCACCATGGAATCGCAGCAGCCGCCGATCCGCATCGTCTGCCCAGGCCGTGTGTACCGTAGCGACTCCGATATCACCCACTCGCCGATGTTCCACCAGGTCGAAGGCCTGCTGGTTGATCGCGACATCAATTTCGCCGACCTGAAAGGGACGATCGAAGAGTTCCTGCGGGTGTTCTTCGAAAAAGAACTGGCGGTGCGTTTCCGTCCTTCGTACTTCCCGTTCACCGAGCCATCCGCTGAAGTCGATATGGAGTGCGTGATGTGCAGCGGTAAAGGCTGCCGCGTCTGCAAGCAGACCGGCTGGCTGGAGGTCATGGGCTGCGGCATGGTTCACCCGAACGTGCTGCGTATGTCCGGGATCGATCCGGAAGAGTTCTCGGGTTTTGCTTTCGGCATGGGCGTCGAGCGTCTGGCCATGTTGCGTTACGGTGTAAATGACTTGCGCCTGTTCTTCGACAACGACTTGCGGTTCCTTGCGCAATTTCGCTAAGCCGCAGACCCGTAACGAATCTATTAGGAGAGCAGGATGAAATTCAGTGAACAATGGCTGCGCGGCTGGGTAAGCCCGCAGGTAAGCCGGGACGAGCTGGTTGCTCGCCTGTCGATGGCCGGTCTTGAGGTCGATAGCGTAACGCCGGCCGCCGGTGCATTCAGTGGTGTGGTGGTGGGCGAGGTGCTGAGCACCGAGCAGCACCCAGACGCTGACAAACTGCGGGTGTGCCAAGTTAGCAATGGCGCGGAAACCTTCCAGGTGGTCTGCGGCGCGCCAAATGTGCGCCCGGGCCTGAAGATCCCGTTCGCCATGATCGGTGCCGAACTGCCGGGCGACTTCAAGATCAAGAAAGCCAAGCTGCGTGGCGTCGAGTCCAACGGCATGTTGTGCTCCCAGGCTGAACTGCAGATTGGCGAGGGCAACGATGGCCTGATGGAGCTTCCGGCCGATGCGCCGGTGGGCCAGGACATTCGTGAATACCTGAGCCTGGACGATGCCAGCATCGAGGTCGACCTGACCCCGAACCGTGGCGACTGCCTGTCCCTGGCCGGTCTGGCTCGTGAGGTGGGTGCGTTGTATGCCGCCCCGGTGGCACGCCCCGCGGTCGCGACCGTGGCGGCGGTGCATGATGAAGTGCGCTCGGTTGAAGTCCTGGCGCCTGCAGCATGCCCGCGTTACCTGGGTCGCGTTATCCGTAACGTCGATCTGTCCAAGCCGACCCCGCTGTGGATGGTCGAACGCCTGCGTCGCGCCGACGTGCGTAGCATCGATGCCGCAGTCGACATCACCAACTATGTGATGCTGGAGCTGGGTCAGCCACTGCACGCCTTCGACCTTGCCGAAATCAACGGCGGCATCCGCGTGCGCATGGCCGAAGAGGGCGAGAAGCTGGTCCTGCTCGACGGCCAGGAAGTGACCCTGCGCAGCGATACGCTGGTGATCGCCGACCACTCCCGTGCCCTGGCGATTGCCGGCGTGATGGGTGGCGAGCACAGCGGCGTCTCCACGACGACCCGTGATGTGTTCCTTGAAAGTGCGTTCTTCGACCAGATCGCCGTGGCGGGCAAGGCCCGTTCCTATGGCCTGCACACCGATGCCTCGCACCGTTACGAGCGCGGTGTGGACTGGCAACTGGCCCGTGAAGCCATGGAGCGCGCCACTGGCCTGCTGCTGGAGATCACTGGCGGCGAAGCTGGCCCGATCATCGAAACCGTCAGTGAACAGCACCTGCCCAACATCGCACCGGTTACCCTGCGTGCCCAGCGCATCACGCAAATGCTCGGCATGGAAATGGACCCGGCTGAAGTCGAGCGCCTGCTCAGCGCCCTCGGCCTGAACATCAGCGCCGACGGGGCAGGGCAGTGGCGTGTCGAAGTGCCAAGCCATCGCTTCGATATCAGTCTGGAAGTCGATCTGATCGAAGAGCTGGCCCGTCTGTACGGCTACAACCGTTTGCCGGTTCGCTACCCGCAGGCGCGCCTGGCCCCACAAGCCAAGGCCGAAGCCCGTAGCGACCTGCCGGAACTGCGCCGTCTGCTGGTGGCTCGTGGGTATCAGGAAGCGATCACCTACAGCTTCATCGATCCGCGTCAGTTCGAACTGTTCAACCCAGGTGTCGAGCCGCTGTTGCTGGCCAACCCGATTTCCAACGACATGGCGGCCATGCGCTCGTCCCTGTGGCCAGGCCTGGTCAAGTCGCTCCAGCACAACCTGAATCGCCAGCAGGATCGCGTGCGTCTGTTCGAGAGCGGTCTGCGCTTTGTCGGTCAGTTGGAAGGTTTGAAGCAAGAGCCGATGCTCGCCGGTGTCGTTTGCGGCAGTCGTTTGCCGGAAGGCTGGGCGCAAGGTCGAGATGTCGTCGACTTCTTCGACGTCAAGGCTGATGTGGAAGCGGTACTGGGTTTCGCCGGTGCGCTTGACGCGTTCACCTTCGTGCCGGGCAAGCATCCGGCGCTGCATCCGGGACAGACCGCACGCATTGAGCGTGACGGGCGTGAAGTCGGCTATGTCGGTGCCATTCACCCTGAATTGTCGAAAACCCTGGGCCTTGATCGTCCCGTCTTTGTTTTCGAGCTGGTTTTGGCTGAAGTTGCACTGGGGAAAATGCCGAAATTCCAGGAGTTATCACGCTTTCCTGAAGTGCGGCGTGACCTGGCGTTGCTAGCTGACCGCGACGTTGCATCCAGCGCTGTGCTGGACGTAATCCGTGAAAATGCAGGCGAATGGCTCACGGACCTCAGGCTATTTGACGTGTATCAGGGTAAAGGCATTGATCCGCATAGAAAAAGCCTTGCAGTCGGCTTGACCTGGCAGCATCCATCGCGCACTCTTAATGACGATGAGGTGAATACCGCAACGCAGAATATCCTCACCTCGCTCGAAAACAGGTTGAACGCCACGTTAAGGAAGTGACGTATGGGGGCTCTGACGAAAGCTGAGATGGCGGAACGTCTGTATGAGGAGCTGGGCCTGAATAAACGGGAGGCCAAAGAATTGGTCGAACTGTTTTTCGAAGAAATCAGGCACGCTCTGGAAGACAACGAACAGGTCAAACTGTCCGGTTTCGGCAATTTTGACCTGCGGGACAAACGCCAGCGGCCTGGCCGCAATCCGAAAACGGGTGAAGAAATCCCGATCACGGCTCGCCGTGTGGTCACCTTTCGTCCAGGGCAGAAGTTGAAGGCCCGAGTTGAGGCTTATGCTGGAACCAAGTCATAACGACGAGCTACCCGTCATCCCGGGCAAACGCTACTTCACCATTGGTGAAGTCAGCGAGCTGTGTGCGGTAAAACCACACGTGCTGCGCTATTGGGAGCAGGAGTTTCCTCAACTCAACCCGGTCAAGCGCCGCGGAAACCGCCGGTATTATCAGCGCCAAGACGTGCTGATGATCCGGCAGATCCGCGCGCTGCTGTACGACCAGGGGTTCACCATCGGCGGAGCGCGCTTGCGCCTCTCCGGTGATGAGGCCAAAGACGATACAACCCAGTACAAACAGATGATCCGCCAGATGATCGCCGAGCTTGAAGATGTGCTGGTGGTGCTCAAGAAATAAATTTCTGCTTTTAAATCTTCCAGTTTTCAAAAGCTTGCGATATATTCCTGAGCGTTCCGTTGAGAGACGGAACAAGATTCACGCCTAGTCGGGGCGTAGCGCAGTCCGGTAGCGCACTAGCATGGGGTGCTAGGGGTCGAGTGTTCGAATCACTCCGTCCCGACCATATTATTCAATGACTTAGCCCAATCTGCAAAGATTGGGCTTTTTCATTGGTGGGGAGTTTTTCGGGACTTCATCCCATTTTCCTTTTCAAGATTGTCAGCACCGGTCCCCGCGAGTCGATTGTTGATACCATATTGGCTCGTGCGCCGGCCCCGGATCGTGTCCCAGGAAGTGGTGTAACTCATCATGGTTCTAGCCATTGAGCTTGCCGTTTAGTTGATCACGGCCGACAGCTTGGCCTGTGGATTATCGCTGACCGCCTCGAAGGCTTCCAACTGCATGTAGCGTCGTTGCAGGCACCACTCGTCGTTCTGCTCCAGCAGCATCGCCCCCACCAGCCGCGTTATGGCCGGATCGTTTGGAAAAATCCCCACGGCAGAAGCCAGCTTCTATAAGGCTTCAGTAAATCGATGAACTCGAATGCACGGTTGATCTAGGATGGGATGCATCGTGCAGCGCTACTAATCGATCAAGGTCATCAGCAAGGTGAACTCCCACACAGGCTGGTCTTTAGAGAGCGCGATATGTTCCAGACTGTGGGTGTGAGACAGATGATCGACTCCCTGGAGCGTCAGAGTCGAAAACATCTTGCGGTTCGCTACCATGCCGCCTACACAAATGCCTTTGAAACCATGCGCTCGTGACCACGCTTGCGACCAGTCATCCGGTTGCGGATCGCTTCGCCTTTCAGCCGATCATAGCCAAAAGCGAGCCTAAGCGCCGAATCTACCGCGTCAGAGCCACCGCTGGCGCAGAAAACCTGATTCAACGGCTAGTTACCGTTGCGATTACAGCAAGGGTCATCCCTACCACGCTTTTACTTTTGTGCAGATTCGTTCTCGTTATTATTCTCCAGGCTCATTTTCAAGCACGCTGATGGGCATGCAGCTTCTCAAAAAAGGCAACCGCCGGAACTGGCGTCAGATGCCTCCGACGCACATGTATTTGATTTCCAGATAATCTTCGATGCCGTAAGCAGAACCTTCACGGCCTAATCCCGATTGTTTGATGCCGCCAAAAGGTGCCATCTCGTTAGAGATAAGCCCGGTGTTTACGCCAACCATGCCAGACTCTAGTTGCTCGGCAACGCGCCAGGCACGGGAATGGTCGCGGGTGTAGAAATACGACGCCAAGCCGAACTCGGTATCGTTGGCTTGCTCGACCACCTGACGCTCGTCTTCGAAGCGAATCAGAGGGGCTACCGGGCCAAATGTCTCTTCGCGATTGACAAGCATTGGGGGGGTTACATCAACCAGCACGGTCGGGGCATAGAAGTTGCCACCCAATTCATGGCGAGCGCCTCCGACCAGCACTTTTGCACCGTGCATGCACGCATCGGCCACGTGCGATTCGATCTTCTCGATGGCCTTGCCATTGATCATAGGCCCCAGCGCAACATTGGGTAGAGTGCCTGGCCCTACCTGCACCTGCTTCACCTCGGCGCTCAAGCGTGCGGCGAAAGCATCGTAGATACCGCTTTGCACGAAAATGCGATTGGCACTGATGCAGGCCTGCCCGCCATTGCGAAACTTGCAAGCCATAGCACCGGCGACAGCGGCTTCCAGATCAGCATCGTCAAAGACAATAAAGGGAGCGTTGCCTCCGAGCTCGAGGGAGACTTTCTTGATGGTGTCAGCACACTGTCGCAACAAAATCCGGCCCACTTGTGTAGAACCGGTGAATGACACCTTGCGCACGTCAGGATGAGTAGTCAGCACTTCGCCCACTTCGTGACCACGGGCGGCAGTGATCACATTGAAAGCACCATTGATAACCCCTGCCTCGCGGGCCAACTCCACAAGAGCTAGGGCGCTTAGTGGAGTGTCTTCTGCCGGTTTGACCACTATGGTGCAGCCCGCAGCGAGCGCCGGGGCCACTTTGCGAGTAATCATCGCCATAGGGAAGTTCCAGGGAGTGATCGCTGCGACGACGCCGATAGGTTGCTTGATCACAACGATGCGGCGATCATCCGATGGTGCCGGGAGGACATCGCCATTGACTCTCTTGGCCTCTTCAGCGAACCACTCAATGTAAGCCGCCCCGTAATCGATCTCGGCTCGAGCTTCGGCCATCGGCTTGCCCTGTTCCAGCGTAATCAGGGCCGCCAGGTCTTCTCTATTTGCCAAAATTAGATCGTGCCAATCCCGCAAGATCCGTGCACGCTGCTTTGCGGACTTTGCCGACCAATCCTTGCCAGCAGCCTTGGCACTCACTATGGCCTCAGCGGCCTCTACTGCTGACATGTCGGGCACCACTGTGATAAGTGCGCCAGTGGACGGGTCGAGTACCTCGTAGGTGCGGCCATCCAGCGCAGAAGTCCATTCACCACCAATAAATGCCTGATTACGAAAAAGTGCCGGGTTATTGAGTGTTACAGCCATGTCCGGATCCTCGGATTGTTGGTTCTTTGGAACCGACAATAAGACTGACGGCCGCAGGACAGTAGATCCACTTTTTCGGCCTGCTTAGAGCCATTCAGAGAATTACCAAAACAGTGAAACCCTGTGATAGTCAGCACTATTACGGAGCTTGTGCCAGTTTGAGATGGACTTAACCAGGCAGAAAAAGTGGCTCTATGCGCCTCTAGCAGCCTTGGTTAGATTTTCCCCATCTACGAACAAGATCCCAGAGGAAAGCCCATGGATACCCCGCTGACTACCGAACAACTGAATTCTTACTTCATCGGTTTCACCCCCAATCCACTTTTCAAGCTCAGGCCGCGCCTGATAACTGGTGCCCAGGGCAGTTACCTGCACACCACCGACGGAAAACAGGTATTCGATGGGTTTTCAGGTCTGTGGTGTTCGGGTATGGGGCATAGCCATCCGAAAATCGTTGAGGCTGTGCAAAAACAAGTTGCCAAACTGGACTATGTCTCTGCCTTCTATATGAGCCATCCAGCGGCGTTTATCCTGACTGAGAAAATTGCAGCGCTCGCTCCAGATCCACTCAACCACGTGTTCTACACAACCGGCGGCTCCGACGCGGTCGACAGTGCGCTGAAACTTGCACTGGGCTATCACCGCCTGAAGGGCAATGGCGGTCGTACGCGGATGATCGGCCGTGAGCGCGGATATCATGGTGTAGGATTTGGCGGTATCTCGGTCGGTGGCATGGTTGGTAATCGCAAGATGTTTTCGACCCTGACCCTGCCTGGTGTCGATCATCTGCCGCATACTCACAGTTCAGAGCACATGGCCTTTTCCAAGGGACAACCTGCGTGGGGGGGGCACCTGGCTGACGATCTGGAGCGCCTGGTGGCCCTGCATGACGCGTCAAACATTGCGGCGGTGATCGTCGAGCCAATGGCCGGCTCTACCGGGGTGCTCGTGCCACCGGTTGGATATCTGCAGCGCCTGCGCGACATCTGCACGAAGCATGGCATCCTGCTCATTTTCGATGAAGTGATCTGTGGCTTCGGGCGCATGGGTGCCAATTTTGCTGCACAACGCTTCGGTGTGGTTCCGGACATGATTACCTTTGCCAAAACCGTCACCAATGGCACTCAGCCGCTCGGTGGTGTCATCATGTCCAGCGAGATCTACAACACGTTCATGGATCAGCCGGAATTCACCAACAGTGTGTTCCATGGCTACACCTATTCGGCCCATCCGGTAGCGGTGGCAGCCGCTTTGGCGGCCTTGGACGTCTTCTCTTCCGAGGGTGTAGCGGACAAGGTGCGAGAAAAGGAACACCTATTCCAGGAGTTGCTGCACTCGCTGAGGGGTGAGCCTAATGTGGTGGACGTCCGCAACATTGGGTTCGCGGGGAGCGTGGAGTTCGCCAGCCTACCCGGACAGCCAGGCGTTCGCGGGCACCGTATTACGGAAGCACTCTACGAAGCAGGTTACTACTTGCGCTGGTCTGGAGACCAGGCCGTCTTCGCGCCACCTTTCGACGCCACTGCGGATGAGCTGGAATCCTTGGTGGAGGCATTGCGTAAAAGTATCCGGTCGAACGCCTGACCGGTTATCGACAGAGCTAATGGGAGTCTGCAACAGGCTCCCATTTGTGCCCGCAGGAATTTTGAGTCCGTTCCCGATGTGCCGTCACAACTTGCGTTGCTGAGCTGATACGCGGGCTTCTCGATCAGCAGCGCCACACCCTGCCCACCACCGACACACGCAGCCGCAATTCCAAAACGCAGATCGCCCTCGCGCACGGGAGAACAGAAACAACGGGTTGCGATCGCCAAGGGGTAGGCAATGAGCCGTGAAGTGATCTTGTTCGACGAACCTACTTCCGCCTTGGATCCGGAGCGTGTGGGTAAAGTGCTTCAGGTGATGAAAACCTATCATCTGAGGGCTACACCAAGATGGTCGTTACCCACGAAATGGAGTTTGCTCCGGCGGTTTCAGATCAGTTGGTCTTCGTTGAGAAAGGGGAATCATCGAGCAGGCTACACCACAGAAGTTTTTCAGCAATCCCGGAACCGAGCGCGTCAGGAAATTACTAGAGCTGGTCGTTTGATGTTTACCTGCTCGAAGATGCTAGTCTCGTGAAGCGTCGGGTAGTGCTTTATTTTTTGCTGGGAGTGACTTTCACTTTCGGTCGTGTGTGAGGTTGAAATGACGGCATCCTTGATTGGTGAACGCATTCAAGATCTGCTTGATAGGCGCTCTGCTGTTTCCCTACAGCAACAGCTGTATCGCCATCTCCGGATCATGATTGAGGAAGGTACATTGCGACCTTCCTCAAGACTCCCTTCTACGCGGAGCCTTGCCACACAGTTAGGTGTCTCCCGAATAACCGTCGTTGCTGCCTTCGACATGCTAACTGCTGATGGATACTTGGTGGGAAGCATTGGCAGTGGGACGTTTGTAGTAGAAAGGCCGCCCATTCGATCGATGGTTTCTGTCTCTCGCCCAGTTGCACCTGATGCCATTTCATTGCGTGGCCAACTGATTCTGTCTGGTGCCGCGGGTCTGCAGGAGCGAGAGGGAGCATTCCTGCCAGGTGTACCAGATGTATCGGCCTTCCCTTATGCAATATGGCGGCGGTTGCAAAGCTGTTATCTAGGACAAAACCTCGCCCAGCTGAGCGGGTACGCCAACGGCGGAGGCTATCTACCGCTACGCCGAGCTTTGGCTGACTACCTGCGAGTTGCCAGAGGAGTGCGATGCAGTCCGGATCAGGTTCTTGTGACAATGGGAACACAGCAGTCCCTGGATCTGATTTTGCGACTGCTCACAGATGCCAATGACCAAGTCTGCATAGAGAACCCTTCCCACTGGGCCGGCGCGCTGATGTTGAAGTCGCTGGGGGTGCGTTCTATTCCAGTACCTGTGGATCGGGAAGGCATCGACATGCGTGATGAGCATTTCTCAATGAACCCTAAGCTGGTGTTTGTGACTCCATCGCATCAGTTTCCGTTGGGAAGCATTTTGTCCAGCAGTCGTCGCGAGCGCTTGCTGCGGCAAGCAGCGCAGCGAAACTTCTGGATAGTTGAGGATGATTATGACAGTGACCTTAGGTACGACCACGCACCGTCTCCGTCTTTGCAAGGTGAAGATAATTCGGGCCGTGTTATCTACCTGGGTACCTTCAGCAAGGTGATGTACCCGGGTCTACGTATGAGTTACATGGTTGTACCGCCCTCACTTGTGAATTCCATGGTGAGAGGACTGTTAAGCCTCTATCGCCCTGGACATCTACCTCTCCAGGCTGCACTTGCTGATTTCATCAATGACGGTCATTTGACTCGACATCTGATTAATGTTCGTCCGCTGTATGCAGCACGCCAGGCAGAGCTTCGTAGATGTCTTGCTGAGACGTTCGGTGAGGCTATCACTTTGAGCAGCGGGTTCGCCGGGCTGCATTTGACACTGCGTTTTCGTCGAATTGTAGATCTGGACGCTTTGCAGGCTGAGGCCGCCAAGCGTGATGTTCTGCTGAGGAGATTGAGCGCTTTCAACCATGACGTTGGGCCATTCGAGGATGGCTTCGTCCTAGGTTATGGCGCTCTCAACCAAGCAGACATTGGTGTGGCGGTGCGAAGTCTGCATGAGGCGTATCTGAGCGTAGAAAAGTCAGTACCAGTTCAAGCAGCCCATTAGGTAGCGGGTCATGATCGACAGCAAACTCCACATATTCTTTCACAGCAACCTGGACGACCCAAATCTCTGGTGTCATGCCTTATCCGACATGCTGGGGCCAATTTATTTCAGCGTCGATGGTTCTTGTGAAAGACCGGCGACAGTAGATATTGCGCTGCTGTGGACTGCACCAATTCAGGGATCGCTACTTGGAGGCCGGTCATTTGCCGATCGATAACAACTTGGCGGAGCGTGCGATAAAGCCGTTTGTTACTGGACGCGAGTCGTGGCTCTTCAGACAAGCCTAAAGGCGCCACGGCCAGTGCGCAGATCTACAGCTTGGTCGAGACCGCCAAGGTCAGCGTATAGGACCGATTGCCGCACGCCTCGTCAGTAGAAGATTTACGAAGCGCTGCTGTCGTGGAACTGCTCGCCACAGATGCCACGGTAAACCGAGGTTTCATCTTTTGGTAGGTGGGATGTAGGATCGCACTCGATCAACACGTGGTAGCGCTGGCTGGGGTTCGACCTTGATCCAGAGTTCGGCCTGGGCGTTGATGGAGCGGTCCATGGCTGCGGTGGCCAGACGGAGTTGTACGTGCAGATAGTTGCTGATCTTGACGATGCCCATGGTGTTCACTGTAAAGGATGGATATACAAAGCGCATATGGTTCGTCTATCAATCGTAAACCCCCCACACTAAATTGCGCATGGCCATTGACTTGCCTGCTCACCGCCGGTTAGTTTCGTGACATGACATTTCAAACCTTCCGCAGCCAGCCAAGCATTATTACTGCCATTCCTCATATGGCGGGATAGCACACTGCTGCACCCAAACCCGCCTTAGAGGCGGGTTTTGTTTTTCCGTCTCCAAGGCCCTTGAAAAACCAGGAGACACCTATGAGCACCTGCCTCGTCCCCCATTCTGCTGATACGGCATTGCTTGAACACTATGTGAAGAAGATCCTCGCCGCCCCGGTCTATGACTTGGCGGTGCGTACGCCCCTGCAAGCCGCGCCGGCCTTGTCGGCGCTGCTGGGCAACCAGGTGCTGCTCAAGCGTGAAGACCTGCAACCGACTTTTTCCTTCAAGATTCGCGGCGCCTATAACAAGTTGGTGCAGCTCACAGCCGAGCAAAAGACGCGCGGGGTGGTGACGGCGTCGGCGGGTAACCATGCGCAAGGCGTGGCACTGGCGGCGCGGGAGTTGGGGATCCAGGCGCAGATCGTAATGCCGTGCAGCACGCCGGAATTGAAGGTGCTGGGCGTACGCTCCCGAGGCGCCGAAGCGGTGCTGCACGGCGAGAGCTTCCCGTTTGCCCTGGCCCATGCGCTGCAACTGGCCGAGACATCCGAGTGCACGTTCGTTTCGCCCTTCGATGACCCGGACGTGATCGCCGGCCAAGGCACGGTGGCCATGGAGATCCTGCGCCAGCAACAGGGCCCTTTGGACGCGATCTTCGTGCCGGTGGGCGGCGGCGGCCTGATCGCCGGCATTGCCGCCTACGTCAAATACCTGCGGCCCGAGGTGCGCATCATCGGGGTCGAACCCGAAGGCTCCAGTTGCCTGCTCGCGGCACTGCGGGCCGGGGAGCGGGTGGTGTTGCCGAGTGTGGACGGGTTTGCCGATGGTACCGCGGTCGCGCAAATCGGCGCCTATGGTTTTGAGATCTGCCGCGATTGGGTCGACGAAGTCATTACCGTCAGCAATGATGAATTGTGCAGCGCCATCAAGCTGATCTACGACGATATCCGCTCCATCACCGAACCGTCCGGTGCGCTGGCCGTGGCGGGCATTCGCAGCTATGTCGCCCGTCACGGTCTGCGTGGGCAAACATTGGTGGCGGTCAATTCCGGGGCGAATATCAACTTTGATAGTTTGCGACATATTGCGGAAAGAGTGACGGCGCAAGGCGCCGTTTGATCTGAGGGCCAGCGTTAAACGTTTAATCGAAGGAGGGCGGCGATGATTTTAGGTGAACCATCGCCTTTGGTGTCGGGGTCAGGAAGGTGAGTTGGCCGGACGCTCAGTGCGCCAGTGGTTAGGTAGACTATTTGGTTAACCCGTGCCCTCAGAGCTGACAGCGCTGTGAATTCCGTATTGCAAGTGAGCCCTTGTATATGTCGTTTGCGGTGAGAATTCGGATGGCGTAACTGAATGAATAAACTTCGCATTGACTATCTCAAGGGAGGTAGTGGAGTATGTTTGCGCCTATCGGTACCGCTTTTCGAGCGGGGGCCAATCTGCTGGATGGGAACTCCGTTCTTCCTCCCCTGCACGACCGCCATGCGGAACCCATACTACTCGTAGATGAAGACTCCAATATCGGTCACTCTATTGGTGTCTAAGATGGGAACCGTCGCGATTTAAAGAACTGAAACAATAAACACGGCTCGTCTACTTTCGGAGGGATACGTAATTTGGTCAGGTTTAAATGGCCTTGCTTGGCCCTTATCCATGAGATAGTCAGATGACCAGTGACCGCTTAATGCTTTTAATAAAGCGGTATTAATGACTTTTCTCATCCCGCGGAGAGTATCCGAAAACCTCCTTGAAACGGACGGAAAAAAGTGCCTGGCTAGAGAAACCGCAATTATAGGCAATTTCAGCAATTGTCATTTGACGAACTTTATTTTGCAGGTTCTCTCGGAGTAATTTCTGAGCGTGCTTGAGACGCGCGAGACGAAGCTCACGCCCAAAAGTCGTATCGTGAGCCTGAAAGATCTTATGAATATATCGGATGGATACTCTATGGGACTGAGCTGCTCTTTCAGGTGCGAGATCCGGATCCTGAAAATTTGCCGCGATATAAGCCATCACTCGGTGAAAGAAATGGTCTATCACCGGTTTTGAATCACCCCCTGTGTCGATCTCGGGAACATCCATCATCAAGAAGGCTAGTTCGAGCAAGCCCCTCTCTAAACTGCTGACATGTTCGATAGAAAGACAGGGCGCGCTTTCCAAAGCTTGCAATGCGAATTGTGTCAGAAGTGGCACGAAACGGGAATTGGCGACATCGACTCGACCGCAAACTGCATCGATTTTCGGGCACATAGCCCTGAACAAGTCAGCGGGAATCTTAATGGTGACATTTCTAGTACCATCTGGAATATCAGTCCGATACTCTTCTGCTGAGTTAAATATCGCGACCTGACCAGGCGCAACGTCTCCTAATCTACCCAAGTGCGAAAAGCGCTCGGTCTGCATTGTGGGCATGACCAACGCGAAAAAGTCTGAATCATCTCGTCCCCCATGTACCTTTCTTCGCAATGCCCGTTGCGCATCGGCAGCAAAACGGGTAATTCCCACGGCGCCAATTTGGGTAGACTCGATAATCCCTGAGAACGAAGAAGGATCGCGCGCTACGACATCTATAGGGTAGTAGACATCGCTCATGAACTCATTCCAGGCGACAAGACGCCTTTGTGGGTGAACCTCCCCAGTAGAAAATCTGGTAACTAAATGTAACGGATCCACACAACCACCCCCGGATTAGACATCACCCCGTGCAGCACTGCACGTCTCATGCCATCGACGACAGTCGCCCATGTTAGCGGCTGAAGATGGGCGCTAGCCAGGTTGTAGCAGATGTAAGCCGCAACTTCTTCTGGCGGATCGAAAGCAAAGGCCCTTGAGTCGTCTATTGGATCTTGAAGGTGCGGAAAGGTAGCCCCTCACAGGTTCGTAGTAAAGCACTTATTGCACTGAATTGGTGCGGCGTACGCTCAGGCGAAAATATGAGTTCTCTCACATGAAAGATTAGCCCTCCCACGCGATGGAATATGTCTTCACCGGCATAGGACGGTCAGTTTTCGCCATTGAAGCGAAGCGCTGCCATGTTGCGAGTGCGCGACAAGGATATTTCAGCCATCGACTGATAAGTAAGAGGAATATATGAAAAAAACAACAATCACCGCACTGAGGGCTTGATCATGCGTACTTCCTCAGAACGCGAAGCAGAATTGGCTACGTTGTTCCAAGCCCGGTTTTACGGGCGCCTGCGCGCCGACTGCGATGCTGACGTGGTCGCTTCATTCGAGCGCTCGCCGATCGGGCCCCACGATGATAAGACTGGGAGAGTTGTACGGGGACTGGGCGGCGCGTCCATCACAGGCAAAGCCATCATCATTTCACTTGGTACCGATGGACCTTGGGGAGTCGGACACATAGTGATCGGGAAGCCAGGAAATTTCGTGCCAAGTCCAGGGGTTTTCCTGACTTACGAAGATGCCTTGCTTCACGTTTTTTCGCTTCGTTGCCAGGCGCTCTTGGATATCAAGTCATGCCAACTGGATTCACAGTTGCTTAACGGGTGAAATGGAAATGAAAAATACAAACAAGCAAATTTTCGGCTACAGCGATCGTTTCTCGGTATCGCCTGGGCATAGTCTTTCTTTTAAGGTGAGTTGCGAAGGAGTGGCAAAATATGAAGCCTCTCTGGTTAAGCTCCGTCACGGGTTCACAGGGGGATCGAGTCCAGGCTTCCTTGAGACGCCAATCGCCTCGTCGTTCGAGGGAAGCTATGAAGGTCACAAATATGTATGCCAGCCAGGCTCCTACGTTGAGGTCAATGATCCGAAGGAACTGCTCCGATCACCGGATGGATTGATTATCGAAGCTCATATATTTCCGACGCTTCCTCAAGGAACGCGGTCGGGTAATTTTGGTGCTTACACCGTTGCTCAGAACTCGATATGTGGTGACTCTAGCTTACAGGCGTTGCTCGGAAACTGGTCTGTTGAAAATTCTGCTGGCTATGCGCTTGTGTTGGAAGAAGGCCGACCAACATTTATATGGGGAGAAGCTGGCGAGACGCGCAAAATCTCATTGGCAACACCCCTTATTGCACATCAATGGTACCGCATCACTGTTACGATAAAACCCGATCTTGGTTCCGTCCGCATAGACCAGGAACCAATTGATAACATCATGAACCGTCTTTCATCGAGCGCAAGTACGCTGACCGGAGAGTCACTCACAGTTCCATTTCGCACTGGGCGCTCAAACACCACTGCACCCTTCCGAATAGGCGCTCTTGCACGTTATGAGGGCGGCCAATTGCTAGCAACCGCTGCCTACAATGGAAAGATCGGTAGGACACGCATCTTGCGTCTAAACCCAGGTGATTCGGTTGCTGACGAGGTTGCTGCCTGGCACTTTGGGAAAAGCAATCGCGCGGACGGCCTCTTGCTGAAAGAGGTTGTCGACGAGTCCAAAAATGGTTTGCACGGCCGCTGTTTCAACACTCCGACACGCGGAGTGACCGGACACAGATTCCAAGGGTTGAATGACGACTTCAGGAATGCCCCGAATGAGTTCGACGCCATACATTTTCATGACGATGACATCACCGACGCTCAATGGCCGACGGCATTCACAGTGGAGGTTCCGGAGGATCTCACAAGTGGCGTATATGCCGTTAAACTATTAGGCGGGGAGACCGAGCAGTACATCCCGTTTTTCGTCAAACCAGGCGCTCATAAGCGCGAAGTTGCAGTGCTGTTCTCCACTGCAACTTACCTAGCGTATGCCAACGACCGAATCGCCTTTGAAGCAAATGGCGCGGAAATCATAGCCAGCCGTACACCGATCATTGATCGGCAGGATTTGACGCTTCAAGATCACCCCGAGTTTGGCCGCTCCTGCTATGAAATACACAATGACGGGTCAGGCGTTGTTTTTGGCAGCCCCCGTCGTCCGATCCTGACCCTCAATCCTAAGCACCGCGCTTGGTTCATGGCGGAAGGTGTGTGGGGGCTTCCTGCCGACCTTTGCATTGCACACTGGCTTGAGACGATTAATTGTGAGTTTGATGCACTCACAGATGAAGATCTTGATTGCGAGGGATTTGACCTGATCAAAGATTATAAGGTTTTGATCACTTGTAGCCATCCAGAGTATGTAACGCGCAACGAGATTAACGCGATTGAGTCGTTCACTGCTAAAGGTGGACGTTTGATGTATCTGGGAGGAAATGGGTTCTTCGCTACTGTTTCTTTTGATCCAGAAGACCGGCATATCATGGAGTTGCGAAGGTCAGATGCCGGTACCAGGCCTCACGAGTCGCCGTTTGGTGACCGCCGTCACCAAACTTCCGGAGAGGTTGCCGGGCTGTGGCGTAATAAAGGTATGCCACCACAGCGACTGTTAGGAGTCGGATTCGCAGGGCAAGGCTTTGATCGTTCTACTTACTATGAGCGACTTACTGACAGCTACGATCCTCTTGCCGCATTTGCGTTTGAAGGGATTAGTCGTGATGAGCGTATAGGCGATTTTGGGATCATGGGCGGTGGCGCCGCGGGTGCGGAGATTGATCGGTACGATCCTTCGCTAGGATCAGCACCGGGGGCACTGTTACTAGCCACGTCAGGGCCGCTGTCAGACGCCTACCTTCTGGCAGCCGAAGATGTTCTCGAGTCAATTCCTGCAATTGGCGGCACTGAGCAGTCGCGCCTGAGAGCAGATATCGTCTTAAGTCCACTACCGGGTGGCGGAGGGGTATTTTCCGTGGGGTCGATTGCGTATACCGGCTCTCTTTCCCACAACGACTACGACAATAATGTTGCTCGTCTCACTGGCAACGTGCTCAGGCGGTTCCTTGATCCTGAACCGTTGGACGGAGCGATTGATTCAAACTGAGTGTCCGACTCGATGAGTAGGCATTGGGCTTAACATTTTGGAATGCAAGTACGGAGCAGCGGGTGGTTAGCTGCTCTGTCGCGCTACAGGCTTTCTCTGTACAGGCTTCCTCTGTTGAGGTGTGCACGCATACGAAAAGCGCCGTTCGCTCGTTCGATAGTCCACTGTGGCAAGGGTTCTTAAAATGGGCGTGCCAGACGCCAAACATTAAGTTTGGCGGTTGATACGAAGGATTCTTCCAGTCCCGATGTCCGTTTAGAACAAAAACGTTTCGCGTTATCACAGCTGATTTTGCTAGTGCGCGAAAAGCGTAGTACGAATATGCCTGGGAAGTACCCAGCCAATCGTTAAGGGGGAACAAAATGAGCGATGCTTTGGTTGTGCCAAATGAGAATAGTAAACTCAGCAGTAAACTCAGTAGTAAACTCTCGCTTACTGACGTAATGGTCTATGGCTTGCTTTACTTCGGTCCAATTGCCCCCATTGCTGTCTTTGGAGCGATTCACAATATCTCCAATGGCTTGACCGCACTGACTTATACCCTTGCAGCTATTGCCATGCTATTCAGTGCTATTAGTTACAGTGAAATGGCGAAACACATTCCACTCTCTGGGTCGGTATATTCTTACGTAACAAAAGGTACAAATTCGACATTTGGCTTTATGGCTGGATGGTCGATTTTGTTGGACTATCTCTTACTTCCAGCATTGCTGGCGATTCTCGGTGCGGCGGCGCTACAACCGCTATTTCCTGAAGTCGATAAAACTGTTTGGCTGGTGATCTTTGTTGCTGTACCTATGATCGTGAATTTGTTCGGAATTACTGTCAACGTGAACGTCGGCAAGGTTCTTCTGATTATTCAGCTGGTTGTTCTCTCAATTTTCGTAGTGTTTTCGGTCGGGCTTATTGCTGACGGTGCAGTTTCTAAGGCTCAACTACTTGCTCCGTTCTATAATCCGGCTCAGTTCAGTGTTTCCGCTGTCTTTGGCGCTGTGCCAATCGCTGCTTTGAGTTTTATCGGCTTTGACGCGGTCTCTACTTTAAATGAAGAGGCCAAGGGTGGCGGCAAAACCGTATCAACAGCCACGATGTTGTTGCTTGTCATTGTTACTGTACTATTTGTCGGGCAAGTCTATCTGGTATCTGTCTTTGTTCCGCTAGGTTCTACATTCGAAGGTGCTGACGCTGATGTGGCTTTTTACACGGTTAGCACGCAAATAGTTGGAGCTTGGTTCCTGCCTGTTGTTACTTTAACAAACGCACTCATCGCTTTGATGGCAAATGCACTTATGTCACAGGCTACTACGTCGAAAGTCATCTACTGCATGGCGCGCGACAAAAAATTGCCCAGCATGCTCACTAAGCTCAATAGAAATGAAACCCCGACTACAGCGTTGTACCTCGTCGCTGCTCTTTCACTCATGATTGCAATTCTTGCCAAAGATCATATTGAAACGATCGTGACAATGGTGACATTCGGCGCATTGTGTGCTTATGTAATGCTTAACATTTCCGTTGTTTTCTTCTTCAAAGGTAAGACTGATAAGTCTTTCTTTAAGCATGTCGTCTCTCCTGTGATAGGTTCAGCCGTTCTGTGCTACGCATTGTTCAGTGGTAATGTGAATGCTCAGTTCGTAGGTATTGCATGGCTTGTAATTGGTTGCGTGGTCGCGTGGATTTTGAAAGGTAAGCAATCCTTGGAAATGCCTGTATAGATTCCTATCATTTCAGGGGGGGCATGAAAGATCATGTTCCCGCTGAGAAAATTGTTGTGAATCTTTAACTGGACGTTTGGCTTGGCAAACGATAAACATTCTTTGATCCTACATTTTTTGAGCTAAAGGGAGTAAGTCCTTGCGCTCGATGGAGACACTTATGCACTTAAAAATGCTCATTGACGGCCAACTTGTCGAAGGGGAGGGCGAGCGCCTTCTAGTTATGAATCCTTCGCTCGGCTGCATATTGGCAGAAATTGCCGAGGCAACACCTTACCAGGTTGATCGCGCCGTTAAGGCCGCTGATGCCGCGTTCGAGAGTTGGTCGCAGACTACTCCAAGAGATCGCTCACTATTGCTTCTTAAGCTCGCAGATGTCATCGATAGTCATGCCAAAGAGTTAGCGCGTTTGGAGTCCGATAACTGTGGTAAACCTTACGCGGCGGCTTTAGCGGATGAACTTCCTGGAGTGTCAGATGTATTTCGCTTTTTCGCGGGAGCAAGTCGCTGCTTACAGGGCGCCGCAGCTGGGGAATATTTGACTGGCCACACCTCTATGATTCGTCGGGATCCAATTGGCGTTGTCGCATCGATTGCGCCATGGAACTATCCCTTGATGATGGCAGCATGGAAACTAGCTCCAGCGCTAGCTGCTGGAAATACGGTTGTTCTTAAACCATCCGAGCAAACACCTCTAACTGCGTTGAAGTTAGCCTCTTTAATGGCTACGGTTTTTCCAGCAGGTGTGGTCAATATCGTGTTTGGTCGAGGGCTAACTGTTGGTCGGCCACTTACTACTCACGATAAAGTGAGCATGGTCTCACTAACAGGTTCAGTGGCCACTGGAAGTCATATCATCGCTGAAACAGCGAACACTGTTAAACGAATGCATATGGAGTTGGGCGGTAAAGCTCCTGTCATAATTTTTGACGACGCAGACATCAATGCAGCAGTAGAGAGTATACGTAATTTCGGATTTTATAACGCAGGGCAAGATTGTACCTCAGCCTGCCGGATTTATGTGCAAAAAGGCATCTATGGTCAGTTTGTTGAAAAGCTTGGGGTGGCCGTATCCCAAATTAAGCACGGTCTTCAGGATGATCCCGACACTGAGTTAGGGCCATTGATTACTGAGCAGCACTTGGAGCGTGTAGTCGGCTTCGTTGAAAGGGCGCGATCATTACCGCATATAAAAGTGGTCACAGGTGGTAAACGAGTTGAAGGCCCTGGTTTCTTTTTCCAACCTACGGTGCTCGCCGGAGCCTGTCAAGATGATGAGGTAGTGCGAAGGGAAATTTTTGGCCCAGTAGTTTCGGTAACCGAATTTGAGGATGAATCTCAGGTGTTGGCGTGGGCAAACGACTCAGATTATGGTCTTGCATCATCAGTGTGGACATCAGATGTTGGACGAGCACATCGTCTTGCTGCACGTTTGCAATATGGCTGCACTTGGGTTAATACCCACTTCATGCTTGTGAGTGAAATGCCCCACGGAGGTTTAAAGCAGTCGGGCTACGGCAAAGACATGTCTATGTACGGGTTGGAAGACTACACCGTAATTCGCCATGTGATGTTCAAGCACTAGTGGATCGGCGTGCGCTCATCTTAAATCGATGAGCGCCAAGCCGATCTTATTGACAAAAAAATTTCGGGGGGTGTTGCATCGTGGCTTGGGGTAACAGGTTTTTTGGCGCATGGCATTCCTGAAGAGAGTGGCCCTACAGTCCACGTACTTTTAAGTTGACAACATCGCCCATATCGATGGTGTCGGGTAGGTGACTTCGCCGGAGGTTACGTTGATCCAGCGCGTCGAGACGATGGACAAGCAAATCACTCATCACAAGCAACGAGAAACTGGCCCACGAGATCGCGCTGCTCAAACGCTTCAAGTTTGCCAAGCGCAGCCACCAACCAGGCCCGGATCAGACCAGCTTGCTCAACTACTTGATCGACACCGATATCGCAGCCGGCGGAGCTGAGCTTGAAGCGCTGCAACTGGCCCTGATTGAAGGCAAAGTTCGCCAGCAGCCCAAGCGCGCTGCACTGCCAGCGCAGTTCCCTCGCACGCAGATCCATCACGAACGGAAAAACAGCTTTTGCCGATGCGGCTGCGCGCTGAAGCGTATCGGCGAAGATGCCGGCGAAAAACTCGGCTACACACCGAGCGTCTGCACTGTCGAGCGCTACATCCGTGAGAAATTGGCCTAGCTCTCAAGGTCGCATGCGCCAGCAAAATTTTTATCATCAGCTCCGACAAAAGTTATGGGCATGGTGTCAGTTTGCCAACTATGGGCTTTATTAGATGAACAGTACGGAACAAGCTTTTTTTACCTCAAATACGCTATCTGCTTCCAGATATGCATTCTTCCTAGCGGGATGTGGTATGGGCGCATGGGCACCTTTGGTTCCGTTTGCTAAGGAAAGGGCGCTGATAGGTGAGGCGGAACTTGGTCTGCTCCTTTTGGGCCTTGGTACCGGAGCAATGTGCATGATGCCGTTTGTGGCCCGTTTAGCGAATCGAATTGGCTGCAGAAGTACTGTCTATCTTGCAAGCACTTTTACCGCTGTTGGCTTGGTTGGCTTGGCAACTGCCACTTCATATTGGGTGCTCTTGGCTTTTTTGCTTTTGTTTGGGGCCGCAATCGCTACTGCCGATGTAAACATGAACCTTCAAGGCTCGCTTGTTGAGCGCCACCATCGCAAGCAGATGATGTCTGGCTTTCATGGGCTATTCAGCGTCGGAAATATTTTCAGCGCGGGCACGGTAAGCCTGCTGCTCTGGCTAGGCCTCAATCCCGTTCAGTCAATCCTTGTCTTAGCACTTGGATTGGGCGTCGCGCTCTTATCTCTTGGTCGTTACATGCTCCCGTTCGCGGAGTTGGAGGGAGCGCCAGCCAAAACGAAGCCAACCAAGCTGGTGTTGCTACTGGGAGCGCTGTGCTTCATCGCTTTTTTGGTTGAAGGTTCAATGCTCGACTGGAGCGCCGTCTATCTGACTTCGAACCGGGACATGGAGCCTAGTATTGCGGGCATCGGTTACGCCGCGTTTTCCGTGACCATGGCAGCAGGGAGGCTGTTAGGCGATTGGATCGTAAGCAAGCTCGGATCGCGAGCAGTGCTACTTGCAGGAAGTGTATTGGCAATGGGCGGCATGGCGTTGGCGGTGGTTATCGACCATTGGGTAGTTTCGGTTTTGGGGTTCGTACTCGTCGGATTAGGGATCTCGAATCTCGTTCCGATATTTTGCTCCACGGCCGGGCATCAGACTGTTATGCCCGTCGCTCAAGCTCTCGCAATCATCAATGCGATCGGATACCTAGGCATACTGATGGGGCCGGCTGCGATTGGATTTATCGCTCATGCTACGTCCCTCAGCTTCTCTTTGCTCTTCACCTCTGCGTCACTGATCCTCGTCCTCTGCAGCGCCAAGATCGCATCATACAAATAGCATTGGGCCTGGTAGGAGATCGCCATCTCGGGGCACAGGTGGCGATCTCCTTTTTATCTTCTTGGAAATTACCCTGTTGCGGCGCTGGAGGGGCAGATCAATTTAAGTGGACACCACTTCCCGCCTTTTGGGCTGCCCCCGGCACCGTAGATATTGGAAATGTAGTCAACTGAACTGACTTCGCTCAGCCATTCAAATCGAGGGCTGTCTCTATGTTACAGCCCTCCAGCGCAGAGGCCTCGTTAGCAGCTCAACCGAATTGACTTGCCGATTCAACTGCGGTTTTTGGCTTCCTACTACGTGTTAGTTGATAAGCAATTGCCAGCCATATGAACCACCCCGGCATGACCATCAAGGCAACGCGGGTGTCAGGCCTCAATGCCAGCAGGCACAGAACGAAGCCCATAAAAGCCAGTGAGAACCATGCCATTGGGACGCCGCCTGGCATCTTGTAAGCCGATTTGGCGTGAAGCTCAGGACGCTTTTTGCGATAGGCAATGTAGGACGCGAGGATGGTCGACCACGTGAAGATCACCAGAATTGCTGACACGGTGGAAACGATGGTGAATGCCGTCATGACTTCCGGAACGATGAACAGCACGAGTACACCCACCAGCATCAAAAGTGTCGTGAAGGCGAGGCTCAGCAGAGGCACGCTGTTGCCCGACAGTCGCCGAAAAATACCCGGAGCGTTGTCTTGATTCGCCAGCCCGAACAGCATACGGCTGGAGGAGAATACGCCACTATTGGCCGATGACGCGGCGGAGGTCAGGACCACGAAGTTAACGATGCCGGCCGCTGCGGGAAAGCCTGCGACGAGGAAAAGTTCGACAAAAGGACTTTTTACAGGTGACACCTGTTGCCAGGACGTTACGGCAATAATGCAGCCCAATGCCAACACGTAGAACAGGATGATTCGCAACGGAATCGAGTTGATTGCCTTGGGTAAAGTCCTCTCCGGAGCCCGGGTTTCTGCCGCCGCAGTGCCGATCAGCTCGGTGCCGGCAAAGGAGAATATCGCCATCTGAAAACCGGCAAAAAAACCAAGCACGCCATTAGGAAATGCAGCCTGCTCATCCACCAGGTGGCCCAGGGACGCGGTAACGCCACTGGAGGATACGAACGAGCTGGCAATCAGCACGATGCTGACCCCAATAAGCGTCACGACGGCGATGATCTTGATGATCGCAAACCAGAATTCGACTTCACCGAAGAGCCTGACCGTCAGCACGTTCAAGGCGAACAGTGTCGCCAGCATCCCGATAGCCGGTATCCAGGCAGGCAGATGGGGGAACCAGTACTGGAAAAAGCCTCCCACGACAACGGCATCGCCGATCACCGCAACGCTCCAGCTCAGCCAATATGACCAACCGAGAAAAAATGCGGCGCGAGGCCCCAGGTAGGCGCCGGCAAAATCCGCAAAGGTCTTGAAATTCAAGTTGGAAAGCAGCATTTCGCCCATGGCACGCATGACGAAGTAAACGAACAGGCCAATGATCATGTAGATGAGGATGATCGAGGTGCCGGAGAGGGCGATGATTTTTCCGGAGCCCATGAACAAACCCGTGCCAATGGCTCCGCCCATGGCCATTAACTGGATGTGACGATTGCTGAGCGTGCGCTGCAGCGCAGGCTGCTCAGCCCGCTCTGTTGAATTCGATTTCATTTCAAAACCTCTTGATCTTATGTTTTTGAGTTTTGGCAGAAAATTGGATATCCAGCGCCATTGTCAGGATGCAATGGCGGGTGACGGTGTTGTTTTATTTGGACAGTGACGGCCCACTGCACATGCCTTGGGGCGTCACTCGCAGGTCAACCGGCCGTGCGCAGATGGGCGGCTTTGGTCGGTTGCTGATCAAGCATCTGGAACAAGTTTTTTATATTTTCAGGCGTTGGTACCAGATGGATGTGCCGGCCGACCTGATGTTCGTGCGCCATCGCATGCAGGTAGCGAAGCGACGAGAAATCCTCGAGGGCAAAGCCTACGGAATCGAATACCGTCACCTGCTCATCGCTCTCGCGTCCCTGGACGTCGCCTTGCACAATCCGGAAAAACTCGACGACGGGTGAGTCAGCCTCCAGTTGCTGAATATCGCCTTCAATCCGCGTTTGAGGTTCAAATTCCACGATGACCCGGGCGTTGCGCAGGATGTCGGCGTGTAGTTCGGTCTTGCCCGGGCAGTCGCCGCCGACGGCATTGATATGCATGCCGGGCTCAATCATCTCGGACGTCAGGATCGTTGCGTAGGCCTTGTCGGCCGTAACGGTGGTGACAATGTGCGCGCCCCTGACTGCCTCCTGTACGGAGTCGGCCTGAATCACTTTGATAGTCGGGAAAGCCGCCAGGTTGCGCAGCAGCTTGAGTGAGGCGTCGCGATCAATATCGAAGATACGAATTTCGTTGATGCCCAGCATTTCATGGAAAGCAAGCGCCTGAAACTCGCTCTGAGCACCATTGCCAATGATAGCCATCGAGGTTGCACCTGGGCGGGCAAGAGCACGCGCGACCAATGCCGAGGTTGCAGCGGTGCGAACGGCGGTTGTCAACGTCAGCTCGCTAAGCAGGGTTGGGTAGCCACTCTGGACATCGGCCAGCAGACCAAACGCCATCACCGTCAGTAAGTTCCTTTGACCATTGTCCGGATGGCCGTTCACGTACTTGAAAGAATATTGCCTGCCATCGTCGGTAGGCATCAACTCGATCACTCCGTCTGTGGAGTGGTTGGCCGTGCGCGGCGACTTATCAAACTGCGCCCAGCGTAAATAGTCTGCTTCGATGTAGGTGGCCATTTCACGGATTGCCCGGCGGATGCCAACCCTGGCGAACAGGCGTGCGGCATCATCGACATCTAGGAAGAGCGTCATTTTTTATTCTCCAATCCATCCAGTTAAACGTTGTAGAGCAGGGGAGTCAGGCGCGTTTGCTCTCGAAGCCATGCAGTACGTTCACCGCATTGATTCCGATTTCATCGACCATGTAGCCACCTTCCATCACGAAGAGAGTGGGGCAACCAACACTCGCTATCAGCTCGCCGATCCCGATGAAATCCTCGCTTTCCAACAGGAAGTGACTGATCGGGTCGTCCTTGAAGGTGTCGACGCCCAGTGAGATCACCAATACCTGCGGCGAGAATTGCTGAAGTTTCCTGCAGGCATGAAGCAGGGCATCACGGTAGCTTTCCCAGGCGGTGTTTTTCGGCAACGGGTAGTTGAGGTTGAACCCTTCGCCATGGCCGGCGCCGACTTCATCGCTGAACCCCGAATAGTAGGGATAGGACACGGCCGGCTCGCCGTGCAGCGATACGAACATGACGTCATTGCGCTGGTAAAAAATGTTCTGGGTACCGTTGCCGTGATGAAAATCGACGTCGAGTACCGCGACACGTTTGGCGCCTTGGGTGATTGCCTGCTGTGCAGCAATGGCCGCATTGTTGAGATAGCAGTAGCCCCCCATGTACTCACGCGCAGCGTGATGGCCCGGCGGACGACAAAGGGCAAAGGCACTGTCATGGCCTTCATCGATAAGTGCCAGACCTGTCAGGGCGATATCGGCACTGGTCTTGACTGCTTGCCAGGTGGTGGCGGTGATCGGCGAGCCTGCATCCATTGCATAGAAGCCGAGTTTGCCGTCAATGAACGTGGGTACCTGGTCGTTGGCCAGGTCGCGTACAGGCCATACCAGTGGCAGGGCATCATGGGTGCGTCCTGTGGCGCACCATTGCGACCAAGCGCTTTCCAGAAAGCTCACGTAGCGCTCGCTGTGCGCGTTGACGTAACACGAACGGTCAAACACTCGCGGTTCGACTATCTGGCCAAGTCCTACTTGCTTGACGCGATTGTGAACGGTGTCGGCCCGACTGGGCTGCTCGAACGACGGCTTGAGCACGCCATCTTTCAACTCAGTGCCATGGTGCAGACGGTGGGAATCACTGAAAACTGTAAACATTCTGCGCATCCATTAATGTGAGCCAGTGCAGATATTCTGTTCTGGTCAGGATGGGAATTCTTTGCTTTGTTTTCGTAATTCTCTATATTTATCGGGCGATTTAACTCAGGAATAGTTTAATGAAGAAAAATTTATCCAGGCGCATCAGCCTCGATGAGACCGATCTGGCCATTCTTGAGTTATTGCAGGAGGACGCGAGCATTTCCAATGCCGAACTCAGTGAGCGGCTTTCATTGAGCCTCACGCCTTGCTGGCGACGTCGCAAGAGAATGGAGGAGGCGGGGGTGATAAAGGGTTATCAGGCAACACTTGATCGAAGAATGCTGGGGCTGGATATCATGGCATTCGTGCACATTCGCTTTTCCACGCATGCCGATCATGCTCCGGACGCCTTCGAGGCAGTGATTGCGCAGTTGCCAGAGGTATTGGCCTGCCACAAGATCACCGGAGACGCCGACTACGTTCTTCAAGTGTTGGCAGAGGATCTTGATAGCTATAGCGACTTTATCGAGCAAGTGCTGAGGCGCCAGGTCGGTATCGCGTCTATTCAGTCGAGTCTGGCTTTGCGCGAAATCAAAGCGGGTAGCCGCATGCGCATACCCAAATTGAGCAAGGATTGAATATCGGCCTTTCTGGGCTGAATAGAGCTCTAAAACCTTCCCGCCACGTCCGTCGTCATAAGCATCTGCTGGAAGCGCTCCAGAAAGACCGACTCGGCGCGGGTCATCTTTTGTTCGCGATTCCAAAGCAAATAGACGTTCACATCGCTGACACCCTCCCAGGGCGGCAGGCGCCAGATTTCATCGGCTTGCACATCAGCGGCGACAATGTGTTCGGGAAGGCAGCCAATACCATATCCGGCGGCGACCAAACGCAAGATCTCATCCAGGCTTGGTGAGGACGCGACAATGCGTCCAGTGAAGCCTTGTTGATCCCTGAACACCGTGAGCGGCGATAAATTGCCGCCGATCTGGTCACTGGTGAAGCTCACGAAATTTTCGCTTTGCAGGTCTGACAAGGTCAGGTTCTTGCGACCAAACAGCCGATGGCGCTTCCCACAGAAAAACGCATATCGCTGTTCCAGCATCACCCGCTGTTCGAGTCGAGGTTGCGGTGTTCGGCACAGGCTCAAACCGAAAGACGCGGTCTTTTGAAGCAGCGCGCTGATCACATCCGAGCTGCGCAGTACATCAACTTCCAGTTCCACTTGAGGAAACTCATTGTGGAATTGCGCCAGGAATTCATCGTAGCTGCGAGACTGGATACGGCTTATGGTCAGCAGCCTGATTTTACCCGTGACCAACTCGGCGGGCGCATCCAGCGCCGGGCCTAAACGGGAGATTGTGCCGTAAATCTCTGCGGCGATCTGCATCACTTCCTCGCCTGCCTTGGACAGGGTAATGCGAGGCCCGCGGCGCACCACCAGCTCACTTGCAAGTTGCTCCTCCAGACGTTTGAGCGCCTGACTGATTGCCGGTTGGCTCAAGTGCAGGCGGGCGGCGGCCCGACTGATGCTGCCCTCCTGGCCAATCACCAGGAATGTCCGCAACAGGTTCCAGTCCAGGCGATCATTGAGAAATCGCTTTGCTTCGGGGTCTCTCTGGAAACCAGACGATGAGGTTGTCATTATTTCCTAGGCTTATACTCAAGTATTTAGATTAGAAGCTTTTCCTAGCATAGGGCTTGGCGCACCATCGAGCAATGCACCGTGAGAGTGCGACTTTCATGCTCACGCATGACCTTATCTCCTGCCTATAACAATGATTCCTGGGAGCCTCAGATGACGAGCAAAACCTCCACGCCGCGTCGTGCCGCAGCCGCCGCATTTATCGGCACCACCATCGAATTCTATGACTACTACATCTATGCCTTTGCCGCGGCACTGGTGCTGGGACAACTGTTCTTTCCCAGTGAAAATCCGATGCTCAGCACCATGGCCGCGTTCGGCAGCTTCGCCGTAGGCTTCATCGCTCGGCCATTCGCCGGGATGGTGTTCGGACATTTGGGTGATCGTCTGGGGCGCAAGAAAATGCTACTGGTGACCATCGTGCTGATGGGCGTTGCGACGACCGGTATAGGCTTGCTGCCGACCTACGCCCAGGCGGGTATCTGGGCGCCCATCGGCCTGGTGTTGCTACGGCTGCTGCAAGGCATTTCTGTGGGCGGTGAATGGGGCGGTGCGGTCCTCATGGCCAGCGAGCACGCGCCCAAGGGACGCAAAATATTTTTCGCTTCGTTCGCCCAATGGGGCAGTCCGGCCGGCCTGTTGCTGGCGCTGATCGCATTCCGCTTGATCAGTGAAATGGAACAGGAAAACCTGATGAGTTGGGGCTGGCGCATTCCGTTTCTGATGAGCGGGGTGCTGATGATCGTCGGCCTGGTCATTCGTTTCGGCGTGCCGGAATCGCCAGAATTTGCCGAGGTCAAGGAGAGCGACCAGACCTCTGACAACCCGGTGATGGAAGTGCTGCGCACGGGCTGGAAGAACATTCTGTTCGCCGCACTGGCCGTCACCATCGGTTCGGGCGGCTTCTTCTTCACCAATACGTTCATGATCAGCTACGTCACCCAGTATCAAGGTATCGCCAAGACCACGATCCTGGATTGCCTGTTTGTGGTCACCATCCTGCAGTTCCTTTCGCAACCCTGTTCGGCACTGCTGGCCGAGCGGTTGGGTGAAGGGCGGTTTCTCAAGTGGGTGGCGTCACTGTGTGTCGTGGTGCCGTATCCGATGTTCCTGCTGGTACAGACCGGCAACCTGTTCTACATGACCGCCGGCATTGCCCTGGCAGTGATCCTGCTAGCCGCACTTTATGCAGTGATTGCCGGCTACATGGCTGAAGCCTTCCCGGCGCGAGTGCGGTATTCGGGTATTTCGATTGCCTATCAACTCGGTAGCGGCTTGACCGGAGGCCTGACACCCATGATCGGCACCTTCATCGCCGCTCAATTCGCCGGGCAATGGGTGCCACTGGCGCTGTTTTTCAGCGTGCTGGCCCTGATGTCGCTGACCGGCGTGCTGGGGCTGGCGCATCTACGCAGCGTCAACGCCAGGCCGACTGCTCTGTCTACTGCCCAAGGAGTCGCATGATGAGCAAGCCTCTCGCCATGTCAGAGGTCGAATGGCAAGCGCGCTGTGAGCTGGCGGCGCTGTACCGCTTGATCGCCTACTATCGCATGACTGACCTGATCGATACCCACATCACTCTGCGTGTACCGGGACCTGCGCAGCATTTTCTGATCAACCGCTATGGGGTGGCGTTCGAGAGAATGCGCGCAACCGATCTGATCCTGATCGACCTGCAAGGTAACGTGGTCGGCAGCAACTGCAACGGTGGCAAGGTCAACGCCGCCGGGTTCGTCATACACTCGGCTATCCATGAGGCACGCCCGGACCTGCACTGCATCATCCACACCCACACCGCCAGCGGTATGGCGGTGGCGGCCCAGCGCGACGGGTTGCTGCCGCTGACCCAGCATGCGCTGAAGTTCTACGGCAACCTGGCGTATCACACCTATGAAGGCATCGCGCTCTCGCTGGACGAGCGAGAGCGTCTGGTCGCCGATCTGGGGTCGCACAAGGCGATGATCCTGCGTAACCACGGTTTGCTGGCGGCCGGCGCTGGCGTTGCGGCGGCGTTCCACGAGATCTATTTTCTGGAACGTGCCTGTCAGGCGCAGATCCAGGCGATGTCAGCCGGTGTAGCGCTGAATATTCCCAGTGAAGCTGTATGTCAGCACACGGCGGCGCAGTTTGGCCGTGACGGCATCGACGGCATTATCGACCTGGCCTGGCAGGCCGCGCTCAGTCTGATCGACGAGCAGCGCACCGACTGGTGCAACTGACCATGGCCTGCATCGTTTTGCTCTGCCAGGACCCTGCGCTGACCGATTGGCTGGCCACGCTTTTCGCCGACCATGCGCCACACTTGAATGTACTGCGGCCAGACGATGCGCAGGCCCCGTTCGCCGAGGTCGCGGTGTGCTGGTTTCCACCGCCCGGCAGCCTGGGGCGCTTGCCGCGCCTGCGCCTGGTGCATTCGATCGGCTCGGGTATTGACCATTTGGCCCAGGACGACTCTCGCGATGCGGCGGTGCCGATCTGCCGCGTGGTCGACCCTGATCACAGTCTGGGCATGAGCGAATACGTGCACTGGGGCGTACTGCACTTTCATCGAGGCTTCGATCAGGTGATCGTCGGCAATCTTGCGCAGCACTGGCAGCGCCCGGCGCAGCGAAAGGCTGAAGACTTCAAGGTTGGTGTGATGGGGCTGGGCGCGATTGGCACCCCGGTGTCGGTGCGACTGGCTGTGGCGGGTTACCACGTGCGCGGCTGGGCCCGCACGCCGCGTGAGATCGACGGCGTGACGACCTTCAGCGGTCCGGATTCGCGGCGTGAGTTTCTCGACGCACTGGATGTGCTGATCAACCTGCTGCCACTTACCCCCTCGACCCATGGGGTGTTGTGCGATGAGGTCTTCCAGTGCATGGCCAAAGGTAGCGCATTGATCAACTGCGGCCGTGGCCAGCATCTCAACCTCAATGACCTGCAGCAGGCACTGGCGAGCAGGCAACTGCGCGGAGCCTTACTGGATGTCTTCGAGCAGGAGCCTTTGCCCGCCGACTCGTTGTTGTGGCGCACGCCGGGGGTCTGGGTGACGCCGCACATGGCGTCTGCCGCGTCCGACCTGTGTATCGCCCGGCAAGTCGCCGACAACGTGCAGCGATTGGCCCAAGGGCTTGCACTGAACAATCGGGTCAATCCTGAACTGGGTTATTGACCGCATGCGTTTTGAGAGAGGTCCACAATGAAAACATTTTTCCACCCGGCGCAGCGCCTTCACCATCCGCGTACCTACCTGTCGCGCGGCCAGATGCGTCAGCCACAGGAATTGCCCGCACGTATTGACCCGCTGCTGGCGATGGCCGAAAAACTGGGGTACCCGCTGTTGGTACCTCATGACTATGGTCAGGCGCCGTTGGCCGCCGTACACAGCGCGGCCTATCTGGACTACCTGAGCAGCGCTTACCAGCAGTGGCACGAAGTGCCGGAAGACTGGGGGGATGAAGTCATGTCCAATATCTATATCCGCGAAGGCAACCCTCTGCGCGGGATTCTGGGCAAGACTGCCCGCTACCTGGCTGATGGCAGCTGCCCGATCGGCGAGCACACCTGGCAGTCCGCCTATTGGTCGGCACAGAGTGCAGTGGCTGCCGCCCACGCGGTTATCGACGGAGACCCGTCCGCCTACGCACTTTGCCGTCCTCCGGGGCACCACGCCCGTGGCGAGGCGGCAGGCGGCTTCTGCTTTCTCAACAACGCTGCAATCGCCGCTCAGGTACTGAGGGGCAGGTTCTCCAAAGTCGCTGTCCTCGACACCGACATGCACCACGGCCAGGGCATACAGGAAATTTTCTACGATAGGGATGACGTGCTGTATGTGTCGATCCATGGTGATCCGACCAACTTCTACCCGGTGGTCGCCGGTTTTGAGGATGAAACCGGAACGGGTGCCGGTGAGGGCTTCAACCTGAACTTACCGATGCCCCACGGCGCAAGCGAGGCCGATTTTTTCAGCTGTATGGATCAGGCCGCCTCTGCATTGCGCACGTTCGGGCCAGATGTGTTGGTACTCTCGCTGGGCTTCGATATTTACGAAAACGATCCTCAGTCCAAAGTATCTGTCAGCCATGAGGGCTTCCGTTTACTGGGGCAACGGATTAAGGCGCTGGGGATTCCTTGTGTGGTGGTGCAGGAGGGCGGCTATGACATCGCCACGCTGGATGAAAATGCCTCGCGATTCTTTGCCGGCATGACTGCGTGATGTAACGAGCGGATGACCCGGTTCGCATCACGCATCATCAATGCCATCAACCGTGACTAGCCGGGTGACTGGCACGTTGGGCTGACGTATCCGCATGTGTGTCCCATCGTTGCGCCAGGGGGGGCAGTGCGCGGGAGGGTCTCACTGAGTGTCGTACTGATTGCAGAGAAGGGGGCTAATTTGATACGCGGCTACTCCCGGTATCCAGAGCTTGCAGTGGCCTTATGAAACTCCTCAGATTGGATATTTCAGTTCAGGTAGGGTCGATACCGTCTAAGTTTTCCCTTGGTAGATATCAGGGGTATCTCATGCACAATCCTCAGCACGAACAGGAAGAGAGCGTCAGCGAGGCGGCGCGTGAGACGAAGTGACGACTAACGATCTCGTCAGCAAAAATTGCTCAGGCTTATCTGCCATTCAAGCTCAGTACCTGGCCAGTTCGGTGTTCGGCATTGACGGCCAGGCGTCGATGCTGACAAGTGAGCGAGATCAAAACTTTAAATCTCGACCGATCAGGGAAGTGGTTTTGTTTTGAAGGCAGGTTACGGCGAACGGAGAGCCTAAATGGCAGATTGGTGATTGTACGCTGAAGGCAGGTAACGCTGCGTAATCCGTAGTCATTTTTTGAAAACGGTGGTGTAGTTCTTGAAGTTCCCTAGAGGAAAGGATCCGAGTCCGCTCCTCCTGGTAGTCACTCGGAACAAGTTTGTTGATTTCGACCAAGTCTGCTGGGTTTCCGTTAATCAGTAGCGTTCGCCATGGCTGGCGTTTTTGTGCCCACCTGAACATTTGAGCGAGATCCGAAAAAAGACTGATGGCTTGACGAGTAGCGCCGCGAGCCATTACTGCACGCACTACGTTTCGCAGGTCATGTTCACTGTTTGAGCTGATGACTTTAGAGCCGAAAGTGGGGTAAAAATCTTTCGCAAACTTTCTCCGTAGCTCTGCGTTACCGTCCTTGCGAGCGACACCGTCGCGGAGCCATTCTTCCGCCAGATCCCATAGCGTCAGCTTCTCAGATTTTTGCTGATCGGCCTCTGCAAGTTGTACCGCTAGTTCCGCTTTTTGCCTTACCTTCGCGGCACGTTTGTTTTCATTAGGATTGATCCCTTTCGCTACAAGGTCTCGCGCTTCGTTGCGCTCCTTGCGGATTTCGGTCAACGACTTGTTTGGCCAGGTGCCCCAGGAAAAGCGAGTGTAAATACCCTCCCAGCGGAACTGGAAGTAGAAGGGGATGGCGACCTTTTTTGCGGAGTGAAACCCTGCCCGAGAGGCTGCCCTCGTCGCGTATAACGGTACCGACATATAGAAGTGCAGTGAAAACCATAGATGTTCATTGAATTACTGCATGGGGTGCTAGGGGGCGAGTGTTCGAATCACTCCGTCCCGACCCTATAATCAAAAATCCAGTCATTTAACCGTGACTGGATTTTTTATGCTCAATGATTTTTAAGAAAGCTCGGGTTTCGCCTTGAAACGTCTGCCGACCAAGTAAGCAGCATTGCGTTCAACGCATCAGCGCCGAAGGGTTTTCCTGCAGCATCACCGAACGGTGGAGGGTATCGAGCGCTTCCTTCAGTAAGGATTGCTCCTGCGCATCCTTGGATTTCTTGCTCTCCTTGGCGGCGTACTCCAGCAATACCAAGTGACTGCGGCTGGCTGAAGCTTGTTTCGGCACCACGGTCTCTTCAATCAGTTTACCCATGACGTACTTCTGTGTCCGTGTGTCCTGGCTGGCCTGTTGCGTGACGGAGGCTTTGCTCAGTCGGCCATCTTTATAGGCGAGGCTGGCCGAGCTGCTGGCCCTGTCATTCACTTGTACGTAGAGATAGTTCTGCGACTCGTTATCTTTGCCCAGCGCAGGTGCTTTCCCGCCCTTCAGGCTTTTGTGGTAGTTGGCCGATAGACTCGATTGCTGGACTTGATCGATCTTGCGGTCACGCATGATGGAACCTGCGACGACCGTCTTCTGCGAGAGGGTATAGGCAAAGCTATCGAGTTCAGTCAGGTGCATCGGGTTGGACGCCTTGTTCGTCTGAGTGATGGATGCCTCGAAGTCTGCCAGTCCGGTCAATAGGCCCTTGTCCGCCGCATTACGGGTCAATCGCTCAGGTAGGGTAGCGCCCTGTGGGTAGTGGCTGTTCATGGCGCTGAACGCATCCTTGAACATCTCCATCAGGGCCGCCTTGGCGTTGCCACGCTCCTGTACCCGATCAAGCTGGGCAAGGTAGCTGTTCAATGCGTTGGCCTGTTGTTTGGCATCGCCCAGGATTGCGCCGTTCTTCAGGTCCACGGTCAGGTTCAGTTTGCCATCCGGACCGCTCATTTGCGTGGTGCGGCGTTGGTTGTCGGCGCTAAAGGCCAGGGTCAGATCCTCACCGTCCACTCCCTTCAGCTTGGCGTTCAGGTCAATGGATGCCAAGACGCTGGAGTCAAACTGCGTCAGCTTGCCCAGGTCGAGCTTGGGGGGCTCGGCGGTCAACCCGTCGACAGCCGCCTGAAAGGCGCTGCTCAGAGCGCCAATCGCCTTGAGTTCATCCTCGCTCAGCGGGCCACTCTCCACCAGAGCCTGGACGCCCAGACCATCGTCCTGGCTTGTCAGGCTGAAGGTAACCGTCTTGCCGCTGGCGGTCTTGATGCTGAGACTGATCAGGTTGTCGGCTTTATTGTGCAGCAGCGTCTGTTCGGATTTTATCTCGGCGACGTTGTGAGCCCTGTCCGTGGTGGTATGGAACACTGACTGGGAAATGCTCGAACCATTCTTGGCGAACTGCTCCAACAAGGCTGCGCCCAGGCGGTCAAAACGGTTGGCTATCGACAGCGATCTGGGGTTGGTTCCCATGATGTTAGTGACCGCGTCCTTAGCTTCCTTTTCCCAAACACGAACAATTTCCTGGCCCGGCAGTTGCCCGAGGCGGGAATAGGTTTGTGATTCGACACTGACCACCGGGCTGCCCAGGCTGACAATTGCCGATGGTCTAGCCGGGAAGGCTTCAGCACTGTCTATCGCTGTTGCAGGCAATGCCGCGACAGCGGAGCGAGTCTGGAGGGGAATGGTGGAGGTGATCGAGGATAGGGTAGTCATGACAGTCCGTGTCAACAGAGCAGAGTTACACTCAATGTAGTGAATACACCCCCCGATTGAAAGCGGGGCGGTTGAAATAAGTGGCAAAGAGCTATTGTTCATCTGCCCGTTAGCGACTGACCGGAGCGGCTCAGCCCAATCTGAAAAGATTGGGCTTTTTCACGCTTTGAGAAACGGCGTTCCCGGCTGTGTGGTCAACACTGTCGCCGTCAGAAGACCAGCTTGAACAGGGCGATGACCACGATCAGGCCGATTATGAAAATGATACCTACGGTGCCGCCAAGAAATTTCAACATAATGATGCTCTCATCGGATGGGCTTAATTTTCTAGACCACCCTCGACAACGCTCGTTTCGTTGAATTTCACCCGGCGGTGATCAATGAACCGCCCAAGACCTCGGAACAGGCACCTGATCAAACTTCGAAACGGTCTTGATCCAGTAGCGCCGATAGTCGGTCTGGTCCGGGGCCAAGGGTTTGTGGGTTGACCATGGATGCTCTGCCTTCAGGCTCGCGCGGTAAGCTTCCCATTCTTTCTGCTCGGCCACTTCCCTGGCTTTGGTCCTGTCATCGAACCAACCCAGGACGTACGCTTCGCCCTGATCCGTGCCGTGTGCTATCAGCAGATAAATCTCTGTCATTACCTGGTCCGCCGTTCAATCCTGAAACCCAGCCACTGGGGTCTTACCCTGGGTATCGGCAGTTCTTTTGTGTTGTTGAGGTTTATTGATCAGCGGCGTGTTTCGCGGGGCGGACCGGGTCGGCGGTTATGGGGCGTCCAGCATCTATGGCGCGCAACCGCCATCGCGAGCCTGCTCGCGATGACGTCGGCACAGCCAACATCCCTGCAAACTGACCCTCAGGCGTCGGCAAGCTGAAACCGATAACCCACCCCATACAACGATTCGATCGGCTGTTCACCTGGGCATGCCTGTTCGAGTTTGCGTCGCAGATTGCGGATGTGGCTGTCGACGGTGCGATCGGTGACCACCCGGTGATCGGAGTAGATCCTGTCCAGCAACTGATCACGGGAAAATACCCGCCCCGGCGCGCGGGCGAGGGTGCTGAGCAGACGTAGCTCCAGGGGCGTCAGGTCCAGCGCATTGCCGTCGAGGGACGCCAAGTACTGTTCTTCGTCAATCAGCAGGCGCGGCGGCGCAGCGGTTAGAAGTTGCGGGCTGCGCCGCAGGATGGCCTTGACCCTGGCCACCACTTCGCGGGGGCTGAAGGGTTTGCAGATGTAGTCATCGGCCCCCAGGTCCAGCCCGAGCAAACGGTCCACCTCCTCGACGCGGGCGGTGATCATGATGATCGGCACGGCACTGAAGCTGCGCAGTTCCTTGCACACTTGCAAACCGTCGCGCCCTGGCAGCATCAAATCAAGCAGGATCAGTCGTGGCTCGTTGACACGTACCACCGGCACTACCTCAAGCCCATTGTCCAGGCACTGGGTCGCATAGCCGGCGGCGATCAGGTAGTCGCGCATCAACGCGGCCAGTTTGGGTTCGTCTTCGACGATGAGGATCGGGCTGTCGTTGACCATGGTTCAGGCGTTCCTTGGCAGGCGCAGGGTCAGCCAAAGACCGCCCAGGGGCGAGTGTTCGGCACTGAGGCTGCCGCCGTGGGCTAGGGCGATGCTGTGACAGATGGCCAGCCCCAGGCCGGCGCCACCACTGGCGCGATTGCGTGAAGTTTCGCCGCGGTAGAACCGCTCGAACAGCCGTGGCAACTGATCGGCGTCGACCCCTGGACCGGAATCCAGGAAGTCGACGCGTACGGCGTCGCCATCGCCGGCAGCTCGAATGCGCAGTACACCGCCCTCATCGGTGTAACGCACGGCATTTTCCAGCAGGTTGCTGAACAACTGCTGCAGACGCTTGGGGTCGGCCTCCAAACGCAACGGCGTGATCGGCAGCTCCAGCTCCAGGCGCAAATCCCGGGCACTACAGCGTTCCTGGAACATGGCTGCGCAACCGTCCAGCAGCTCGTTGAGATCGCATTCGCTCTTGCGGTATGTCAACGCGCCCACATCGGCCAGGGACAGTTCATACAGATCATCCACCAGTTTGCTGAGCATGCCGACTTCGCCTTGCAGCGATTTCATCGAAGACTGATCAAGTGTGCGCACGCCGTCCTTGATGGCTTCCAGTTCCCCGCGCAGTACCGACAGGGGGGGTCGCAGTTCATGGGAGACGTCGGCCATGAACTCCCGACGCATTTTTTCATTGCGCTCCAGGGTATACGCCAACTGATTGAAGTCCCGGGCCAACTGACCGACTTCGTCATTGGAAGACACCGAGACTCGGTTGCTGTATTCACCGGCGGCCAGGCGATGCGTAGCGGCGGCCACGCGTTTGACCGGTTCAAGCAGGGTGCGGGCGATCCACCAGGCGATTAGCATCGCCAACAGCAAAGAGAACACCCCCATGGCCAGACTGGTGCGTATCAGGTACTGACGGAAGCGTTCGCCCCCGGCTTCGGTCACGTTCTGAAACGGCGTCACCGCCAGCCAGCCAACGGTTTTGCCCGCGACCTTGACTGGGCGCATCAAGGCGTCGTCGGCAATTGCCGAGTAGCCCATGACCCATTGCTTTTGCACGTCCAGCAGGGCGATGCGAAACACTGCACCGGTCAGGTCGGACATGGGCATGGGGGGGCGTTGCGGGTCGCTGTCGTTTTCCCCGGGTTCGGGGCGCAGCAGTTCGAACCAGCGATCCGGCTGGTTGCGCAAAAATTCCCAATCGCCCTCGCGCTCGTAGGCGTTGGCCAGACGCGGCAGCACTGGCGACATGCGCAACAGGGCCTGCTCGTTGAGGTAGTCGAGAAAACCCTTGCCGAAGCTCCAGCCGTTGGCCACCCCCATGCTCAGGATGACGAACAGTACGCTGGCCAGTACTGCGATAAACAGCTTGGTGGAGATGCTCAGTTTCATGGGCTCGGGCAGGTCGGTGAAGGGCCCGTCCATTTAGGCCCTGGTGCGAAGAAGATTCAAGGGCGCCGGGCAATCTTCAATTTTCCTGCACATTTGCCTCGCAGTATGGCGCCTGGCTTGAACCAACCGTCTTGCAGAGGCATTTATGTCGACCAAATTATTCGCCAAATCCCTGGTGACCAGCGTCGTGCTGGTGTTCCTGATCGTTCTGTTCCTGTTAGGCGGTTGCTCCGGCGAATCGGCACCGGTAGTCGAACCGCCCAAGGTGTCGGTGCTGACTGTGCAGCCGAAAAGCCAGGCGCTGACTACGGAACTGGCCGGGCGCACCCAGGCGTTCATGGTCGCCGAGATCCGTCCGCAGGTGGGCGGTATCGTTCAGCAGCGACTGTTTGTCGAAGGGGCCGAGGTCAAGGCCGGACAAGCGCTGTACCAACTGGATGCCTCCTCTTACAAGGCCGCATTGGCGGAGGCACAGGCCAATCTCGCCAAGGCCCGTGCCACCTTGAAGTCAGCCCAGGCCACGGCCAAGCGTAACGCTCAGTTGGCGAAGATCGATGCCATCAGCCAGCAAGACAACGAGGACGCTCAGGCCAGCCTGCTGACCGCCGAAGCCGAGCGGCAGGTGGCCCAGGCCGGGGTGGAGACGGCGCGCATCAACCTGGCGTACACCCGCATCAGTTCTCCCGTCAGCGGGCGCATCGAAACCTCGACGGTCACCCCGGGCGCGCTGGTGGTTGCCAATCAGGAGAGCGCATTGACCACGGTGCAGCAACTGGACCCGATCTACGTTGACGTCACCCAATCGACCACCGAGTTGTTGCGCCTCAAGCGCGACCTGGCCAGCGGTGTGCTGCAAAGCAATGGCGAAGGCGAGGCGCGAATCAGCCTCAAGCTCGATGACGGCAGCACCTATGCCCATGAAGGTCGCTTGAAGTTCAGCGGCGTGAGTGTGAACGAAGGCACTGGGACGGTGACGTTACGGGCGAAAATTGCTAATCCGGACCGGTTGTTGCTGCCGGGCATGTACGTGCGGGCGGTGCTGGAGCAGGCTCGCGACGATCAGGCGATTTTGATTCCGCAACAGGCAGTAACCCGCAGTGCCAGCGGGGTGACCACGGTCTTGCTGGTGGTCAATGGCAAGGTCGAACAGCGCGTCTTGACCATCGACCGCGCCGTGGGCAACCAGTGGTGGGTCAAGACCGGCCTCAATGCCGGTGACCAGTTGATTGTCGAGGGCGGGCAGAAAGTCCGGGTCGGTGAAGCCGTCGTGGCGCAGAACCCTGGCACGCGCAGTCGCACGCTGAAATCGGCACCCGTCGCCATTGCGCAGGAGGGCTGAGCATGGTGCGTTTTTTCATCGACCGGCCGATTTTTGCCTGGGTCATTGCCATCGTCATCATGCTCGCTGGCGCTTTGTCCATCAGTCAGTTGCCCCTGGAGCAGTACCCGGACATCGCACCACCGACAGTGCGTATCTCCGCCACCTACACCGGCGCCTCGGCCAAGACCGTGGAAGACTCGGTGACCCAGGTCATCGAGCAGCAGATGAAAGGCCTGGATAACCTGACCTACATGTCGGCCTCCAGCAGTTCGGACGGCAGTGCCAGCATCAGCCTGACGTTTACCGCCGGCACGAACCCGGACGTGGCGCAGATGCAAGTGCAGAACAAACTGCAACAGGCCGAGTCGAGGCTGCCGCAGTCGGTGCAAAGCGAAGGTCTGACCGTGACCAAAGGCGGCTCGGATTTCCTGATGATTGTCGCTCTGGCCTCCGACGACCCGAGCGTGACCGGCACCCAGATCGGCGATTACATTTCCAGCACCTTGCTCGATTCCATCAGCCGTATTGACGGTGTCGGCGATGTGCAGACATTGGGCTCGGGTTATGCCATGCGCATCTGGCTGGATCCTGCCCTGTTGCAAAAATACGCGCTGATGCCGTCGGACATCAGCTCTGCCCTGGAGGCGCAGAACACTGAAGTCTCCGCCGGTCAGCTCGGCGCCTTGCCAGCGGTGAAGGGCCAGCAGTTGAATGCCACGATCAGCGCCCGCAGCAAGCTGCAAACCGTCGAGCAGTTTCGCAATGTCGTGGTCAAGTCCACCAGCGACGGTGCCGTGGTATTGCTCGGGGATGTAGCACGGGTTGAATTGGGCAGTGAAAGCTACGACGTGAATTCGGCCCTGAACGGCAAACCCGCTGCCGCCATGGGCGTACAACTGGCCGCTGGGGCCAATGCCCTGACCGTGGGGGAAGCGGTGAAGGCCAAGCTCAAGGAGCTGGAACCGTTCTACCCCACGCCAATGCAACTCAAGAACGTGATTGCCTACGACACGACGCCCTTTGTCAGCCTGTCCATCGAAGAGGTGGTCAAGTCCTTGGGCGAGGCCATCGTTCTGGTGGTGCTGATCATGTTCCTCTTCTTGCAGAACCTGCGGGCCACACTGATCCCGGCGATCACCGTGCCGGTGGTGCTGCTGGGTACGTTCGGTGTGCTGGCGCTGTTCGGCTATTCAATCAACACCCTGACCATGTTCGCCATGGTCCTGGCCATCGGCCTGTTGGTGGACGATGCGATTGTGGTGGTAGAGAACGTCGAGCGAGTAATGGCCGAGCGCGGGCTATCGGCCCTGGACGCCACGCGCCAGTCGATGGATGAAATCACCAGCGCCCTGGTCGGCATCACCCTGGTCCTCAGTGCGGTATTCATTCCCATGGCGTTTTTCGGCGGTTCCACCGGGATCATCTACCGGCAGTTTTCGGTCACCATTGTCTCGGCCATGGTGCTCTCGGTGCTGGTGGCGATGACCTTGACGCCGGCGTTGTGCGCGACCCTGCTCAAGCCGTCCGATGGCAAGGGGCATGGCGCTCAAGGCGGATTTTTCGGCTGGTTCAACCGCATGTTCGAGCGCGCTGCCGAGGCCTATAAAGGTCGGGTGGGCGCTATTTTGCAGCGGGGTCGCATCAGTTGGCTGGTGTATGGGCTGGTGGTGCTGGTAATGACGGTCGGTTATCTGAGCCTGCCCACTTCATTCCTGCCTGATGAAGACCAGGGCATTCTCATGGCTCAGGTGCAATTGCCGGTGGGCGCCACGGACAGCCGTACCCAGGCGGTGATCAAGCAGTTCGAAAGCTATCTGCTCGAACAACCGGAAGTCGAGGCGCTGATCAGCATCACCGGCCTGGGCATGGGCGGCAACAGCCAGAATACCGCCCGAGCCTTTATCCGGCTCAAGGACTGGAGCGAGCGCACAGGGGCAGGGCAGGATGCGGCGTCCATCGCCCAGCGCGCGACCATGGCGCTGTCGAGCATTGGTGATGCCAATGTGTTCGTCATGCAACCGCCCGCCGTGCGAGGCCTGGGACAGACGTCCGGCTTCGACCTGCAACTCAAGGATCTCGGTGGCCTGGGGCATGACGCTCTGGTCGCCGCGCGGGAGCAATTCATCGAACTGGCGAACAAAGACGCACGCTTGCTGGGCGTGCGCAGCAATGGCCTGGACGACGCCCCGCAACTCAAGGTCAGCATCGATGATCGCAAGGCCGGGGCCTTGAGCTTGAGCACCAGTGACATCAACACCACCTTGTCCACGGCGTTGGGGGGCACCTATATCAATGATTTCCTCAATCAGGGCCGGGTAAAGAAGGTTTACGTTCAGGGCGAGGCTGCATCGCGGATGCAGGCGGCCGACCTGGAACATTGGTTCGTGCGCAACAGCAACGACGAGATGGTGCCTTTTTCCTCGTTTGCCAGCAGTTCGTGGAGCTACGGCTCACCGTTGTTGGAGCGTTACAACGGCAACGCTTCGCTGGAAGTGGTGGGCGATCCGGCGCCTGGGGTCAGTACCGGGGATGCGATGGATGCGGTGGAGGCGATCATCAAGCAATTGCCGGAGGGCATCGGCTACGAGTGGACCGGGCAGTCCTATCAGTTGCGCCTGTCCGGTTCGCAGGCACCCCTGCTGTACGCGATATCGGTGCTGTTCGTATTTCTCTGCCTCGCTGCGCTCTATGAGAGTTGGTCGGTGCCTTTCTCAGTGATGCTGGTGGTGCCGTTGGGGGTGGTGGGTGCGGTGCTGGCCACCCGTGTCAGTGGTTTGAGCAACGACGTGTACTTCCAGGTAGGGCTGCTGACCACGGTGGGGTTGGCGGCTAAAAACGCGATTCTGATCGTCGAGTTCGCCAAGCATCTGCAAGAGCAGGGCAACAGCTTGCGGGACGCGACGCTAATTGCCGTGCGCCAACGCCTGCGGCCGATTCTCATGACCTCCCTGGCCTTCATGTTCGGCGTATTGCCCCTGGCCCTGAGCAGCGGTGCAGGTTCCGCCGGACGCCAGGCAATCGGTACCGGCGTGCTGGGCGGCATGTTCACCGCCACGGTGTTGGGGATCTTCTTCGTCCCATTGTTCTTCGTGCAGATTCGCCGACGGTTTTCCCGCGTGTCCACGGTTTCGAGTTCGGTTCCAACCACTCAGGCAGGTGACGCATGATCAAGTTCCGCTGGCCCTTGCTGGCCTTACTCACACTGCTCAGTGGCTGCATCAATCTGGCACCGCAGTATGAACGCCCCGAGGCGCCGGTCTCCGAGCTATGGTTGCCCACCGTCGGTACGCCCAAGGGGGAGGTCGCCGCCGAGATCCAATGGCAACACTTTTTCACCGACAGCCGTCTGGCGCGCTTGCAAGCACTGGCCCTGACCAACAACCGCGACCTGCGCCTGGCCGCCTTGAATGTCGAAAAGGCCCAGGCCCAATACCGTATCCAGCGCGCCGAGTCTTTGCCGTCGATCAATGCCAGCGTCAGCGGCACCCACAGTCGTACGCCTGGCTCGTTGTCCAACAGCGGCTCGGCGACCACCAGCCATGACTACAGCGCGCAACTGGGGCTGAGCAGCTATGAGCTGGACGTATTCGGACGCATGCAAAACCTTCAGGACGAGGCTCTGGAAGACTATCTGGCCCTGACCGAAACCCGGCGCAGCACGCAGATCAGCCTGGTGGCCGAAGTGGCCACGGCCTGGTTGACCCTGGCGGCGGACAACGAGCGTTTGCAACTGGCCCAAGAGACCTTGCGCAGCCAGCAGGCGACCTATGAGTTGACCCGTCGCAGCCACGCACTGGGCGGATCCTCCGGTTTGTCCGTGGCCCAGGCGCAAACCACCGTGGAGTCAGCCCGGGCTGACGCGGCGGCGTATGAAAGCCAGCTCCTCCAGGATCGCAATGCCCTGCGCCTGCTGGTGGGCAGTGATGTTCCCGAGGAACTGCTGCCCGGTGCGAACCTGGAGTCGGCGGCGGCGCTGGTGCAAGTGCCGGCCGAGCTGCCGTCCAGCCTGTTGCAACGGCGCCCGGATGTATTGGCCGCCGAACACACCCTCAAGTCGGCCAATATCGACATCGGCGCGGCCCGCGCGGCGTTCTTTCCGAGCATCAGCCTGACGGCCAGTGCCGGTTCTTCAAGCTCGGCGTTGTCCGGCCTGTTCAAGTCCGGCAGTGGCGCCTGGTCGTTTGCTCCGAGCGTCAGCCTGCCGATCTTCGACGGTGGCAGCAACCGCGCGACACTGGACGCGGCCAAGGTCGAGCGCGAAATACAGGTACAGACTTATCAGCAAACAGTGCAAAGCGCCTTCAAGGAAGTGGCCGATGCGTTGGCAGAACGCAGCACGCTGGATCGCCGCCTCGCCGCGCAGCAAGCATTGACTGATGCCAGTCGCACGAGCTTCGAGCTTTCCGACGCCTTATACCGTGGTGGTTCGCAAAGCTACCTCGAAGCCCTGGACGCCCAGCGCTCGCTGTACAGCGCCCAGCAAGACCTGATCACCCTGCGCCTGGCCGAACAGAGCAATCGCGTGACGTTGTACAAGGTGATGGGGGGTGGCTGGAACTGAGCCGACGTTCAGAGGCATTAAGCGCCCCTGAAGAGCATGTTCGCCGTGGCGTTCAACCTTGCGGCTCGGCCACCAGTAGCAACGACTGCGGCGCCGAGCTTTGTGGGTGCTGCGGCTCCTGCAGACCGGCCAGTCGATAGCCGGCCATATCCAGTGCTTTGAGCCAACTGGACAAGGTGCGAAAGTACCAGGGCATGGGCTGCCATTGCCCCCGGAAGCCGGCGAAGGTTTCTTCTCGCCAACCGTCCTGATAGTTGCCCGCTGCTGCGGCCCACGGATGCAGTGTCTGGATCACTAGCGTGCCGCCGGGGGCGAGCAGGGCGTTCATGGCGGTGAGCAGCGGGATGATGTCCTGGTGCAGCAGGGCGAAGTTGGCGCAGATCAGGTCGTAATTGCGGCCGATGTCCACCGTGGCCTGCGCCAGCGACTCGTAGCTTGCCAGATGCACCGGCGAAGAGCCCGCGGCCCGCGCGGCCTCGACCAGTGTTGCACCGCCGTCCACGCCGACCGCTTCGATGCCCCGTTCGGCCAAGGCCCGTAACAACCAGCCCTCGCCGCAACCCAGATCGAGCACACGCTCGGGTTGACGGCTCAGTACCGCCAACAGGATGGCTTGGTCGGTGACGTTGATGCGGCTCTCGAGGGTGCCGGTGCGGATCGCTTCGATCCAGGATTGGGCGTTGTGCTGCCAGCTCTGGAGGAGGCTGGATTCGGAGGCGGACATGTCGATCTCCTGCGTTGTCCAGCCGAACCTGGGTTGATACTAGGTCACGATGTAGGGAACGGCCTGTGACCCTATTTTGCTCTCGACCAACGGTCAACTTTGGTGCCCTGGTTAGTAGCGGTTTCACTCCCCCTTTCTTCTGGAGGTTTTGAGCGCAGAAGCTTACTTAGGCCGCCGTCGATTTCATCCGGCTGTCGCTCGCGGTTTCCCGTAACAGTCGAGGCGACATGCCGAACGGCGACTTGAAGTGCCGGCTGAAGTGGGAACTGCTGCCATAGCCCCAAGCGTAGGCGATCTCTGTGAGCGAGTTCGCTCACTTCACTATTCCTCAAGCTGACCTTGAGCGATTGATGGCGGCGGCGCGGGACAGTTCGGCAGATAAGGTGGTCGCCGAATACTACGCTGCCAACAAACCGCGCTTTGAGGCTATGTTTGGCGGGCAAACCGCATCGGTGACAACGGGGCAGCAATGACTCGATGACCCAGCAAGTGTGGGAGCGAGCCTGCTCGCGATAGCGACCGCCATCGCGAGCAGGCTCGCTCCCACATTTAGGGGGGCTGTCTCAGGCTCTACAACTAGAACTTGAACCGTCCTACCAAGCCCTTGAGCTGCCCGGAAATATCCGTCAAGCGGCCCGAGCCCGTTTGCGCCGAGTGGGCATATTCTTCCACCAGTTGTGCATCGGTATGGATTTGCGAGATGTGCCGGTTGATGTCTTCGGCCACCTGGTGCTGTTCCTCGGCCGCCGTGGCGATCTGGGTGTTCTGGTCGCGAATCGAGTCCACCGAGATACGGATCTTGTCGAAGCTGTCGCGGGCTTGCTGAATGCGTTCAACGCTGGTTTTGGAGCCCTGCAGACTGCCCTGCATTTGCAGGGTGACTTCCTGGGTCCGGCGGGCGAGGTTGCCCAGCAGGCTGTCGATCTCGCCGGTGGAGTCGGCGGTACGCCGGGCCAGGGCGCGCACCTCGTCCGCGACCACGGCAAATCCGCGACCCTGATCGCCGGCCCGCGCCGCTTCGATGGCCGCGTTGAGGGCCAGCAGGTTGGTCTGTTCGGCAATGGAGCGAATGGTGTCGAGGATGGTGTTGATGTTCTTGCTGTCCTGCTCCAGCGCCTGCATGGTCTGGGTCGACTTTTGCAGGTCCTCGCTCAGTTTCAGCACGCTGCCCGTGGCTTCGCCGATGTGCTGTTGACCATCGTGCACGTCGCGATAGCCCGCGTCCGCGCTGGAGGCGGCCTGGCTGCAGGAGCGCGCGACCTCGTTGGCGGTGGCGACCATTTCGTTGAACGCGGTACTCACCAGTTCAACGGCCTGACGTTGACGTCCGGCAGCTTCGTTCATGTTTTGCGCCACTTCGCTGGTATCGGCGGCGGCGCTTTGCAGGTCGGAGGAGGCGCTGCCAATGCGCTGCACCAGTTGGGCGATCATGCCCAGGAACTGGTTGAACCAACTGGCCAGGGTGGCGGTTTCGTCCTTGCCTTGCACCGAGAGCTTGCGGGTGAGGTCGCCTTCACCTTCGGCGATTTCCTGCAGGCCATTGGCAACACCGCGAATCGGTCGCACGATCACGCTGGCGAAACTGGCACCGACGATGGCGAACACCACTGCCAGCACGGCGGCGATGATGGCGATCAACCAGGTCAGGCTCGAGGCTTGGGCCATGACTTCGTCGCGTTTGATCAGGCCGATGAAACGCCAGCCCAAGCCTTTGGAGCTGACGACGTTGGCCATGTAGGGCACGCCCTCGATCTCGATCTGAGTTACGCCATCAGCGCTTTTGGCCAGTGCGGCATAGTTGGGACCAAGCTCTGCCATGGGCTTGAAGTTGTGCTTGGCGTCGCTGGGGTCGACCAGGACGTTGCCATTGGCTTCGACCAGCATCAGGTAACCGCTGTCGCCCAGCTTGATGTTCTTGACCAGTTCGGTCAGTTGCTTGAGTGAAACGTCCAGGCCCACCACACCCACCAGCTTGCCGGCGGCGTCGGAGACCGTGTGGACGATGCCGATCAGCGATACATCGTCCGGGGCCCAGTAATAGGCGTCTGTACGCACTGTGGTGCCCGGTGACGCGATGGCGGCCTTGTACCAGGGACGAACGCGGGGGTCGTAATTGGAAATTTTGGGATCGTCAGGCCAACTGGCGTAACCACCGTCGGCCAGCCCCAGAGAAAGATAGGCGGTGGTCGGATGGCTTTGGGCGAATCGGTCGAATATGTCCAGCAGCTGCTTGTTGTTCTCAGGCAGCGGAATTTGTGCAGCGTCGGCACCGGAATAATTTTTCAGATCCTTGGCCGCGACAATCCGTGGATCCTTGGCGAAGAACTCGACGTTCTGGCTGATGCCATCGAAGAACTGCTTCATGCCGTTGTCGATCTGGCGGATTTCACGGCCGCTGCTGTCCAGGAAGTTGCTTTGTGCGGCGTTGCGCAGGTTCAGCACGACAAGCACCGCCACCAGGATAACCGGCAGGCAGGCGATGGCCGCGAACGCCCAGGTCAGCTTCTGTTTGATATTCATGACTTCTCCCGCGGATATTTATAGGTGTTGAAACGGCGGAAACAGGAAACAGTAGCGGTGCGCGTTGCGAGTTTCTGGAACGGGGGAAGCGCCCATGCGTACCTACACGATATCGACCAAAGTCGAATGGACTTGAGGCCGCTGGCTGTCAGGGAGTTCAAGGGCCTGGGATGTAGCGAGTCGATTGCAGCCGGCGTGGTTAATCTGGAAGATGTGCCAATTGCTCTGCTGCTTAAAGCGCGAGCGTGATACAAGTCCTGATGCCTTCATGTATTGACGAGGCCCTATGCCCAGCGCATTCGAGAGCGTACTTAAAAACAAAAACATGGCTTACCGGCCGCTCGGATCCTCAGATGCTGATCAGGCTCCGGTTCGTGTCGCGTTCGTATTGATGGACAATTTCTCGATGATGTCCTTTACCGGCGCGGTGGATGCGCTGGTGACAGCCAACCTGATGAGCGACAGGCCACTGTATGAGGTGCTGACGGTTGGGGCATCGGGGAGTCAGGTGACCAGTGACCTGGGGATCGTTATCTCTGCCGATATCGAGTTGGCGCAGTTGCCGGAGAACCAGGACGTCCTGATCGTCGCCGGTGGCTTTCGCGTGAAGTTGCAGGGTATGCCGCTGCTGCGACGCAAGCTGCGCGCCAACGCCGCGTCCGGGGCAATACTGGGCGGGTTGTGGAACGGCGTTTTTTTTGTCGCCGATGCCAGTTTGCTCGATGGTTTCGAATGCGCTGTTCACCCGGAAAGTCGCGCCATGATGGCGGAGGTTTTTCCCCGTGTGAAAGTTTCCAGCCGCGCTTATGTGGTTGACCGGCAGCGGGTCAGCTGCGCAGGTGCCAACAGCTCGCTGCGCATGATGCTTCAGTTGATCCGCCAGACGGGAGGCGAGGCGCTGGTGGGGGCGATCGAGGAGATCCTGCGCTGTGATGAGTCGGGCGACGCGTCGGATCTGCCGCCGGTCTTCGTCGAAACCGATCCGACACTGCCAGAAAGTCTCAAGCTGGCGTTGGAGCTGATGTGGCAAAACATCGAGGAGCCGTTGACCATCGATGAGCTGGCGGCCTGCGTGAAAATCTCCAAGCGACAGTTGGAGCGGCGCTTCTGCAGTTTCCTCGGCGCAACGCCGACGCGTTATTACCTGGAACTGCGCCTGACCCGTGCGCGCCAACTTATCCAGCAGACCAATCGATCCGTCACCGAAATCGCCGTGGCGACAGGCTTTGTCAGCTCGCCGCACTTTCAGCGTCGTTTTCGGGATTTCTTCGGCGTTCCGCCGGGCAGTTATCGTTCGACGTTTGAGCGAAAACAGGGCGTTCGGTGATAGCACGCGACCCGTTCGGAGGTGGGAGGGGCTTGCTCTCTCGCCAGGATCATGATGGCAAAGTATCAACAATCCCCGCACTGAACATCATGTCAGAGATTTTGCCCTGTAGAGGGTTGGCAAACGCCGCAGGCTAGCGGCGTTGGGATCAGATTTTATCGTCAGCTTTTACCTTGGCAGGTACTTCATCGGCCTGTGAGGCAGTCATGCTTGTGCCGCGGCAAAGTACTTTGCGCACTTCATCGGCGATCGAGCCTGCGACGATGCGCTCCTGCATCGGGTCGAACTGAGCTTTTTCCAGCCTTTCGAGACTGTTGTACATGCCCATGTGCCGAACATTGTGGTTAGCGCAGTCGAGTGCCAGTTTTGTGTAGTTGGTGAAGTAGGGACCCGCTCTTTGGACGGTGACCTGGAGGGTCGAACCGCTCTCGGTAAACGAGACGATGGAGTATTCGGCCTTCGAATCGTCGTAGGCATACTGAATTTTTTGAACGTCTGCTGTTGCATAGCAGGCAACGGAAAGCACAACGAGAGACATAACCGTTTTCATACTTCTTCCATGACTAACTGAGTGAGGATAATTGATGGCTAATTGAAATCATTTCAATGGCCGGTAACGTTAAGAAGATATTGTAGTTTTAATAAGAGCAGAGCACCACACGTCGGAAAGGGCTGTCGCTTCGCATTGCTTGTTTCACTCAGCTCATGCAGCTTAAGTTTCTAAAGATGCTTTCGATATATACCCCTGAGAGGCGTGAAAGATGGCCAAATGACATGTCGCGAGCGCCTCGCTACTTGTTTTCACAGTTATGTAGCTCATCAATGATTTGATTAAACACCTCAAACTGAGTCTACGGCCCTATATTGCTCAGGTTGGCATGGCGCAGGGCAATGAGAAGCGGCGGGAGGAGAACCTGCCCGCGATATAAGTGTTCCATTCAACAAGAATGCTGTATGGGCAACCGCTATCGCGAACAGGACCTGCCCTCAGGGCATTTGCGGCAATTCCTGTGGCCGTAGATCAAACACCAGCACCTCGGCTCCCTGACCGTTGCTCAACGTCAGCACCTGTTCCTCGCGCACCCGTACGCCATCACCTTCCTGTAACGGCACCCCATTGAGCTCGACGCTGCCACGGGCCACATGCACGTAGGCATAACGATCAGGCGCCAATGTCAGGGTGGCGTTTTCCTCGCCGTCGAACAGCCCGGCATAAACCCGTGCGTCCTGGCGCACCTGGAGCGAGCCGTTGGCGCTGTCCGGGGAAATGATCAATTGCAGGCGACCGCGTTTCTGTTCGGCGCTGAAGTGCTCCTGTTGATAGCGCGGTGTGGCGCCACTGACGTTGGGCACGATCCAGATTTGCAGGAAGTGCACCAGCTCCTCGGCGCTGTGGTTGAACTCGCTATGGGCCACGCCGCTGCCAGCGCTCATCAGTTGTACATCACCGGGGCGAATGACGGAGCCGGTACCCAGGGTGTCCTTATGCTCCAGCGCGCCTTCAAGTACATAGGAAAAAATCTCCATGTCCCGATGCGGATGCTGGCCGAAACCCTTGGCCGCTGCGACCCGGTCGTCGTTGATGACCAGCAGGTCGGAGAAGCCTTGTTCGTTGACGTTGCGGTAGCTGGCAAAGGAAAAGGTATGGAACGAGGTCAGCCAGCCGTGGCGGGCGATGCCGCGGTCTGAAGCTTTGCGAAGGGTCAGCATGGTAGCTCTCCTGATGGGTATGGGCGGCGGCGGTGGGCGTTCGCCAGGTTCAGAAGAAGGTTAATGGTTATTGACTGGTTCAATAAGCAGGTTAAAAACGAAAGACTGTCCGTTATGAGTGGACAATAGAGGCTGCTACCAGCAGGCGGCTGGCTTCGACATAATGTGGGTTTGTGGCTTCTAAGGCCTCTGGATATTTTGGCGTATTTTCGATGAAAACCGTTGCAATGGTGTTGTTTCCGGATTTTTTATTGCTCGACATGGCCGGGCCTCTTGAAGTGTTTTCCATCGCCAATCGTTACCTTGAACCCGATCTTCGTTATCAATTGCTGACCCTGGGAACCGAACGCGGCGCGTTGCGAGCGTCCAACGGCGTAGCGGTACAGGCCGATATCCACATTGACCAGGCTTGGGCGGCCTATGACGTGTTGCTGGTGCCGGGTGGGCCGGGCGCCTACAACGACCAGCATCCGGGATTGCACACTTGGTTGCGCGCGGCAGCGCCACGGGCCACGCGCTACGGCTCCATTTGCACCGGCGTATTTGTGTTAGGGGAGGCTGGGCTGCTTGACGGCTATCGCGTTACCACCCACTGGCACTACACCGAACGCCTGATCCAGCGTTTCCCCAAGGCACGGGTGGAGACCGACAAAATCTTCCTGCAGGATCGACGCTTGATCACCTCCGGCGGTGTGACCGCCGGCATCGACCTGGCGCTGTCCATCGTCGCTCAGGACCACGGTCGTAAAGTCGCGCTGGATGTGGCCAAAGTGTTGCTGGTGGTGATGAAGCGCCAGGGCGGCCAGGCGCAGTTCAGCCCGCTGGTGGCGGCGGTGGCGGCTCAAGAGTCTGCCATTACCCGGGTGCAGCATCATGTGATGGAGCACCTGGAGGAACCCTTCACCATCGAACGCATGGCCGCGATCGCCGCCATGAGTTCGCGCCATTTCGCTCGGATGTTCGTTCGCGAAGTGAAGATGACGCCCATGGAGTTCCTGCAAGGCGCGCGCATCGATCGCGCCCGCCAGTTGCTGGAATCCACGGATTTGCCCCTCAAGACCGTGGCGTTTCGCAGCGGCTTCGGCAGTGTGCGGCACATGCGCTTGCTGTTCAGTGAAAAGCTTGGCCTGACCCCCGTGCAATACCGCCAGCAGTTCAGTTGAGCCGTCGGTGTCCGTCCAGGGCACCGCAATGTCCGTCATGCGCCCTGTGCCAGCATTGTCCTCTGGGCGATGGCTGCCAAGATAACGGCGAACCCTCTGGAAAGGATGCGCAGGAGCCAGGGCAGACGCGTTCGGATCGCCGTAGTGTCATGCTCGCGATGGTTATCCGGCGCTCGATCGCCCATGAACAGTTTCGCCAGACCCGACACCGAGCCGGCGGTGTGCTTCGGCCCGTTTAGCTTTTATCGCCAGCAGCGACTGGTCACGCGTGAAGGCGAGCCTCTGATATTGGGGGGGCGCGCCCTGGACATTCTTCAAGTGTTGCTGGAGAACGCCGGTCACTTCGTGAGCAAGCAAGCGCTTATCGCGCGCGTCTGGCCTGACAGCGTGGTGGAAGACATCAACCTGCGGGTGCACATCGCGGCGCTACGGCGGGCTTTCGGTGACGCGGCGCAGGAGGGGCGCTACATCCTCAATCATCCCCGGCAGGGCTATTGCTTTGCCGCGCCCGTGGTCGTGGATGCTGACGTCGAGCAGCCGCTCGAGCGCCACAACCTGCCCGCGCGCCTGAGCCCGGTGATCGGTCGCGACAAAGTGCTGGGACGGTTGCTCAGCGAGGTTCCCCGTCAGCGCCTGACCACCGTGACCGGACCGGGTGGGGTCGGCAAGACCACTGTGGTGCTGCGGGCGGCCGAACTGTTGCTGGAATACTTTGACGACGGTGCCTGGTTTGTGGACCTGTCCGTCATCAGCGAGCCGTCGCAGGTGACGGCACAGGTTACCCGCACCCTGGGGCTGGGACACGGAACCTTGAGCCAGCAACTGAAATCGCGGCGGATGTTGCTGGTGCTCGATGGCGGCGACCATCTGCTCGACGCCTGCCGGGACCTGGCCCGGGCGTTGGGCGCATCGGCCCCGCAGGTCTCGCTGTTGTTCAGCAGCCGTGAGCCCTTGAATCTGACCGATGAGCGCGTCGTACAACTGCCGGGGCTGACAGTGACCTCGTCCCGTGAGCCGGCCCACCAGATATTGGCGTGTCCGGCGGTGCAGTTGTTGATCGATCAGGTCGCTGCCCGGCAGCAGGGTTTCGAGCCCAATGACCGCGAGCTGGCGGTGATTGTCCAGATATGCCAACGCCTGGACGGGTTACCGCTGGCGCTGGAACTGGCGGCGGCCCAGGTGGGGGTGTTGGGCGTGGCGGGGGTTTTGGAACAGTTGGATTGTGGGCTGTCACTCTTGAACCATGGGCGCCGCACGGCTGTGGCGCGCCATCGAAGCCTGGAGGCCATGCTGGACTGGAGCTTCGAGCGCTTGAGTGACGATGAGCAAGCCGTGTTCCAGCGCCTGGCCGTATTCGATGGGCCGTTTACGCTCAAGGCGGCGCTGGCCGTCATCAGTTGTGCCGAGTTGGAGGCCGGGCAACTGCCTGGTCTGCTGTCACGGCTGGCGAACCAATCGCTGGTCATGGTCGAGCAGTGCGTGGACGGGGCTCGGTTCCACTTGCTCCACACCACTCGCGCCTACGCCCTGGAAAAATTGCGGCGCAGTGGTCAGTGGGCTGTTTTCAACCGGCGCCATGCACTGCAAGAAGCTTGGGAGGTACGTCGTTCAAGGCCCCAGCCGTCGGGCCAGTTTTTGCAGGAGCGCGCCAGCTTGCTGTAGGTCGGGAGTGTCGAACCCTTCGCTGAAACGTCGATAGACCGGCCTGAGCAGATCCTGGGCGGCATGGTCCATGCCCCGGCGTTGCCACAGCCGGGCCAGGGACATGGCGCTGCGCAATTCCCAGGCCAAGGCATTTTGCCGCCGGGCCACCGCCAGGGCGCTCAGCAGTTGCTCTTCGGCGCAGCGCTCAAAGGCGGGGTCGTTCTGCGCCAGCAGGGCTTCGGCCTCGGCCCGCAGGATCTCCGCCGTACACCAGCCTGCCGCACCGTTGCGGGCGCGCTCGACCTGTGCCTGGCTGACGCAATCGATGCGCAGGGTGACGACGATGTCCTGGATCAGTCCGGCGTTGGTCGAACTTGCTTCCAGGGTTTCGTCATCGAAAGCGCGGGCATAGTGGCTGGCCCAGTCATGGAACAGCATGACCGAATGTTTTTTCGCCTGATGCTTCAACAGTTCGAGCCTTTCCCGGGCGCGTGAATGCTCGCCGTTGTAGTGCGCAATCACACAACCGCTCAGCGCCAGGGTGTAGCAGATCGAGATGCCGTGGTTGATCTGCAAGGCAATCTGCAGCGCAAGGTCGGCGGTGCGCCGGGCTTTTTCGGCAAAGCCTTGCAGCCAGAGAATGCGCGCCAGAACGGTCAGTGCCGCCACGCTCTGATCGTATTGCACGCCGAAACCATGGGAGAAACGGCTGAGATGGCCGCTCTGGGCCAGGCGCTGGATCACTTGTTCGGCATCACGCCGGGCGGCCGTCTGGTCACCCGTGAAATGCTGCGCCAGCACCCGCAGGCGTTGGGTGCTCAAGGACAGGGTCGGGTCGCCGTGCACGCCCAGTCGGTCGAAATCCAGGCTTTGTTCCAGCGCCTCTTGGTAGTTGCCGCAGCTGAGGTTGACGGTCATGAGCCCCGACACGGCGCGCAGCTCGCCGGCCAGGTCCTGGCATTGTTGCGCCAGGCCCCGGGCCGTGATGAAGGCTTCGACAGTGGCAGGCGTGCCGCCTTGAGTATGGTAATTGAAACTGGCATGGGCCAGTTCCAGGGCCAGGGTCAGTCGTGGGCACGGCACGGGGCTTTGGCGCAATAACGCCCGCGCCTTGCTCACGTAAAGCCCGTGCTCCCTGAGCAGCGACAACTCCTGCCAGAGAGGCAGGGTGCGGGCAGTCAGGCGGATCGCTACCGCATGCGATCCCTGCGGGCCCAGCCCCCGGTCGAGCGCGGCACGGATGTCGTCGCGATAGAGGGCGTGGCGGGCGATCCACTGCCGCGTGGGAGTCGTTTCCCAGTCTTTTTCGGCATGCTCCATCAGTGTCAGGCAGCGCTCGGCGTGACGCTGATGGCTGGCAGCCAGTTCCCCGGCTTCAGCCAGTTTTTCCAGGGCATAGCTGCGAGTGGTATCCAGCAGGCGATAACGCACCTCTTCATCGCCGACCTCGACGTTGAGCAGCGATTTGGCGACCAGTTGGCTGACCGACATCAGCACCTGGTCCGGCGCGATATGTTGACCCACGATCACCGCTGCGGCCGATGCCAGATTGAAGCTGCCCATGAACACCGCCAGCCGTCGCAGGCAGGTCTGCTCGCAGGCGGTGAGCAGCGCAAAACTCCAGTCCAGCGTGGCACGCAGGGTTTGCTGGCGCGGTGCGGCGGCGTTGGTGTCGTTGTGGAGCAGGGCGACGCTGCCTTGCAGTTGCCGGTGAAGTTCCTCCAGTCCGAACACCCCGATCTGACCGGCGGCCAGTTCGATGGCCAGGGGAATTCCGTCCAGCCGCCGGCAGATGTCGACCACCAGCGGTATGTCCTGATCCGTCAGCTCGAAGCTGTCATGACTGGCCATTGCCCGTTCGGCGAACAGTTGCAGCGCAGGAAACTCCAGGGCCGGATAACCCTCAATGGGCATCTCCCAAGGTGGGAACGCCAGGGAATCCAGATGCTGCACGTGCTCACCTTCGGCCCGCAGGCTTTCGCGGCTGGTGGCCAGGATATGCAAGTGGGGCGCCCCGCGCAGCAGGGTTTCACTGAGCTGGGCGATGGCATCGATCAGGTGCTCGCAATTATCGATCACCAGCAGCAGGTGTTGTTCCTTGAGTCGCCGGGTGACGATGTCCAGCGGGTCGCCTTCATGCAGTGGCAGGTCCAGCAGCGCACACAGGTTCGGGACGATCGTGCACGGGTCGTTGAGCGACGCCAGGTCCAACAGGTAGGCGCCATCCCGGTAGTGACCGATCAGCCGCTCAGCGACACGTAAGGCGACGGTGGTCTTGCCGATCCCGCCGGTCCCCACCAGGGTGATGAAACGTTTTCGCGGCAGCTGGGCCACCAGGTTTTCCACCAGGCCCTGGCGTCCGATCAGCCGGGTGCGGCGCGGCGGCAGGTTGTGGGCCAGGGAAGGGTGAGGGATTCGCGCCAGTTGCTCCACCGGCTCCAGGGACACCGGTGCGACGAAACTGTAACCGCGCTGCGCCACAGTGATGATGTAGCGCTGCCCATGCTGGCCGTCTCCCAGGGCCTTGCGCAGCGCCGCCACGTGCACCCGCAGGTTGGTGTCTTCCACCACGCTCTTGGGCCAGACACGGGCCATCAGTTCCTGCTTGCTCACCACGTGTCCGGCGTGTTCGAGCAACACCAGCAGAATCTCCACTGCCCGGCGTCCCAGGCGCAACGGCTGCCCGGCCTCCAGCACCAGGCGCTGGCGAGGATGGACGCGGTAAGGGCCGAAATGCAGCGTCTGTTCGACAGGCAGGTTGAGGTACTGGCTCATGTTGCTCTCAATGTTCTGGTCCCGGTGCATCGGCTTTTCCCGAGCATGTTCCTCAGGTTTTGTTTCAAGCGCAACGGTGAAGAGCCTTCTCACTGGCAAACACACAGCCCTCTGGTTGCTTGAACCTTGTGGCGAGGGGATTTATCCCCGCTGGGTCGCGAAGCGGCCCCAAAAGCCCGATCCCCATGAATCGGATACACCCAGGTGTCAGTCTCTGGACTGCTTTGCAGTCCAGCGGGGATAAATCCCCTCGCCACAAAAAGCAGTCTTCATCGCGGCTTAACACGCCGGTTCCAAAAAAATTAACAACGTTTAACTCACACCAATGCCCCCTCTGGCCGGACCATTGAGCCATCCACTCATCTCAAGGAGTCACGTCATGAGCACCTTCATCACCCGCGACGGCACCGAGATTTACTACAAGGATTGGGGCAGTGGTCAACCGGTGGTCTTCAGCCATGGCTGGCCGTTGAACTCGGACAGTTGGGAGGCGCAGATGATGTTCCTGGCGTCCAACGGTTACCGCGTGATCGCCCATGACCGCCGCGGGCACGGGCGCTCCAGCCAGCCTTGGGACGGCAACGACATGGACACCTATGCCGATGACCTGGCCGAGCTGATCGAGCGGCTGGACCTCAAGAATGCGGTGCTGCTGGGCTTTTCCACCGGCGGTGGCGAAGTTGCCCGCTACATGGGTCGTCATGGTGCCGCCCGCGTCGCCAAACTCGGGCTGATTTCGGCGGTGACTCCGTTGATGCTCAAAACCCCGGCCAACCCGGGTGGCTTGCCCGTACAGGTGTTCGACGGTTTCCGCCAGGCCTCCCTGGCTGACCGTTCTCAGCTATACAAAGAAGTGGCCAGTTCGTTCTTCGGTGCCAACCGGCCGGGCGCCAAGGTCTCCCAGGGCATGATCGACTGGTTCTGGATGCAGGGCATGCTCGCCGGGCACAAGAACACCTACGACTGCATCAAGGCGTTCTCGGAGACGGATCTGTCCGAAGACCTGCGCAATATCGATGTGCCGACCCTGGTGGTCCATGGCGATGATGATCAGGTGGTCCCGATCGAAGCCGCGGGCATCGCCGCCGCCAAGTTGCTCAAGAACTCGCAGTTGCTGATCTACCCCGGCGCGCCGCATGGCCTGACCGATACCCACAAGGACCGCTTGAATGCGGACCTGCTGGCGTTCATCCAGGGTTGACCAAGCACTAACCTGTGGGAGCGGGCTTGCTCGCGAATGCGGTGGCACATTCGACATAAGTGTCCACTGACCCACCGCTTTCGCGAGCAAGCCCGCTCCCACAGGGCCGGTATTCAACAGGAATAGCACCCATGAACCGCAATGACTTGCGCCGCCTCGACATGAACCTGCTGGTGATCTTCGAGGCGCTGATGTTCGAGAAGAACCTGACCCGTGTCGCCGAAAAGCTGTTCATGGGCCAGCCGGCGGTGAGCGCCGCGCTGGGACGCTTGCGGGATCTGTTTGACGATCCGCTGCTGATTCGCAACGGTCGCGGTATGGAGCCGACGCCGCGGGCCCTGGCGATTCTGCGGGAACTGCAACCGGCGATGGATACGATCTCGGGCGCGGTCAGTCGAGCCAAGGCTTTCGATCCCTCTACCAGTTGCGACGTGTTCCGCATCGGCTTGTCCGATGATGCCGAGTTCGGCTTGTTTCCACCCTTGCTCAGTCAACTGCGCGAAGAGGCCCCCGGCATCATCGTGGTGGTGCGCCGGGCCAATTTTCTACTGATGTCGTCGCTGCTGGCCAGTGGCGAAATCAGCGTCGGCGTGAGTTACACCACCGACCTGCCGGCCAATGCCAAGCGCAAGAAACTGCGCGACATTCCCTGCAAGGTCTTACGCGGCGACCAGCGCCCAGGGCCGCTGACCTTGGACGAATACTGCGCGCGGCCCCATGCCATGGTTTCGTTTTCGGGCGACCTGAGCGGCAACATCGACCTGGACCTGGCCCGCATCGGTCGAACGCGCAAAGTGGTGTTGGCAGTGCCGCAGTTCAGCGGCCTGCGGGCCTTGCTGGCAGGCACCGAATTGATCGCCACCGTGCCTGACTACGCCGCCTGTGCGCTGGTGGAAGGCTGCGCGCTGCGTGCTGAGGATCCGCCGTTCCAGATCAATGCCGCCGAGTTGTCGATGGTTTGGAGCGGTGTGCATGACAACGATCCGGCCGAGCGCTGGCTGCGCTCGCGCATTGCCACCCATATGTCTCAACCGTTGCCGGCCGCCGCCTACCCGCAGGGAGCTCACCGATGAGCATTGTGGATGAACGTTCCCAGCAGGATCTGGGTTTGCTGTTCCTGCGCCTGAGCGGTGGGCTGTTTTTACTGTGGGTCCACGGGCTGCCCAAGCTGTTGCATTACAGCGTTGAGCTGACCCGTATCGAGGATCCGTTTCATCTGGGCGCCGCGCCCACCCTGATGCTGGCGATTTTCGCCGAAGTGCTTTGCCCCCTGTTGATCATGGCCGGGGTCCTCGTGCGTCTGGCGTGCGTGCCCATCCTGTTTCTGCTGGCCGTCGCGCTGGTGGTGGTACACCCGCAGTGGACCCTGGAAGAAGGGCAGTTCGGCTGGCTGCTGCTGATCGTATTTACCAGCGTGTTGATTGCCGGGCCTGGACGGCTGGCGATGAACACGCGTTTTGTTGGAGTGTTACGTCATGTCTGAACCTCAAACCGTTGATTCCACCCGCAACCCTGCAAAACCTGGCTTTGATGAAATCGTCACGCTGGTGATCAAGCACCGGATCAAGTCCGGCCAGGACGCGGCTTATGAGGCCTGGCTGCGCCGCACCGTGCGGGTGGCCGCTCAGTGGCCTGGGCACCTGGGTGTGGATGTGGTGCGGGGCAAGCAGGGCGGGTTGTCGCTGTTTACCTGCGTGCTGCGTTTCTGCTCCACCGAGGCGATGCAACGCTGGCTGGATTCGCCCCAGCGCCGCGAGTTGGTGGAAGAAGCCGCGCCGCTGCTGGCCGATGGCGACCAGACCGAAGTCGCCCCCCATAAGGAGTTCTGGTTCGCGCCGTTGGCGGATGCCTCCATCCCCCCGCCACGCTGGAAACAGGCGGTGGTGACGCTGTTGGTCATCCTGCCCCACACCTTGCTGGTGCCGCTGATCTGGGGACCTTTGCTGCAACTGCACGCATTTCTTTCCAACTACGTAGTCGCCACGTTCCTGATCACCCTGACCATCGTGCTGTCGGTGGTGTACGTGTGCATGCCGCTGGCGACCCGCCTGTTCGCGCCGTGGCTGGAAGCCTCCCAAACCCACGAACACCTGGAGCCCTAAGCAGCGCCGAGCTGTTGTGACAACCACTGTTGTGGCGAGGGGATTTATCCCCGTGGGATCGCGAAGCGACCCCTCTAGATGCCACCACCGATTGATTCACCTGCACATTTATCGCCAAAGGACATCCGATGAACGCCGATCTGATTCTATTCAATGGCCAGTTCCATACCGTTGACCGTGAGAAGCCCCGCGCCAGTGCGGTCGCCATCAGCCAGGGGCGCTTCGTCGCGGTAGGGACCGACGCCGAGGCCATGGCCCTGCGCGGCAGCGGCACCCAAGTCATCGACCTCAAGGGCCGTACCGTCATCCCCGGGCTCAATGACTCGCACTTGCACCTGATCCGTGGGGGCCTGAACTACAACCTGGAACTGCGCTGGGAAGGCGTGCCGTCGCTGGCCGATGCCCTGCGTATGCTCAAGGACCAGGCCGACCGCACGCCAACGCCACAGTGGGTGCGTGTGGTGGGCGGCTGGAACGAATTCCAGTTTGCCGAAAAGCGCATGCCGACCCTGGAAGAACTCAACCAGGCCGCTCCCGATACGCCGGTGTTCGTCTTGCATCTGTATGACCGTGCCTTGCTCAACCGCGCAGCCTTGCGAGTGGCCGGCTACACCCGCGACACGCCAAACCCGCCGGGCGGCGAGATCGTGCGCGACAGCAAGGGCGAACCCACCGGCATGCTGGTGGCGCGGCCCAACGCAATGATCCTTTACTCGACCTTGGCCAAGGGGCCGAAGCTGCCTTTGGAGTACCAGGTCAACTCCACGCGCCAATTCATGCGTGAACTCAATCGCCTGGGCCTGACCAGCGCCATCGATGCCGGCGGCGGCTTCCAGAATTACCCGGATGATTACGCGGTGATCGAGCAGTTGGCGCGCGAGCAGCAGTTGACGGTGCGCATCGCCTACAACCTGTTCACCCAGAAGCCCAAGGAAGAACTCACCGACTTCAAGAACTGGACCGGCAGCGTCAAGTTGCACCAGGGCGATGACTTCCTGCGGCACAACGGCGCCGGTGAGATGTTGGTGTTTTCGGCAGCGGATTTTGAAGACTTCCTCGAGCCGCGCCCGGACCTGCCAGCGGGCATGGAGCAAGATCTGGAGCCGGTGGTTCGGCACCTGGTGGAGCAGCGCTGGCCGTTCCGCCTGCATGCTACCTACGACGAGTCCATCAGCCGCATGCTTGACGTATTCGAGAAGGTCAACCGCGACATTCCGTTCAACGGCCTGCCGTGGTTCTTCGACCATGCCGAGACCATCACACCGAAGAACATCGAACGCGTGCGAGCGCTGGGTGGAGGCATTGCGATCCAGGACCGCATGGCCTTCCAGGGTGAATATTTCGTCGACCGCTACGGTACCAAGGCCGCTGAAGCCACGCCACCGATCAAGCGCATGCTGGCCGAAGGCGTGCCGGTGGGCGCCGGCACCGACGCCACCCGGGTGTCGAGCTACAACCCCTGGACTTCGCTGTACTGGATGGTCAGCGGTCGCACCGTCGGCGGTCTGGCACTGCACGAAGAGGGGCTGCCGCGCCTGACGGCGCTGGAACTGTTCACCCATGGCAGTGCCTGGTTCTCCTCGGAGCAGGGCAAGAAAGGCCAGATCAAGGTGGGCCAACTGGCGGACCTGGCGGCGCTGAGTGCGGATTTCTTCAGCGTCGAGGAAGAGGCCATCAAGTGGATCGAGTCCGTGCTGACAGTGGTCGACGGCAAGGTGGTGTACGCCGCCGGCGACTTCGAAAAACTCGGCCCCGCCAGTGTGCCGGTGCTCCCGGACTGGTCGCCGGTGGTCAAGGTGCCCGGCCACTGGCGCCCGACTTCACCGTTGCAGGCGCAAGTCCACCAGTGCAGCGGTCCGTGCACGGTGCACGCCCATAGCCATGAACGGGCGCGGTTGTCGAACGTTCCGGTCAGCGATTTTCAGGGTTTCTGGGGCGCGTTTGGCTGCTCCTGCTTTGCCTTCTGACTGACACACCGTTTCTCCCCTGTGGGAGCGAGCCTGCTCGCGAAGGCGTCGGCAAATCCGACGTCGCCGCAAGCTGACATACCGTCATCGCGAGCAGGCTCGCTCCCACATTGTTTTTCAATACATCCAACCCAAAGGAGTCATCCCATGAGCAACGTTCCCGCTTACAACCGCCTGAACAAGGACGACGCGGTCGTTCTGCTGGTCGATCACCAGACCGGCCTGATTTCCCTGGTCCAGGACTTTTCGCCCAACGAGTTCAAGAACAACGTGCTGGCCTTGGCTGACCTGGCGAAGTTTTTCGAACTGCCTACCATCCTGACCACCAGCTTCGAACAGGGTCCTAACGGCCCGATCGTGCCGGAGCTCAAGGAAATGTTCCCGGACGCGCCGTACATCCCGCGCCCGGGCCAGATCAATGCCTGGGACAATGAAGACTTCGTCAAGGCGATCAAGGCCACCGGCCGCAAGCAACTGATCATCGCTGGCGTGGTCACCGATGTCTGCGTTGCATTCCCGACGCTGTCGGCGTTGGCCGAAGGTTTCGACGTGTTCGTCGTCACCGACGCTTCGGGTACGTTCAACGAAACCGTGCAACAGGCGGCCTGGGTGCGCATGACTGCGGCCGGCGCGCAGATGATGAACTGGTTCTCGGTGGCCTGTGAGCTGCACCGTGACTGGCGCAACGACATCGAGGGCCTGGGCAATCTGCTGTCCCAGCGGATTCCGAACTACCGCAACCTGATGAACAGCTATTCGGCGCTGACTGCCAAGTAAGCGCCGTGGCTGCTGCTGGATGACGCCCGCCTTGTGCGGGCGTTTTTGCGCCCGGCATCCACTTTTCCGCAAGCTGAGCCGCCGTCATCGCGAGCAGGCTCGCTCCCACATTTATCCAGGGTGACTACAGATTCCTGTGGGAGCAAAGCTTGCTCGCGATGACGGCGGCACCTTCACCCTCTATGCAACCTGTCTCCCCCTATCCACAATACCCACCAGAACATCCTGACTGTCCACCCTGGAATGACAATGAACCCCTTCGAAGAAATGCGCATTTTTGCCCAGGTCATGGAGTCGGGCAGTTTCACCGCAGCGGCGGAAAAACTGGGGCTGTCCAAGCAGTTCGTCAGCCGCAAGCTCATGGAGCTGGAGCAGCGGCTGGGCGTGCGTTTGCTCAATCGCTCGACACGCCGGCTGGATGTGACCCCGCTGGGCCAGCGCTATTACGAAGCTGCGCTGCGCCTGCTCAATGAAGTCGAACAGGTGGAGCAGGGCATCAGCGGCCAGACCAGCGAGCCGCGGGGCACCATTCGTCTCAGCGCACCGCTGTCGTTCGCGGTCGCGCACCTGGGCAGCTTGCTACCACTGTTCTTGCAGCGCCATCAAGAGGTGAGTGTCGAGGTGGATTTGAGTGACCGCTCGGTTGACCTGCTGGGGGAAGGCTACGACATCGCGCTGCGCATTGGTGTGCTGGAAGATTCGACGTTGATCGCCCGGCGCATTGCGACCATCGAGCGGGTGTACTGCGCCAGTCCCGTCTATCTGGCGCAACGCGGCACCCCCGAACGACCGGAAGACCTGCGCAATCACGATTGCCTGCCCTATGGGCATAGCCGTCAAGTGCAATGGCGATTCGGTGGAAGCAGTAAACCGCTGACCTTGGAGGTCGCCGGACGCATGCGCGCCAATAACGGTGATTTGCTCAGGGATGCGGCTGTCGCTGGCATGGGCATCACGTACCTGCCGACGTTCATTGTCGGTGATGCATTGAAGGACGGTCGATTGATCAAGGTGCTCGAAGGCTTCGAGACAGAGGCGTTGGCGCTGTCGGCGGTCTATCCGCAACATCGGCAAAGTTCACGCCCGGTGCAGGCGCTAGTGGAGTTCTTGCGAGAACAGATGCAGTGAGCTGCCCGGCTGCGTTCAGCCGTGGCAAACGGCTGAACGCATCGGCAGTGCCTGATCAGGCGGCCAGGCTGGAGCTGCTCATTTCTTTTTTATACTGCGCCTTCATGGCCTCCATCTGCTCGCCCAGCGACTCCAGCGTCGCTTTGCCCAGCAGTTTTTTGGCTTGAGGGAACATCTCGGTTTCTTCTTCTTCGATATGGTGCTCAAGCAACTCTTTGACCACTTTCACCCGGCCGGCAAATTCTGGCGTGGACGGGTCAGTGTTCTTCAGGTCCGGCAGCACCAGCGAGTCGACCGTGCGATGTTCTTCCTTGGCCTCGTAGTACATCTCGGCCTGCTCCTTGCCGCCGGCCTGCTTGTAGGCCGGATAAAGAATTTCTTCTTCCAGTCGGGTATGAATGGAAATTTCCATTTCCAGTTTCGCCAACAGGTCGGTGCGTTTCTTGATGCCGCGGCTGGTTGATTCGCTCAGCTGGGCAAGGATGGCCTTGACGCGTTCATGGTCGGCTTTCAACAGGTCGATGGCGTTCATAAGTAGCTCCTGGCAATTCACGGATGCGGGCCGGCTTCAAGCGCCTGCGCCGCGTTCCAGGGAAATTGCATCAGCCGTGCCAGCCAAGGTTTTTTGCAAAGTCTTTTAAAAACAACAGGTTATATAAGTCTGTATTTAGCTCGTCGTGCAGCCTGCATGAGGGCAGGAAAAAATGCATTGCACTTTGCGCTGCCCCAACCGCTAAACCATCAGTTGCCGCACCCGCCCGGCAAGCGCCAGGCATGAAGTCAGCCCGGGCGATTCGATCCCGAACAGATTGATCAGCCCCGGGACCTGATGCTCGGCGGGGCTGCTGATGAGGAAGTCGCGGGCGGGCTCGTCGGGGCCGGAAATTTTCGGACGGATGCCGCTATAACCCGGTTGCAGGCTTTGGTCCGGCAAGTCAGGCCAATAACTGCGAATCGCCGGATAAAAGGCCTCGGCCCGGGCCGGGTCCACACGGTAGTCCTCGCGCTCGATCCACTCGGTGTCCGGACCGAACCGGGCCTGGCCCGCCAAATCCAGGGTCATGTGAATACCCAGACCGGCAGCTTCCGGAGCGGGGTAGATCAGATGCCGGAAAGGCGCGCGTCCGGTCAGGCTGAAGTAGTTGCCCTTGCACAAATAATCGCGGGGCACCGAGTGCAGCGCCAGCCCCTCGATACAGCGGGCGAGGGCGGGCGCCTGGAGGCCAGCCGCATTGATCAGGCGGCGGCAGGACAGACTCATCTGCGCCGTACCACCCAATTGCAGCATGAAACCACCGGTGAGGGTCCGCGCCCTCAGCAAGGGTGTGTGGAATACGATGTCGGCACCGGCCGCTTCGGCATCGCCCTGCAAGGCCAGCATCAGCGCATGGGCGTCGACGATACCGGTGGAGGGCGAATACAGCGCGGCGACACACGCCAGGGCCGGCTCCAGCGCCTGGGCCTGTTGCTGAGCGAGCAGACGCAGGTCGTCGACACCGTTCTTCAATCCTCGCTCAAGCAAGGCCTTGAGCCCCTCCACCTGAAGCTGATCCTTGGCAACGATCAATTTACCAAGCCTTTGGGTCGCGACGCCGTGACTGTCGCAATACGCGTACAACCGCTGGCGACCCTCGACGCACAGCTGCGCCTTGAGGCTTCCCGGTGGGTAATAGATGCCGGCATGGATGACTTCGGAATTGCGCGAGCTGGTGCCCATGCCGATGGCTTCGCCGGCTTCGATCAACAGCACTTCGTGACCGGCCTGGGCCAGTTCCCGAGCCACGGCGAGCCCGACCACGCCAGCGCCCACCACCACGCAATCGATGTCCATGCCCAAACCCTTTCCCCTTGCAGTCGTCTATGCTCAAGCGCCTCAGGATAGCCCGGCGCAGGCGACTTCTACAGCCCAAAAAAAATGCCCGTATCTGGCGATACGGGCATTTTTTGATGACTACACCGTTCGGGCGATCAGCCCGTCAGGCCAGCCTGCTGGACCAACGTCAGCAACGGCTGCGGGTACACACCGAGGAAGAACGCCAGTACGGCGATGGCCAGCAGCATCACGCCGCCTGCCTTCTGTTCCCAGTGCAGCTCGGCATCGTGGCGACGCAGGTTCGGTTCCATCAGGTACAGGGTGACCATGACGCGCAGGTAGTAGAACACGCCGATGGCACTGCCCAGCACCAGGGAGCCGACCAGCCACCATTGGTGCGCCTCGACGCCGGTGGCGATGATGTAGAACTTGCCGATGAAACCGGCGGTCAGCGGGATACCGGCCAGGGACAGCATCATCACGGTCAGTACGGCGGTCAGGTACGGACGGCGCCAGAACAGGCCGCGGTATTCGTACAGGGCGTCGGCGTCGCGGCCGTTGTACGGCGAGGACATCAGGGTGATCACGCCGAAGGCGCCGAGGCTGGTGATCACGTAGGTGACCAGGTACACGCCGATGGCTTCCACGGCCAGGCCCTTGCTGGCGATCAGGGCGATCAGCAGGTAACCGAAGTGGGCGATGGACGAGTAACCCAGCAGACGCTTGAGGTTGCTCTGGGTCAACGCCAGCAGGTTACCGAACAGGATCGACGCGATGGCGATGATGGTCAGCACGTCGCTCAGTACACCGCTGCTGGCCACTGGCGAGATCTGGAACAACCGCACCATCACTGCGAACACCGCGACTTTCGACGCGGTGGCCAGGAACGCCGCCACCGGCGCCGGGGCGCCTTCGTAGACGTCCGGGGTCCAGAGGTGGAAGGGCACCAGCGACAGCTTGAACGCCAGGCCGATCAGCATCATGCCCAGGCCCAGTTGCGCGATCGGGCTTGGCAGGCCCGTGGCCGCCAGAGCCTGACCGATGCCGACGAAGCTCAGGGTGCCGGCTTCGGCGTAGAGCAGGGCCATGCCGAACAACAGGAACGCGGAACCGGCGGCCGACAGCACCATGTACTTGATGCCGGCTTCCAGGGAGCGTTTGTTGAAGAAGGCATAGGCCACCAGACCGTAGACCGGCACCGACAGCAGCTCCAGGCCGATGAACAGGCTGGCCAGGTGCTGTGCGCTTACCAAAACCAGGCCACCGGCGGCGGCCATCAGGATCAGCAGGTACAGTTCTTCACGGTTGCCCGGGTAACCCGTACCGCCATCGCCGAGGTAGGCGTGGGCGAGGGTGACGCAGGCGAGGGTGGCGACCAGGATCAGCGCCATGTACAGGCACGCGAAGCTGTCGATCTGCAACAGCGGTGTGACCGCCAGCGGCGCGACTTTCAGGGCCGGCAGAATCGACAGCAGGGCCAGGTTCAGCCCCGCCACCGACAGCAGGAAGGTCTGTGAGTGATTACGCCGCCAGGCGATCGCCAGCATCACCACGATGATCGTGGCGCTGGTGATCAACAGCGGCGCAAGCGCGATAAAGTGTTGAATCGTGAATTCCATAGCGCTCTTACCGGGCCGAAGCGAGTTGAGAGAAGGCGGTGCCGAGCCACTGCTGCACGCCATGCATCGTGGCGGCAGAAGTGTCGAGGAACGGTTGCGGGTAGACGCCGAGGTAAACCAGCAGCACCGCAAGGCCGAGCACCATGATCAGTTCGCGACCGTCCATGCCGCGCAGTACTTCATCCGACTTGGTCGGACCGAAGTAGGCGCGGTGGATCATGATCAGCGAGTAGACCGAACCGAACACCAGGCCAGACGTAGCGATGGCGGTGATCCATGGAGCGCTGACGAACGAGCCGATCAGGATCAGGAACTCGCCGACAAAGTTACCGGTGCCCGGCAGGCCCAGGGACGCCGCCGCGAAGAACAGGCTGATGGCCGGCAGGTACGCGATGCGCGACCAGATGCCGCCCATTTCACGCATGTCCCGAGTGTGCAGACGCTCGTACAACTGGCCGCTGAGGATAAACAGTGCCGCCGCCGACAGGCCGTGGGCCAGCATCTGGATCACCGCGCCTTGCAGGGCCAACTGGCTGCCGGAGTAGATCCCGATCAGCACAAAGCCCATGTGCGAAACGCTGGAGAAGGCGATCAGGCGCTTGATGTCGGTCTGGGCGAACGCCAGGAACGCACCGTAGAAAATCCCGATCAGACCCAGGGTCATGGCAATCGGCGCAAACTCGGCCGAGGCGTTGGGGAACAGCGGCAGGGCGAAGCGCAGCAGGCCATAGGCCGCCGTCTTGAGCAGGATACCGGCCAGGTCCACGGAACCGGCGGTCGGTGCCTGGGCGTGGGCGTCCGGCAGCCAGGAGTGGAACGGCACCACCGGCAGCTTCACCGCGAAGGCGATGAAGAAGCCCAGCATCAGCACGTATTCGGTGGTGCGCGACATCTGCACTTTCAACAGGTCGGCGTAGTTGAAGGTAATCACGCCGGTGTTGTTGAAGTTGACCAGCACCAGACCCAGGATCGCCACCAGCATGATCAGGCCGGAAGCCTGGGTGAAGATGAAGAACTTGGTCGCCGCGTAGATCCGGGTTTTCTTGCCGTCCGAAGAACTGTGACCCCAGAGCGCGATGAGGAAGTACATCGGCACCAGCATCATTTCCCAGAAGAAGAAGAACATGAACAGGTCCAGCGCCAGGAACACGCCGACGACACCGCCCAGGATCCACATCAGGTTCAGGTGGAAGAAACCGACGTGACGCTGGATCTCTTTCCAGGAGCACAGGACCGAGAGGATACCCAGCAGGCCGGTCAGCAGGATCATCAGCAGCGACAGGCCGTCGAGGGCCAGGTGCACGCTGATACCGAAGCGTTCGATCCAGATGTGCTTGAACTCAAGCGCCCAGGTCGGATCGGCGCCAGGGGCCGGAGCAAATGAATAGTCGCCGGTCGCCCAGAGCCAGAGGCCGAGTGCGAGTTCCAGGGACATGGTCAGCAGCGCAATCCAGCGCGGGAGGGTGGAGCTTGAACGCTCCGCCATCCAGCACAGCAGGCCGCCGATGAAGGGGATCAGGATTAGCCAGGGCAGAATCATGACGGGCTCGTTTCCTTTCGCAAGTTCGCAAGGTTCATATCAGACCGCTACCAGCACGATGGCGCCGATAACCAGCACGGCGCCAGCCGCCATGGAAGCCGCATACCAACGCAGTTGACCGGTCTCGGTACGGCTCAGGGCAGTGTGGCCGCCCTTGGCCATACGCGGGATCAGGCCAATGGTCTGGTCGAGCGGGTCTTTGCGCAGAATGTGGCTGATCGCAAGGTATGGCTTGACGAACAGTTTGTCGTAGATCCAGTCGAAGCCCCAGGCAGCGAACCACCAGGCCGAAAGGAACCGCCCGATGCCGCTGTTGGCGATCGCCGTGACGAAGCGACGTTTGCCCAGGAACAGCAGGGCGGCCAGCAGGATACCGGCCAGGGCGATGGCGCCCGAAGCGATTTCCAGGCTGTGCTTGGCGTCGCCGCCGGCATGGCCGACGCTTTGCGGCAGTACATCGGCCAGCGGTGGCGTGATCATGGCGCCGACGAAGGTCGACAGCACGATCAGCACCGACAGTGGCAGCCAGTGGGCAATGCCGTGGCCGGCGTGGGCTTCGGTCTTGGCTTCACCGTGGAACGCGATGAAGATCAGGCGGAAGGTGTACAGCGAGGTCATGAATGCACCCACCAGGCCTGCGTAGAGCAGACCCTGGTTACCGCTGGCGAACGCTTCCCAGAGGATCTCGTCCTTGGAGTAGAAACCGGCGGTGACCAGTGGCAGGGCCGCCAGGGCCGCGCCGCCGACGATGAAGCTGGCGTAGGCCAGCGGCAGTTTCTTCCACAGGCCGCCCATCTTGAAGATGTTCTGCTCGTGGTGGCAGGCAACGATCACCGCACCGGAAGCAAGGAACAGCAGCGCCTTGAAGAAGGCGTGGGTCATCAGGTGGAAGATCGCGCCTTCCCAGGCGCCGACGCCCAGGGCCAGGAACATGTAGCCGATCTGGCTCATGGTGGAGTAGGCGAGGATCCGCTTGATGTCGGTCTGGACCAGGGCGGCGAAACCGGCCAGCACCAGGGTCACACCGCCGACGATGCCCACCAGGTGCAGGATATCCGGCGCCAGCGCGAACAACCCGTGGGTACGGGCGATCAGGTAGACACCGGCGGTCACCATGGTTGCGGCGTGGATCAGTGCCGACACCGGGGTAGGGCCGGCCATCGCATCCGCCAGCCAGGTTTGCAGCGGCAGTTGCGCGGATTTACCGACAGCGCCGCCCAGCAGCATCAGGGTCGCCAGGACCATCCAGAAGTCGCCAGCCTGGAACTTCTGCGGCGCCAGGACCAGCAGTTCCTGGATGTTCAGCGTGCCCAGTTGTTGGAACAGGATGAACAGGCCGATGGCCATGAACACGTCGCCGATCCGGGTCACGATGAACGCCTTGAGCGCCGCGTTACCGTTGTTGCGGTTGCTGTAGTAGAAACCGATCAACAGGTACGAGCACAGGCCCACACCTTCCCAGCCGAAGTACAGGAACAACAGGTTATCGCCGAGCACCAGGAACAGCATGCTGGCGATGAACAGGTTGGTGTAGGCGAAGAAGCGCGAGTAACCGGCTTCACCGCGCATGTACCAGGAGGCGAACAGGTGGATCAGGAAACCCACGCCGACTACCACGCCCAGCATGGTCACCGACAGGCCATCCAGGTACAGGGCGAAGTTCGGCGTGAAGCCTTCCACCGCCATCCACTGCCACAGCACCTGCACGTACGCGCCACCTTCCGGCGGGGCGACGTTGAACTGCCAGATCACGTAGGCCGTGACGATGGCAGACAGGCCGATGGACCCCACGCCAACCAGCGCCGAAAGGTTTTCCGACCAGCGTCCACGAGAGAACGACAGCAGCAGGAAACCGATGAGGGGAAATACGAAAGTCAGAAAGAGTAGGTTCATCCGCGCATCTCGCTGGCAGCGTCGATATCGAGAGTGTGGAAGCGGCGATACAGCTGCAACAGAATCGCCAGGCCGATACTGGCCTCGGCGGCTGCCAGGCTGATCACCAGGATGAACATGACTTGTCCATCCGGCTGCGCCCAGCGAGCGCCCGCGACGATGAAGGCCAGGGCGGAGGCATTCATCATGACCTCCAGGCTCATCAGCACGAACAGAATGTTACGGCGGACCATCAGGCCGACCAGACCGAGGCAGAACAGGATGCCGGCAACCGCCAGACCATGCTCGAGAGGGATAGCAGGCATGTGATTACTCCTTCGCCTCGTTACGGCCCAAATGGAACGCCGTGACGGCTGCGGCAAGCAGCAGCATCGAGGCGAGTTCGACCACCAGCAGATACGGGCCGAACAGGCTGATGCCCACGGCCTTGGCGTCTACGGTGGTGTGGCCGATGGCCTGGCCGCTCTGATGAGCGAACAGCACATACAGCAGTTCACCCAGCAGCAGCGCGGCGAGAATCACCGGCCCGGCCCAGATGCCCGGCTTGAGCCAGGAGCGTTCTTGCTGCACCGAGGCCGGGCCCAGGTTCAGCATCATCACCACGAACACGAACAGCACCATGATGGCGCCGGCGTAGGCGATCACTTCCAGCGCACCGGCAAACGGCGCACCGAGGCTGAAGAAGGTCATGGCCACGGCGATCAGCGAGATGATCAGGTAGAGCAGGGCGTGCACGGGGTTGGTGTTGGTGACCACTCGAAGCGTGGAGACCACCGCGATACCCGATGCGAAATAGAAAGCGAATTCCATCTTTCTTCCTTAAGGCAGCAAGCTCTTCACGTTGATCGGTTCGGCTTCATTTTGCGCGGCGCCTTTTGGCTTACCGGCAATGGCCATACCTGCAACACGATAGAAGTTGTAATCAGGGTTTTTACCGGGACCGGAAATCAGCAGATCTTCTTTCTCGTACACCAGGTCCTGACGTTTGAACTCGGCCATTTCGAAATCCGGTGTGAGCTGGATCGCGGTGGTCGGGCACGCTTCCTCGCAGAGGCCGCAGAAAATGCAGCGCGAGAAGTTGATACGGAAGAAGTCCGGGTACCAGCGACCGTCTTCGGTTTCGGCTTTCTGCAACGAGATGCAGCCCACCGGGCACGCTACGGCGCACAGGTTGCAGGCTACGCAGCGTTCTTCGCCGTCGGGGTCGCGGGTCAGGACGATGCGGCCGCGATAACGCGGCGGCAGGTAGACCGCTTCTTCCGGGTATTGCAGGGTGTCGCGCTTGCGAAAGCCATGGCCGAAGATCATGACCAGGCTTCGCAGTTGGGTACCGGTACCCTTAACGATGTCGCCAATATATTTGAACATGGGTCAAATCCTCACTGAACCGCGGCCGCAGGCGTGTTCATCAACACGATCGCAGCGGTCACCAGCAAATTGATCAGGGTCAGCGGCAGGCAGAATTTCCAGCTGAAGTCCATCACCTGGTCGTAGCGCGGGCGCGGGATCGAGGCGCGCAGCAGGACGAACAGCATGATGAAAAACGCGGTCTTCAGGGCGAACCAGACGAAGGACAGTTGCGGCAGGATGCCGAACGGACCGTGCCAGCCACCGAAGAACAACGTCACCAGCAGCGCCGAGATCAGGATGATGCCGATGTATTCACCGACGAAAAACATGCCCCATTTCATGCCGGCATATTCGATGTGATAACCGTCGGCCAATTCCTGTTCCGCTTCCGGTTGGTCGAAGGGGTGACGGTGAGTCACGGCCACGCCGGCCACGAAGAAGGTACAGAAACCGAAGAACTGCGGAATGATGAACCACAGGTTCTGGGCCTGGTACTCGACGATGTCGCGCATGTTGAACGAGCCGGCCTGGACCACCACGCCCATGAGCGCCAGGCCCATGAACACTTCGTAGGACACGGTCTGGGCCGAGGCCCGCAGGCTGCCCAGCAGGGCGAACTTGTTGTTGCTCGACCAGCCGGCGAACAGCACCGCATACACCGACAGACCCGCCATGGCGAAGAAGAACAGCAGGCCGATGTTCAGGTCCGCCACGCCCCAGGTCGGGGTGATCGGGATGATCGCGAAGGCGATCAGCAAGGCGCTCATGGCCACGACCGGTGCCAGGGTGAAGATCACCTTGTCGGCAAACGGCGGCGTCCAGTCTTCCTTGAAGAACATCTTGATCATGTCGGCGGCGATCTGGAACATGCCGAACGGGCCGACGCGGTTCGGACCGTAACGGTCCTGCCACCAGCCCAGCAGGCGACGTTCGACGAAACTCAGCAGCGCACCGCAGACCACCACGGCCAGCAGGATCACGATGGCCTTGAGAACCGTCAGGATCACGTCGATCACTTCAGGGGTAAACCAGCTCATTGCGCTGCCTCCTGCAGACCGTCGACGGTTTTGCCGAATATCGCCGGTGGAATACCCGCCAGGCCGGCCGGCAGGGCCACCAGGCCGGCGCCCAGTTCTTCATTGATGCGCAGCGGCAGACGCAAGGTCTGGCCCGCGACGTTCAGGCTCAGCAGGGCACCGTCGTTGACGCCCAGGCGATCGGCTTCGGACTTGGCCAGCGACACGTAGGCGGTCGGGATGCGTTCCTGGACCGGAGCGGCTTTGGAAGAATTCTCTTCACTGCCGAACAGGTGATGGAACGGTACGACCTGCCAGGTGCCCGGTGCCGGGTTGAAGGCGCGCGGCACGCTGGCGAACCAGCTCAGGCCATCGCCCTGGCTTTCGATCAGGCGAGTGCCCGGGTCACCGGCACGCAGGTGACCGCCGACTTCGTCCTGGAACTTGTTCCAGGCTTGCGGCGAGTTCCAGCCCGGCGACCAGGCGAACGGCACTTGCGAGCGCGGTTCGGCGGAGCCCGAGTAACCTTCCATGGAGAACGAGAACGCAGTGTCGTTGTCCTGGGAGGTCCGTGGTTCGTGGACGCTGATGTCGGCGCGCATCGCGGTGCGACCGGAGTAGCGCAGCGGTTCGCGGGCCAGCTTCAGGCCCTTGATGCGGAATGCGGCCGATGGCGCGGCATCGACGATGCGAGCCAGTTGCGGGCTGCTCGAAGCGACGGCGGCGGTGGCATGGTCCAGTTGCGTCCAGTCGATCGGCTGGTTCAGCAGGGTGGCGCGCAGGGCATGCAGCCAGCGCCAGCCTTCATGGACCAGGATGCTGGCGTCCAGATAAGTCGGGTCGAACACCTGGAAGAAGCGCTGGGCGCGACCTTCCTGGCTGACCAGCGTACCGTCGCCTTCGGCGAAGCTTGCCGCCGGCAGCACCAGGTGGGCGCGGTCGGTGGTGGCGGTTTTCTGGTGGTCGGCAACGATCAGCACTTTCGCTGCACTCAGGGCAGCGTCTACCCGGGCTTTGTCAGTGCGGGTGTACAGGTCGTTTTCCAGCACCACGATGGCGTCGGCGCTGCCGTCGATCACCGCTTGCAGCGCTGCGTCCAGCGATTCGCCGCCGAGCATGGCCAGGCCGAGGCTGTTGGCTTCCGGCACGATCAGGCTGATGGAACCGTTCTTCTCGCGCAGCTTCAGTGCCTTGGCGATGTTGGCGGCGGCTTCGATCAGCGCCTTGGAACCCAACGAGGTGCCGGCAATGATCAATGGGCGTTTGGCCGCCAGCAGGGCGTCGGCGATACGCTGGGCGAGGGCGGCTGCTTCGCTGTCCAGGCCTTCGACGGCCGGGGCGCTGGCGTCCAGGGCGTGGGCCACGGCAAAACCGATGCGCGCCAGGTCGTCGGGAGCTGCGTGGACACATTCTTCGGCGACGTCGTCGAGCTTGGTTTCCGCCAGGCTGGCAATGAACAGCGGGTTAAGCGCGTGCTGGCCGATGTTCTTCACGGCCGCGTCGAGCCATGGCTGCACGCGCATGGCGTCGGCCATGTCTTCGGCCTTGCCCTTGACCGACTGGCGCAGGGCCAGGGCCATGCGCGCGGCCGTCTGGGTCAGGTCTTCGCCAAGGACGAACACGGCGTCGTGGTCTTCGATGTCGCGCATCGTCGGCACGGGCAGCGGGCTGTCCTTGAGCACTTGCAGCACCAGGCGAATGCGTTCCAGCTCGCCTGCTTCGATGCCGCTGTAGAAGTGCTCGGCGCCGACCAGTTCACGCAGGGAGTAGTTGCTTTCCAGGCTGGCCCGTGGCGAACCGATGCCGACGATGTTGCGACCGCGCAGCAGGTCGGCGGCTTTATCCAGTGCTTCGTCCAGGCTCAGCTTGGCGCCGCCCGCCAGCAGTGGCTGACGCGGGCGATCGGTGCGGTTGACGTAGCCGTAGCCGAAGCGGCCACGGTCGCACAGGAAGTACTGGTTGACCGAACCGTTGAAGCGGTTTTCGATGCGACGCAGTTCGCCGTAGCGTTCGCCCGGGGAAATATTGCAACCGCTGGAGCAGCCATGGCAGATGCTTGGCGAGAACTGCATGTCCCACTTGCGGTTGTAGCGCTCGGAGTGAGTCTTGTCGGTGAACACACCGGTCGGGCAGACCTCGGTGAGGTTGCCGGAGAACTCGCTTTCCAGGGTGCCGTCTTCAACGCGACCGAAGTACACGTTGTCGTGGGCGCCGAACACGCCCAGGTCGGTGCCGCCGGCGTAGTCCTTGTAGAAACGCACGCAGCGGTAGCAGGCGATGCAGCGGTTCATCTCGTGGGAGATGAACGGGCCCAGTTGCTGGTTCTGGTGGGTGCGCTTGGTGAAGCGATAACGGCGCTCGTTGTGGCCGGTCATCACCGTCATGTCTTGCAGGTGGCAGTGACCGCCTTCCTCACAGACCGGGCAGTCGTGGGGGTGGTTGGTCATCAGCCATTCGACGACGCTGGCGCGAAACACTTTCGCTTCTTCGTCGTCGATGGAGATCCAGCTGCCGTCGGTGGCAGGGGTCATGCAGGACATGACGATCCGACCACGCTTGTCGTTTTCGTCGGTGTACTGCTTGACCGCGCATTGGCGACAGGCGCCTACGCTGCCAAGGGCGGGGTGCCAGCAGAAATAAGGGATGTCGAGGCCCAGGGACAGACATGCCTGTAACAGGTTGTCTGCGCCATCGACTTCGAGCTCTTTGCCGTCTACGTGGATAGTGGCCATGGTTCAAAGTTCTTCGTTGGCCCGGTGTCAGCGGGCGTGGCTAATGGAATCTTGTTATTCGTCCGAATCCAAACAGCCTTGGTGAAAAGGCGTCATCGAACGAAAGGCGAAGGGCACGGACCCTTCGCCTTTTTAAGCGTCGTTACGCGCCGACCATGGTCGGCGTGACCACCTGATTGAGATCACCGGCGCGCGTTGGCGCGATGCCGGCCTCGAATTCAGAGCGGAAGTATTTGATCGCGCTGCCCAACGGCTCCACGGCACCCGGTGCATGAGCACAGAAGGTCTTGCCCGGGCCGAGGAAACCCACCAGACCCAGCAGGGTCTCGATGTCGCCGGCCTGGCCTTCGCCGTTTTCAATGGCCCGCAGCAGCTTGACGCTCCAGGGCAGGCCATCGCGGCAAGGGGTGCAGAAACCGCACGACTCACGGGAGAAAAACTCTTCCATGTTGCGCAGCAGGGACACCATGTTGACGCTGTCGTCCACCGCCATGGCCAGGCCGGTGCCCATACGGGTACCCACCTTGGCGATGCCGCCGGCATACATTTGTGCGTCCAGGTGTTCGGGCAACAGGAAGCCGGTGCCGGCGCCGCCGGGCTGCCAGCACTTGAGCTTGTAACCGTCGCGCATGCCGCCGGCGTAGTCTTCGAACAGCTCGCGGCCGGTGACGCCGAATGGCAGTTCCCACAGGCCCGGGTTCTTGACCTTGCCGGAGAAGCCCATGAGCTTGGTGCCCATGTCTTCGCTGCCGTCGCGGGCCAGGGATTTGTACCAGTCCACGCCGTCGGCAATGATCGCCGGCACGTTGCACAGGGTCTCGACGTTGTTCACGCAGGTCGGCTTGCCCCACACGCCGACGGCGGCAGGGAAGGGCGGCTTGGAGCGCGGGTTGGCGCGGCGGCCTTCCAGGGAGTTGATCAGCGCGGTTTCTTCCCCGCAGATGTAACGCCCGGCGCCGGTGTGGACGAACAGCTCGAAATCAAAGCCCGAGCCCAGGATGTTCTTGCCCAAGAGGCCTGCGGCCTTAGCTTCTTCCACGGCACGGTTCAGGTGCTTGGCGGCGGTGGTGTATTCGCCGCGCAGGAAGATGTAGCCACGGTAGGTTTTCAACGCACGGGCACTGATCAGCATGCCTTCGATCAGCAGATGGGGCAGTTGCTCCATCAGCATGCGGTCTTTCCAGGTGTTGGGCTCCATTTCATCCGCGTTGCACAGCAGGTAGCGGATGTTGATGGACTCGTCCTTGGGCATCAGGCCCCACTTCACGCCAGTGGGGAAGCCCGCACCGCCGCGACCCTTGAGGCCGGAGTCTTTGACGGTCTGGACGATGTCGTCCTGGGCCATGTCGCTGAATGCCTTGCGCGCGGCGGCGTAGCCATTCTTGGCCTGGTATTCGTCCAGCCATACCGCTTCGCCGTCGTCACGCAGACGCCAGGTCAGGGGATGGGTTTCGGCCGAACGCTGGATGCGGTTGGCGGGCCCGAAGGAAGTCAGGGTCATACGTAGCCCTCCAGCAGTTTGGCGACGCCGTCAGGCTGGACGTCACCGAAGGTGTCGTCGTCGATCATCAGCGCCGGAGCCTTGTCGCAGTTGCCCAGGCAGCACACCGGCAACAGCGTGAAACGACCGTCGGCGGTGGTCTGGCCCAGGCCGATGCCCAGCTTGTTCTGGATCTCGCCGACCACGGACTCGTGGCCGCCGATGTAGCAGACCATGCTGTCGCAGACGCGAATGATGTGGCGGCCCACTGGCTGGCGGAAGATCTGGCTGTAGAAGGTGGCGACACCTTCGACGTCGCTGGCCGGGATGCCGAGGATCTCGCCGATGGCGTAGAGCGCGCCATCAGGCACCCAGCCACGTTCCTTCTGGACGATCTTCAAGGCTTCGATCGACGCCGCGCGCGGGTCTTCGTAGTGATGCAGCTCGTGCTCGATGGCCGAGCGCTCGGTTTCGCTGAGGGCGAAACGGTCTGTCTGGATAAGCGTGCTATTCATGCTTAGCGGTCCACGTCGGCCATAACGAAATCGATACTACCCAGGTACGCAATCATATCCGCGACCATGCTGCCTTTGATCACCGAAGGGATCTGTTGCAGGTGTGGGAAGCTTGGGGTGCGAATCCGGGTGCGGTAGCTCATGGTGCCGCCATCGCTCGTCAGGTAATAACTGTTGATGCCCTTGGTCGCTTCGATCATCTGGAAGGATTCGTTGGCCGGCATGACCGGGCCCCACGAAACCTGCAGGAAGTGCGTGATCAGGGTCTCGATGTGTTGCAGCGTGCGCTCTTTGGGCGGCGGCGTGGTCAGCGGGTGATCCGCCTTGTACGGGCCTTCCGGCATGTTGCGCATGCACTGGTCGATGATCTTGATGCTCTGGCGCATCTCCTCGACGCGAACCATGCAGCGGTCATAGGCATCACCATTGGCTGCCAGCGGTACTTCGAATTCGAAGTTTTCGTAGCCGGAGTACGGGCGCGCCTTGCGCAGGTCGAAGTCGCAACCGGTGGAACGCAGGCCCGCACCGGTGACACCCCATTCCAGGGCCTCTTTGGTGTTGTACGCGGCGACCCCGATGGTGCGGCCCTTGAGGATGCTGTTCTGCAAGGCGGCCTTGGTGTATTCGTCCAGGCGCTTGGGCATCCATTCGACGAAATCCTTGACCAGCTTTTCCCAACCCCGCGGCAGGTCGTGGGCAACGCCACCGATGCGGTACCAGGCCGGGTGCAGGCGGAAACCGGTGATGGCTTCGATCACCGTGTAGGCCTTCTGGCGGTCGGTGAAGGTGAAGAACACCGGGGTCATGGCGCCCACGTCCTGGATGTAGGTGCCCAGGAACAGCAGGTGGCTGGTGATCCGGAAGAACTCGGCCATCATGATGCGGATGACGTCGACCTTTTCCGGCACCTTGATCCCGGCCAGTTTTTCGACCGAAAGCACGTACGGCAGGTTGTTCATCACGCCGCCGAGGTAATCGATGCGGTCGGTGTAGGGAATGTAGCTGTGCCAGGACTGGCGCTCGCCCATCTTCTCGGCGCCACGGTGGTGGTAACCGATGTCCGGGACGCAGTCGACGATTTCTTCGCCGTCCAGCTGCAGGATGATGCGGAATGCACCGTGGGCCGAAGGGTGGTTCGGGCCCAGGTTGAGGAACATGTAGTCCTCGTTCGCCCCGGAGCGTTTCATGCCCCAGTCTTCCGGCTTGAAGCGCGCGGCTTCTTCCTCGAGCTGTTGCTTGGCCAGGGACAGGCTGAACGGATCGAACTCGGTGGCGCGGGCCGGGAAGTCCTTGCGCAGCGGGTGACCTTCCCAGGTTGGCGGCATCATGATGCGCGTCAGGTGCGGGTGGCCGGGGAAATCGATCCCGAACATGTCCCACACTTCACGTTCGTACCAGTTGGCGTTCGGCCAGATACCGGTCACGGTCGGCACGCTGAGGTCGCTCTCGGACAAGGCGACCTTGATCATCACGTCACTATTACGCTCGATCGACATCAGGTGATAGAACACGGTGAAATCGACGCCGTCGGGCAGCCCTTGACGCTTGGTGCGCAGACGCTCGTCCACGCCATGCAGGTCATAGAGCATGACGTACGGCTTGGGCAGGTTACGCAGGAACGTCAGGACTTCGACGAGTTTGGCGCGGGCAACCCAAAGCACCGGCATGCCGGTGCGGGTCGGCTGGGCGGTGAACGCCTCGGGGCCAAAACGGTTGTTCAGTTCGACGACCACATCCTGGTCGTCTGCCTTGTAAGGCGGGATGTACAGAGCACTGCCTGTAGTCATGGTTATTTATCGCTTTCGGTCAACGTAAAGAATGAAGCCAGGTTCTCGTTTCTTATGCAGAGCAGAGCTGGATCAGACTTCGTCGGGGCTGCGCAGGTTGGTGACTGCGATACGCTGTTCGCGGCGCTGTTCCTTTTGCGATGGCATCTCGGCGCGATAGACGCCTTGATCACCAACGACCCAGGACAGTGGGCGACGCTCCTGGCCAATCGACTCCTGCAACAGCATCAAGCCTTGCAGGAACGCTTCAGGGCGAGGCGGGCAGCCAGGCACGTAGACGTCCACGGGCAGGAACTTGTCCACCCCTTGAACGACGGAATAGATGTCGTACATGCCACCGGAGTTGGCGCACGAACCCATGGAGATAACCCACTTCGGTTCGAGCATTTGCTCGTAGAGACGCTGGATGATCGGCGCCATCTTGATGAAGCAGGTCCCGGCAATAACCATGAAATCCGCCTGGCGCGGCGATGCCCGGATCACCTCGGCGCCAAAGCGCGCGATGTCGTGGGGCGCCGTGAAGGCGGTGGTCATTTCCACGTAGCAGCACGAAAGGCCGAAGTTGTACGGCCACAGGGAGTTCTTGCGACCCCAGTTGACCGTGCTGTTCAGCACGTCTTCGAGCTTGCCCATGAAGATGTTTTTGTGGACTTGATCTTCTAACGGATCGGAAACGGTTTCCCGCTCGCCAATCGGATACTGCTCGTTAGGAGCATCGGGGTCGATCCTGGTGAGATTGTATTGCATTGCCAAAGCCTCATTGTTTCAGCTTCGCTTGCCGCTTACGACGACCTTCCGGAGCCCAATCAAGAGCCCCCACCCGCCAAAGGTAGACAAGACCTGCCAACAGAATTGCTATGAAAACGAGAGCTTCGACGAATCCGGTCCAGCCGCTTTCGCGGACGGACACAGACCATGCAAAGAGAAAGAGGGCTTCGATATCGAAGATCACGAAGAGCATCGCGACCAGATAGAATTTGGCTGAGAGCCGCAAGCGGGCGCCACCGGTAGGCAGCATGCCGGACTCGAACGGTTCATTTTTGCTGCGGCCCCAGGCTTTTGACCCGAGCAGGCTCGACACGCCGAGCATGAAGGCACACAGGCCGACAACGCCCAGAAGGAAAATGGCAAAGCCCCAGTTGTGGGCCATGAGTCCTGTCGCTTCGGGCATGCTGGAAATCCTTAACAGAGAGCAAAGGTCTCTGAGCTTGAAAAGAAATAACGCAGTGACGATATGTCGCAGCAATCAATCGCGGTGATTTTATGGCTAAACACCGGGCAAGTAAAATTCCTGTAGCGAAATTATTTATTGGAATAAGGACATAGCGCACCTCCAAGACCCTGCGGCCCCGGCGGGGCGGGGATTGGGCGGTTATTCATCAATTATATTTCGTGCGGAATGTAACAATGATAATGACTTCCAAATGATAATTATTATTATCTGAGTCAGCCTTTTCTACAGTGCACTTAGTATCGTGTCCGAGAGGCTGTCTTACATCGTCGCTACTGCAATTGTCAGCGTCGGACGTTTTACTCCTTTTCGGACTGCCCAATACTGCCTTCGATCAATTTTTCTACCCGTGCGCCGCAGTTTTTTTGAGGGCGGGCTTGGTGAAGGTTGGATCTGCCTAGGACTGCTCCTGTGGGAGCCAAGCTTGCTCGCGATGCCGGCAACGCTGTCCCGAGGCAGACTGCGCAATCGTTCATCGCGGGCAAGCCTGGCTCCCACAGATGCAGGCTTGCTCTTACAGAGTAGGTTGCTTCAAAAAAAACGGGTGAAAAAACCGGGGATGTTCGATCGATGTCGCTCAGTTGACCTCGCGTAGAACCTAGGGCCGGGGGGGCGCGCGTTCAATCGACACCGTTTTGCGAGCAAAAAAAATCGGCACGAGGGTGGGCCCAAGGTCTTGAAGAGATGATATCAAATGGCTATCTTTACGCTTCATTCATCTAATCATCTATATCAATACTGGTTAGATTTTCGCCCCCTTCTTAGATAGCCGTGTCAGTTTCCATCGTTCGCGGCTGATACCCAAGGAATGTCATGAACTCTCGGATCGCGAATATGAGCGTTATGCTCAAGCTGGCTTTGGGCTTTGCTGTTGTGCTGCTTCTGACCGCTATTCTCGCCGCGACCGGCTGGTTCAGCCTGGGAAAGATGATCGAGCGTACTGATCGAATGACCAGCATTACCGAGCTTGGCAACCGTCTTGATCACCTGCGCAGGGCTCGCTTGCAGTACCAGTTGGACCGAGGGGATGAACAAAAGGGTGCATTGATCCAGGCGTCGCTGGAGCAGTTTGTCGCCCAGCAGAAAAGCCTCGCAAAAGAGCTGAGAAAACCTGAAAACCTGAAGAAACTTGCCCTGATCGAGCAGGCCAGCACGCAGTATCAAGTGGCACTGAATACGATGCGTGAGGCGTATCGCAATGACGCAGCCATGCGCAAGGAGATGGGCGTCAATGCGGTCAAGGGCGCCGCGCTGATTGCCAAGGTCATCAATGACGTAGAAGCAATGCCTGCCTCGGATGAGCGCCGTTTTGACCTTTATAAGCTCATCCTCAAAGCTAAAGAGGATGTAGCGCTGGTGCGTTATGAAGTGCGTGGTTATACCGGCAACCCCAACAGCACCACAGAACAAGCCGCCACCCGCCAGCTCGAAAATGCGTTCAAGACCATCGAAGCGCTCAACAGCGCTTTCGGCCCGACCTATGCCGACACCTTCAAGCAACTGGAAACTGCGCTGATTGCTTACCGTCGTTCGGTGCAGAACTTCACGACCAGTAATCAGGCCATGGGCAAGGCTGTGCAGGACACCCTTGATTTGGGGGAAACCATCACCCGCCTGTCTGACGAAATGTATGCCAGCCAACTGGCCTCCCGTGACGAAGACAGCGCCCAGTCCCGTATCTTGCAGTTGAGCTGTACTGCATTGGCGATGCTGTTGGGAATTCTTGCTGCCATGCTCATCACTCGCCAGATTACGCGGCCGTTGCAGGACACATTGGCTGTGGTCGATCGCATTGCGGCAGGCGACCTCACGCAACACATGATCGTGACTCGTCGTGATGAGCTGGGTGTCTTGCAGCAAGGTATTCAGCGCATGGGCACCACCTTGCGCGACCTGATCGGTGGCATCCGCGATGGCGTCACCCAAATCGCCAGCGCCGCCGAAGAATTATCGGCCGTCACCGAGCAGACCAGCGCCGGGGTCAATAGTCAGAAGACCGAGACCGATCAGGTGGCGACCGCCATGCACGAAATGTCGGTTACCGTGCATGAGGTCGCGCGTAATGCCGAACAAGCTTGCGCAGCCGCATCAGAGGCCGATGCACAGGCCCGTATTGGCGACCAGGTTGTTGCGCAAGCCATCGTTCAGATCGAGCGCTTGGCCAGCGAAGTCGGGCGCTCAGTCGACGCCATGGATGAGTTGGAACAGGAAAGCGCGCGCATCGGCAAGATCATGGACGTGATCAGAGCGGTGGCTGAGCAGACCAACTTGTTGGCCCTCAACGCCGCCATTGAGGCCGCTCGCGCGGGTGACGCCGGGCGCGGTTTTGCCGTGGTCGCCGACGAAGTGCGTGGGCTGGCCCAGCGTACCCAGCATTCCACCGAAGAGATTGAGAGCCTGGTGGCGGGCTTGCAGGACGGCACGCGTCAGGTGTCGAGTATCATGCGAAACAGCCGCGAACTGACCGACAGCAGCGTGGAATTGGCCGGCAAGGCCGGCATCTCCCTGGGCAACATCACTCAGGCAGTTTCTGGTATCCAGGCCATGAACCAGCAGATTGCCGCCGCCGCGGTGCAACAAAGCTCAGTGGCGGAGGAAATCAGCCGCAGTGTTCTGAGCGTGCGCGATGTATCCGAACAGACCGCCTCAGCCAGCGAAGAAACCGCGGCCTCAAGCATCGAACTGGCGCGGCTGGGTAACCAGTTGCAGCAGTTGGTCAGCCACTTCAAAGTGTAAAAAACGTAAGAAAAACGCAGGCAAAAAAAAGCCCCGAACCAGTCGGGGCTGCAGAACGTCGGCTTTGCGGTTAGCTTTTATTCGGTCCGCAAGGGCCGTTGACTCAAGGCAAGCCGAGGATCAGTGAAACTGCTCTTCTTCGGTGGAGCCGGTCAGCGCGGTGACCGAGGAGGTGCCGCCCTGGATCACGGTGGTCATGTCGTCGAAGTAGCCGGTGCCCACTTCCTGCTGGTGAGCCACGAAGGTGTAGCCCTTGGCGGCGTCAGCGAACTCCTGCTCTTGCAGCTTCACGTAGGCGGTCATGTCGTTGCGGGCGTAGTCGTGCGCCAGGTTGAACATGCTGTGCCACATGTTGTGAATGCCGGCCAGGGTGATGAACTGGTGCTTGTAGCCCATGGCGGACAGTTCGCGCTGGAACTTGGCGATGGTCGCGTCGTCCAGGTTTTTCTTCCAGTTGAAGGAAGGCGAGCAGTTGTACGACAGCAGTTGGTCCGGGTATTCCTTCTTGATCGCTTCGGCGAAGCGACGCGCCTCGTCCAGGTCTGGTTTGGCGGTTTCGCACCAGATCAGGTCGGCGTACGGCGCGTAGGCCAGACCACGGGCGATCGCCTGGTCGAGACCGGCGCGCACCTTGTAGAAGCCTTCCTGGGTGCGGGTGCCGGTCACGAACGGCTGGTCGTACGGGTCGCAGTCGGAAGTCAGCAGGTCAGCGGCGTTGGCGTCGGTACGGGCCAGGATGATGGTCGGTACGCCGGCAACGTCGGCGGCCAGGCGGGCAGCGGTGAGCTTCTGCACGGCTTCCTGGGTCGGCACCAATACTTTGCCGCCCATGTGGCCGCATTTCTTCACCGAAGCCAGTTGGTCTTCGAAGTGAACGCCGGCGGCGCCTGCTTCGATCATGCTCTTCATCAGCTCATAGGCGTTCAGTACGCCGCCGAAACCGGCTTCAGCGTCGGCCACGATTGGCGCGAAGTAGTCGATGTAGCCTTCGTCGCCTGGGTTCTTGCCGGCTTTCCACTGGATCTGGTCGGCACGACGGAACGAGTTGTTGATGCGTTTGACCACGGTGGGAACCGAATCCACCGGGTACAGCGACTGGTCCGGGTACATCGACTCGGCGGAGTTGTTGTCCGCAGCCACTTGCCAGCCCGACAGGTAGATCGCCTGGATACCGGCCTTGACTTGCTGTACAGCCTGGCCGCCGGTCAGGGCGCCCATGCAGTTGACGAAATCTTTCTCGGGACGGAAGGCTGGCTTGGCGCCCTGGGTGACCAGGTTCCACAGTTTCTCGGCGCCCATTTTCGCAAAAGTGTGCTCAGGTTGAACCGAGCCACGCAGACGGACGACGTCAGCAGCGGAGTAATTGCGCTTCACGCCTTTCCAGCGCGGGTTTTCAGCCCAATCTTTTTCAAGGGCTGCAATTTGCTGTTCGCGTGTCAGTGCCATGGAGATAAACCTCGTCGCATAGGTCTGGGGTGGAAAATTCCTGCTCCTGCCGACCAGGGGTTGGACGGTCAAGTCGGTTCAGGCGGGGAGGCGACGGGATGAACGATGGGCTCGAGGGGAAAGTGAGCAGGTAGAGGCGAACTGCGGGCGCATTCGGGCGTCGTGGGCCTTTATACGAACTCAGAGTGATGCCGGGTTACCTAGTTACGCTTCCGTCCCTCGGGACAACTTCGTTCCAGTCGCAACCTCGTCAAACACACCTTGTGGGCGGTACAGACACGAATCGGCTCGCAGGGTAGTTGCAAGCGTCGACCCGAAGGCCCTTGCCAGGGCCCCTGATTAGCGGGAGCGAGGCCATCATGCCTTCGGTTTTTTGGCTCGTCAAACGTTTTGTAGTGCTTTTTTTGTGGCACTACATCTTTGGTCTAATACGACTCATCAGTCAGTTTTTGGTGCTTCAGTTCAGGGTATCCACCTTAACCCGCAGAATCATGTCGTCCCGGCCTTGGGTCGAGTAGCTGCGGCTCAGCCCCTGTTTATCGGCCTGGGTCTGGCGATTGACGCCGGCCAGGGTGATCCATTCACCCAAGCGACCGCTGACCGTTGTGTCGGTACTTTGAACGTTCACTACATCGGGACGCTCCTGGCTCATGCGGTCACGGTTGGTACTGATGTTCAGATGAACGGTCTCGCCGGTGACGCTGGCCGTGACATAAAAGCCCTGGGTGACGTTGCGGTATTCGGTCTGGCTTTGCAGGCGGCCGTAGGTGTCGGTTTGGCTGCTGGTGAACGGCACGCTCTGGCCAACCTGAATCAGCGCCGGCTGACCTTCGCTCGCTTGTACCTGCTGCACGCCGCCTTCGCGGCTGGCAGTGCTGCGGTTGATGATGCGGGTCTGGCTGGGCGCGGCGCCGTTGATCGAATAGCCCTGGTCGCCCTGCAAGTTGTTTTCGTTGGTGTCGACCGTGATCAGTAGGCGCTTGGGGGCGGTGTCCAGTTGGGCGAGAAATGCCTTGAGCTCCTCGATTTTCCCAGGCTCGGCATTGACGATCAGTTGGTTGCCATAGGCGCTGACCTGGCCGTCCTTGCCGATGAAATTCTGCGCCACCGGTAACAGGTCGGCGCTGGTCCGGTAATTCAGTGGGACGATTTCAGTGGCGGCCATCACCGACAGGCTGCAGCCGAGCAGCAGGGTGGCGAGCAAGGTGCGTAAGGACATGTCCATTTCTCCGCGAGACAAAGGCTTGATATTGCCAGTTTGTCGGCCCCGGATGGGGCAAGTTGAATGGTAGACGGCAAAACGCCCCGGCATCGGTGGATGGCGGGGCGTTTTGGGGTGTTGCATGATGCTCTTGTGGCGAGGGGATTTATCCCCGCTGGGGTCCACCCTGTAGGAGCTGACGAGTGCAACGAGGCTGCGATCTTTCCATTGCCAATTGAGTTTGAAGCAAAAGAGCAAAATCAAAAGATCGCAGGCTTCGCCAGCTCCTACACCTGGCGGGATCGAACTCCCGCGCCACGGTGTCAGGCCGAGTGCCGCACCATGTCCACATGAGGAATCCCGGCTTCCAGGAACTCCTCGCTGACCACGGCAAAACCCAGTCGCTCGTAGAACGGCGTGGCATGCACCTGGGCGCTGAGCATCTGTTGCTTGAGCCCGCGCTTCTCGGCTTCGGCGATCACGGCGTGCATCAGCGCGTCACCCACCTTCAGGCCGCGCCAGTCCTTGAGGACCGAGACGCGACCGATATGGCCGTCAGTCAACAGGCGAGCGGTGCCGATGGGGAAGTCGCCTTCAAACGCCAGGAAATGCACCGCGCTCTGGTCATCGGCGTCCCATTCCAGTTCAGGCGGGACGGATTGCTCGGCAATGAACACAGTCTCACGAATGCGCCGGATCTCGGCGTTATCCTTTTGCCAGTCTGCGACACGAACGTGAATTTTATTCATCAGCGAACCCCAGGCTGCCTTGCTTGACCAGTTCGCAGATCAGGCCGCGACCGTCTTCGTCCGCCAGCCACGGGCCGAGGTTTTCGCTGTGCAGGGCGTCGGCGGCGCAGATCATTTTCAACAGGTCGCGCAGCTTGCCCGGCAGATAACGGCTCTGGCCGCTGGCAAACAACAACAGGTCGTCATCGACTTCCGACCAGGCCAGGCGGGCGCTAGGGTTGCGGATGATCACGGCGCCCTGTTCCAGGCCGGCCAGCAGGTCGTCTTCTTCCAATTCCGGGCCTACCACCAGTTCCGGGTAGCGCGGCTCGGTCATGAACTGGCCGAACCAGGTCAGCAGCAGACGCTCGTCGCTCATGTGCTCGGCCAGCAGGCCCTTGAGGCGATCGAGGGCGTCGTGCTGGATCTGGTGCGGGTCGGCCACCGGGCGCGCATCGGCGTCGGTGTAGCGTTCTTCGTCCGGCAGGAACTGGCTGAGGAAGTCGGTGAAGTGGGTCAGCACTTCGGCGGCGCTCGGCGCCCGGAAGCCTACCGAGTAGGTCATGCAGTCATCCACGGCCACGCCGCAGTGGGCCAGGCGTGGCGGCAGGTAAAGCATGTCGCCCGGTTCCAGGGTCCACTCGTCGGTGGCCTCGAAGTCGGCGAGGATGCGCAGGTCGGCGTGTTGCAGCAGCGGGCTCTCAGAGTCGCACATTTGGCCGATTTTCCAGTTGCGCTGGCCATGGCCCTGCAGCAGGAATACATCGTAATTGTCGAAATGCGGGCCGACGCTGCCACCCGGGGCGGCGAAGCTGATCATCACATCGTCGATGCGCCAGCTTGGCAGGAAGCGGAAGTTTTCCAGCAGTTCACTGACTTCGGGTACGAACTGATCGACCGCCTGCACCAGCAGGGTCCACTCGCGCTCCGGCAGTTTGCTGAATTCGTCTTCGGCAAACGGGCCGCGACGCAATTCCCAGGGACGTTCGCCGTGCTCGATGACCAGGCGCGATTCGACTTCTTCTTCCAGGGCCAGGCCGGCCAGTTCGTCGGCATCGATCGGGCTTTGGAAGTCTGGAATCGCCTGGCGGATCAGCAGTGGTTTTTTCTGCCAGTAGTCGCGCAGGAACTCCCGTGCCGTGATGCCGCCCAAGAGTTGCAGAGGAATATCAGGATTCATTTGTAACCTATTGAAAAAATATACTTTTCAGACGCGAATAAAAACGCCCGGCGCGGCCGGGCGTCTCAGGGCAAAACGGTGGATCAGATGCGCTTGGCTTGTGCCGCTGCGTTGCCGATGTAGTTGGCCGGCGTGAGCTTTTTCAGCTCGGCGCGGGCCTCGGCAGGCATGTCCAGGCCATCAATGAAAGTCTGCAACGCTTCAGGGCTGATGCCCTTGCCACGGGTCAGTTCTTTGAGCTTTTCATACGGGTTTTCGATGTTGTAGCGACGCATCACGGTCTGGATCGGCTCGGCCAGGACTTCCCAGCAGGCGTCCAGGTCGGCAGCGATCTTCTGCTCGTTCAGTTCCAGCTTGCTGATGCCCTTGAGGCTGGCTTCATAGGCAATGACGCTGTGGGCAAAACCGACGCCCAGGTTGCGCAGTACGGTGGAGTCGGTCAGGTCGCGCTGCCAGCGGGAAATCGGCAGCTTGCTCGCCAGGTGCTGGAACAGCGCGTTGGCGATGCCCAGATTGCCTTCGGAGTTTTCGAAGTCGATCGGGTTGACCTTGTGCGGCATGGTTGAGGAACCGATTTCGCCGGCGATGGTGCGTTGCTTGAAGTAACCCAGGGAGATGTAGCCCCAGATATCACGGTCGAAGTCGATCAGGATGGTGTTGAAGCGCGCGATCGCGTCGAACAGCTCGGCGATGTAGTCGTGCGGCTCGATCTGGGTGGTGTACGGGTTGAAGCTCAGGCCCAGCTCGTCTTCGATGAAGGCGCGGGCGTTGGCTTCCCAGTCGATGTCCGGGTAGGCCGACAGGTGCGCGTTGTAGTTGCCCACGGCGCCGTTGATCTTGCCCAGCAGTGGCACAGCGGCGACTTGGGCGATCTGGCGCTCCAGACGGTACACCACGTTCGCCAGCTCTTTGCCCAGGGTGGTCGGCGAGGCCGGCTGACCGTGGGTGCGCGACAGCATCGGCACGTCGGCGAAGCGGATTGCCAGCTCGCGGATGGCCTGGGCGGTCTGGCGCATCAGCGGCAGCATCACTTCATCACGGCCTTCGCGCAGCATCAGGGCGTGGGACAGGTTGTTGATGTCCTCGCTGGTGCAGGCAAAGTGGATGAATTCGCTGACGTTGGCCAGCTCCGGCAGCTTGGCCGCCTGCTCCTTGAGCAGGTATTCGATGGCTTTGACGTCGTGGTTGGTGGTGCGCTCGATCTCTTTGACGCGCTCGGCGTGCTCCAGCACAAAGTTTTCAGCCAGGGCATTGAGCGCCGCGTTGGCTTGCGCGGAAAACGCCGGGACTTCGCCGATGGCAGGGTGAGCGGCAAGGCGCTGGAGCCAGCGCACTTCAACCAGGACGCGGGCACGGATCAGGCCGTACTCGCTGAAAATCGGGCGCAGGGCCTGGGTTTTGCCGGCGTAGCGGCCGTCAACAGGGGAAACCGCAGTGAGCGAAGAAAGCTGCATGGGGTGTTCTCGGACAGTCGGGCAACGAAATGGGGCGCGTATCATACATGAAAACAATCGCCGGTCCGTCGCCAACTGACCGGCGTATTACGCGTAATGGGACACTATTTATTACTTGTGGCGAGGGAGCTTGCTGCCGCTGGGCCGTAGGAGCTGTCGAGTGCAACGAGGCTGCGATCTCTCCAGGCGCTTGAATCCCAAGCGAAAGGTCAAAAGATCGCAGCCTTCGGCAGCTCCTACAAGTCCAGCGGCAGCAAGCTCCCTCGCCACAAAAAAACGGGTCGATGCGACTTATTCGTTGCGCATCAACGGGTAAAGCTCTTTCAGCAATTTGCGTCGGCTGATCACCAGTTGCCAGCGATGACCACCCAACTGCCGCCACAGCCGCGCCGAGCGAATTCCGGCCAGCAACAGGGCGCGGATCTTCGAGGCATTGCTCGGTTGTTGCAGATTGCGCATGTCGCCGTGTACCTGGATACGCTGGCGCAAGGTGCTCAGGGTGTCCTGGTACAGCGCACCGCAAGCGGCGATGACGTTTTCGTGGGCGGGACCGAAGTGTTCAACCTGGGACTGAATCTGCGGCAGGCGATTGCCGATGGTGTCCAGCAGGTCGTCGCGCTTGGCCAATTGACGTTCGAGGCCCAGCATCGACAGGGCGTAGCGCAGCGGCTCGCGTTGCAGGGTGCTGGGGTCGCGCTCCAGGGCGCCGATCAGTGCGCGATAACCCTCGCGCAGGTTCAGGTCGTCGCCGCCATAGACTTCAAGTGTGTCCTTGGGATCACGAATCAGCAGGCTGCCGAGCATGCAGCTCAGGCCCGCTTCGGTGGCTTGGCCGGTCTTGGCGATCCGGTCCACCAGCACGGCGGCAAGAAATACACCGCCCAATGCCGTCAGTTGCTCCTGGGTCGGGCTCATGCCTTGCTGCTCCAGGGCTCTGCGACTTCGATCACGCCGCCGCCCAGGCAGATTTCCCCGTCGTAGAACACCACGGACTGGCCGGGTGTGACGGCTCGTTGCGGGTCATCGAATGTTGCGCGATAGCCCGTGGCGGTTTTCTCCAGCATGCAGGGTTGATCACTCTGGCGGTAGCGAACCTTGGCCGTCAGACGGCGCGGTTGACTGAGGTCGATCGGGTTGACCCAATAAATGTCGGAGGCGAGCAGGGCGCGGGAGAACAACCATGGGTGGTCGTTGCCCTGGCCGACGATCAGCTCGTTGTGCTCCAGGTCCTTGACCAGCACGTACCACGGCTCTTCACCGGCGTCCTTGAGCCCGCCGATGCCCAGGCCCTGGCGCTGGCCGATGGTGTGGTACATCAGGCCATGGTGGCGGCCGATGACTTCGCCTTCGGTGGTTTTGATTTCGCCTGGCTGGGCCGGCAGGTACTGCTTGAGGAAATCGCTGAAACGCCTTTCACCAATAAAGCAGATGCCGGTGGAGTCTTTCTTCTTGGCGGTGGCCAGGGCGTGTTTTTCGGCGATCGCGCGCACTTGCGGCTTTTCCAGCTCGCCCACCGGGAACAGGGTCTTGGCGATCTGCTCGCCGCCGACGGCGTGCAGGAAGTAGCTCTGATCCTTGTTCGGGTCCAGGCCCTTGAGCAGCTCGGTGCGGCCATCGATGTCGCGGCGGCGCACATAGTGACCGGTGGCGATCAGGTCGGCGCCGAGCATCATGGCGTAGTCGAGGAACGCCTTGAACTTGATTTCGCGGTTGCAGAGGATGTCTGGGTTCGGCGTACGACCGGCCTTGTATTCGGCCAGGAAGTGCTCGAACACGTTGTCCCAGTATTCGGCGGCGAAGTTGGCGGTGTGCAGCTTGATGCCGATCCTGTCGCAGACGGCCTGGGCGTCCGCTAGGTCGTCCATGGCGGTGCAGTATTCGGTTCCGTCGTCTTCTTCCCAGTTCTTCATGAACAGGCCTTCCACCTCATAACCCTGCTCGATCAGCAGAAGGGCGGAAACGGAAGAGTCCACGCCGCCGGACATGCCGACAATGACGCGCTTGTTGGTGGTGTCAGAAGGGGCTGGATCACGCATAGCAGTTCAATGAGTGTCTTGAAAAAGGACGCGATTCTATCAGGCCCGGACGCGCAAGGCTAAAGAGAAGGACGGATCAGCGTCAGACTGTGGCGATGACCGGCCAGATAATCGTCGATGCAACGGATGATCAGCTCGCTACGCCAGTGTTCACGTTGTTCGAGCAACTCGTTGCGGGTCAGCCACTTGGCGCCGAGGATGCCGTCGTCCAATTGATACTCGGGGTGGTGTTCCAGGGCCTTGGCGGCGAAACAGACGCGTTGGTAGGTCACGCCGTTGCTGGGGGCGGTGTACAGATAAATGCCTACCACGGCGGTGGGCTCGACGTCCCAGCCGGTTTCTTCCAGGGTTTCGCGCACGGCGGCTTCGATCAGGGTTTCGTTCGGGTCCAGGTGGCCTGCAGGCTGGTTAAGCACCGCCCGTCCGCCCTTGGATTCTTCCACCATCAGGAAACGGCCGTTGTCTTCGACGATGGTGGCGACGGTGATGTGGGGTTTCCAGTCCATAGCGATGCCTCTATATAACTGTTTGAACACAGATCCTGTGGGAGCGGGCTTGCTCGCGAAAGCGGTGTGTCAGTCAATGCAGATGTTGAATGATAAATTGCCTTCGCGAGCAAGCCCGCTCCCACAAGGGGAATGTGTTGTGTCTGAAAACACAAACCCCGGCATCAGGGCCGGGGTTTGTGGTGTTCCCTTACAACCTTACACCAGCGCAGCAATCGCCGCGTTGAAGGTGTTGCTTGGGCGCATGGCCTTGCTGGTCAGCTCCGGGTTGGCGAAGTAGTAACCGCCGATGTCCACCGGTTTGCCTTGGACGGCATTGAGTTCGGCAACGATTGTTTCTTCGTTGTCGGTCAGCGTCTTGGCCAGGGCGGTGAACTGGGCCTTGAGGGCTGCGTCGTCGTTTTGAGCGGCCAATGCCTGGGCCCAGAACAGGGTCAGGTAGAAGTGGCTGCCACGGTTGTCGATGCCGCCGACCTTGCGCGAAGGCGACTTGTTGCGGTCCAGGAACTCACCGGTGGCCTGGTCCAGGGTCTTGGCCAGCACCAGGGCTTTAGGGTTGTTGTAGGTCACGCCCAGGTGTTCAAGGGACGCGGCCAGGGCCAGGAACTCGCCCAGGGAATCCCAGCGCAGGAAGTTTTCTTCCAGCAACTGCTGAACGTGCTTGGGTGCCGAGCCGCCGGCGCCGGTTTCGAACAGGCCACCGCCGTTCATCAGCGGCACGATCGACAGCATCTTGGCACTGGTGCCCAGTTCCATGATCGGGAACAGGTCGGTCAGGTAGTCGCGCAACACGTTGCCGGTCACCGAAATGGTGTCCTTGCCTTCGCGGGTACGGGCCAGGGTGAACTTCATCGCGTCGACCGGCGACATGATGCGGATGTCCAGGCCGGCGGTGTCGTAGTCCTTCAGGTAAGCCTGGACTTTTTCGATCACCACGCCGTCGTGGGCGCGCATCGGGTCCAGCCAGAAAATCGCTGGAGTGGCGCTGGCGCGGGCACGGTTGACGGCCAGCTTGACCCAGTCCTGGATTGGCGCGTCCTTGGTCTGGCACATGCGGAAGATGTCACCCGCCTCGACGTTCTGCTCCAGCAGGGTGCGACCGGTGTTGTCCGAAACACGGACCACGCCGTCGGCCTTGATCTGGAAGGTCTTGTCGTGGGAGCCGTACTCTTCGGCTTTCTTGGCCATCAGGCCGACGTTCGGCACGCTGCCCATGGTGGTCGGATCGAAAGCGCCGTGTTGCTTGCAGTCTTCGATCACCGCCTGGTAGATGGTGGCGTAGCAGCGATCCGGGATCACCGCCTTGGTGTCGTGCAACTGGCCGTCGGTGCCCCACATCTTGCCGGAGTCACGGATCATGGCCGGCATCGAGGCGTCGACGATGACGTCGCTCGGCACGTGCAGGTTGGTGATGCCTTTATCGGAGTTGACCATCGCCAGCGATGGGCGCGCCGCGTAGACCGCCTGGATGTCGGCTTCGATCTGCGCCTGCTGCTCGGCCGGTAAGGCCTTGATGCGGGCGTACAGGTCGCCGATGCCGTTGTTCAGGTTGAAGCCGATCTGCTCCAGCACTTGTGCGTGCTTGGCCAGGGCGTCTTTGTAGAACTCGGCCACGATCTGACCAAACATGATCGGGTCGGAAACCTTCATCATGGTGGCCTTGAGGTGGACCGACAGCAGCACGCCTTTTTGCTTGGCGTCTTCGATTTCAGCGGCGATGAAGTCGCGCAGGGCGTTCTTGCTCATCACGGCGCAGTCGAGGATCTCACCGGCTTGTACGGTGGTTTTTTCCTTCAGGACAGTGGCAGTGCCGTCCTGAGCGATCAGCTCGATTTTCACGCTGCCGGCGGCGTCGATCAGGGCGGCTTTTTCGCTGCCGTAGAAATCACCAGTGCTCATGTGGGCCACGTGAGATTTGGAGTCGGCTGCCCAGGCGCCCATTTTGTGCGGGTGCTTACGCGCGTAGTTCTTGACCGACAGCGGAGCGCGGCGGTCGGAGTTGCCTTCACGCAGGACCGGGTTCACGGCGCTGCCCTTGACCTTGTCGTAACGGGCGCGTGCGTCTTTCTCGGCGTCGCTGGTCACGGTTTCCGGGTAATCCGGCAGTGCGTAGCCCTGGGCCTGCAATTCCTTGATCGCGGCCTGCAGTTGCGGCACCGAGGCGCTGATGTTCGGCAGCTTGATGATGTTGGCTTCAGGCGTCACGGCCAGGTCGCCCAGTTCGGCGAGGTGGTCGGCGACGGCTTTGTCACCCAGTTGCTCGGGGAAGCTGGCCAGGATGCGCCCTGCAAGGGAGATATCGCGGGTTTCCACGGCGATGTCGGCCGAGGCGGTAAAGGCTTCGACGATCGGCAGCAGCGAATAGGTGGCGAGGGCGGGAGCTTCGTCGGTGAAGGTGTAGATGATCTTCGAGCGGGTGGGCATATTCGGATTAACTCTCTTCTTTGCTAAAGCATGCGCAGAAACTCGAGGAGCGCCGGGTAAGCGCGTTCGTTCAAAAGTCATCCGTGAGCCGAATGTCGAGGTTTCTTCGCGGTGATGTTGGGTGCATCAGTCGAGCGTCAAGCGGTTGGGCCGCGGTAACGGTCCGGCTTTTAAACTGGCGGAAAGTCCTGTGATAGAGCACTCAGCCAGCGTGACCCTGTGGTCAGCGGCGGCATTATACATAGGTAGCTGGCAATCTGCCGATGGTTCATAGACTTCCGTACACGTCCATTGGTCTAAACGTCGCAGTACCCAAGGAGCGGACTATGCTCATGTTTGGCGCTTTTCCCTTGGTTTTCAGGGTTGTACACCGCTAACTGCAAGCTATTCCCCCGGATGAGCCTAACGTAGGGTTTGCGCGCCGATTCAACTGGGGTACGCTCGAACGCAGCCAGATGTTCAATCCAAGCAATGGAGTTCAGCATGGGGTATCAAAAGATTCAGGTTCCAGCCGTCGGTGACAAAATCACCGTCAATGCAGACCATTCTCTTAATGTTCCCGACAACCCGATCATCCCCTTCATTGAAGGCGACGGCATTGGCGTCGATATCAGTCCGGTCATGATCAAGGTGGTGGACGCTGCGGTTCAGAAGGCCTATGGCGGCAAGCGCAAGATTTCCTGGATGGAGGTCTACGCCGGTGAGAAAGCAACCCAGGTTTACGACCAGGACACCTGGCTGCCCCAGGAAACCCTGGACGCGGTCAAAGACTACGTGGTTTCCATCAAGGGCCCGCTGACCACGCCGGTCGGTGGTGGTATTCGCTCGCTGAACGTAGCCCTGCGCCAGCAGCTCGATTTGTATGTCTGCCTGCGTCCGGTGCGCTGGTTCGAAGGCGTGCCAAGCCCGGTCAAGAAGCCTGGCGACGTGGACATGACGATCTTCCGTGAGAACTCCGAAGACATCTATGCCGGCATCGAGTGGAAAGCCGGTTCGGCCGAAGCCACCAAGGTCATCAAGTTCCTGAAAGAAGAAATGGGCGTGACCAAGATCCGTTTCGACGAGAACTGCGGCATCGGCGTCAAGCCGGTTTCCAAGCAGGGCACCCAGCGTCTGGCCCGCAAGGCCTTGCAATATGTAGTGGACAACGACCGCGATTCGCTGACCATTGTGCATAAAGGCAACATCATGAAGTTCACCGAAGGTGCCTTCAAGGAGTGGGCCTACGAAGTGGCGGCCGAGGAGTTCGGCGCGACGTTGCTCGACGGCGGTCCGTGGATGCAGTTCAAGAACCCGAAAACCGGCAAGAACGTCATCGTCAAGGACGCCATCGCCGATGCCATGCTCCAGCAAATCCTGCTGCGCCCGGCCGAATATGACGTGATCGCGACCCTGAACCTCAACGGTGACTACCTCTCCGACGCCCTGGCGGCGGAAGTGGGGGGGATTGGCATTGCACCGGGCGCCAACCTGTCCGACACCGTGGCGATGTTCGAAGCCACTCACGGCACCGCACCCAAGTATGCCGGCAAGGACCAGGTCAACCCGGGCTCGCTGATTCTGTCGGCGGAAATGATGCTGCGGCACATGGGTTGGACCGAAGCGGCCGACCTGATCATCAAGGGCACCAACGGCGCGATTTCGGCCAAGACCGTGACCTATGACTTCGAACGTCTGATGGACGGCGCTACGCTGTTGTCTTCCTCGGCCTTCGGTGATGCACTGATTTCGCACATGTAAGCGGATCGCCAGCCAGCAAAAAAATGCCCGGCTCGAGTGATCGAGTCGGGCATTTTTGGTGTCGGGGGAGGCTTGTGCCGATCAATGGACTTCAGTGGTCATGACATTGACAGGGGTGGCGCAAGGGGTATCTTCAACGGTGTCCGCCGCAATATTGACCGCGTGCAGGCCCTTGGGCCCCTGGATAACTTCGAATGTGACGCGTTGTCCGGCTCTCAGGGTTTTATAGCCATCCATCTGAATCGCCGAGTAATGGGCGAAAAGGTCTTCATCCCTGCCGTTGGCAATAATGAAACCGTAGCCCTTGGCGTTATTGAACCATTTGACTTTGCCACTCATCTTGACGACCGACATAGGCCATATCCCTCTGCAACACACTCCGTCAGTGGAGTATCATCCAGTCCATCCGCAGTCTAATCTTGGAAAACAGGATCGATTCCACGGACCTTTTTAACCCACGATGGGCTCTATTGGTTGTAACACCGTTTTCCCGATAGTCAAGGCGACCCGGCGGTCGTGGTTGAAATCGCCTGCAAGCGCCCCCATCACTGTATTTGCCAACTAAACGAACCTTTCTTTCCATGCATGCAATCAGCCAGATTCGACTAACATTCAATCAGGATCGCCCGGATCTACATGACGACGATTCCGCAGGCATTGCTGTTCAGGAAGCAAAGCCTGCATTACAGGCGCCACCGATGTACAAGGTGGTTTTGTTCAACGATGACTACACACCGATGGATTTCGTCGTCGAAGTGCTCGAGGTGTTTTTTAACCTGAATCGCGAGCTGGCGACCAAGGTCATGCTGGCCGTCCATACAGAGGGACGGGCAGTATGTGGAGTGTTTACCCGCGACATCGCCGAGACGAAGGCCATGCAGGTCAACCAGTACGCCCGGGAAAGCCAGCATCCGCTACTCTGTGAAATCGAGAAGGACGGTTAACGCCGACCACTTGGGTATGAGGTGAAGCTATGTTAAACCGCGAGCTCGAAGTCACCCTCAATCTTGCCTTCAAGGAGGCTCGTTCGAAGCGTCATGAATTCATGACCGTCGAGCACCTGCTGCTGGCCCTATTGGATAACGAGGCTGCCGCCACCGTTTTGCGTGCCTGTGGCGCAAACCTCGATAAACTCAAGCATGATTTGCAGGAGTTCATCGACTCCACCACGCCATTGATCCCCGTTCATGACGAGGATCGTGAAACCCAGCCAACCCTGGGCTTCCAGCGTGTCCTGCAGCGTGCTGTCTTCCATGTACAGAGCTCGGGTAAGCGTGAAGTGACCGGCGCCAACGTCCTGGTCGCCATCTTCAGCGAACAGGAAAGCCAGGCAGTTTTCCTGCTCAAGCAGCAGAGTGTTGCGCGCATCGATGTCGTCAATTACATCGCCCATGGCATTTCCAAGGTGCCTGGGCACGGCGATCACTCCGAAGGTGAACAGGATATGCAGGATGACGAGGGCGGTGAGTCTTCTTCTTCAGGCAATCCGCTGGACGCCTATGCCAGCAATCTGAATGAACTGGCGCGCCAGGGGCGTATCGATCCACTGGTCGGACGCGAGGCGGAAGTCGAACGGGTCGCGCAGATCCTGGCCCGACGCCGCAAGAACAATCCGCTGTTGGTGGGCGAGGCGGGCGTGGGCAAGACTGCGATCGCCGAAGGCCTGGCCAAGCGCATCGTCGACAACCAGGTGCCGGACCTGCTCGCCAACAGTGTGGTGTATTCCCTCGATCTGGGGGCCTTGCTGGCGGGCACCAAGTACCGCGGTGATTTCGAGAAGCGCTTCAAGGCCTTGCTGGGCGAGCTGAAAAAGCGTCCGCAGGCGATCCTGTTCATCGACGAAATCCACACCATCATTGGTGCCGGTGCCGCGTCCGGTGGCGTCATGGATGCCTCGAACCTGCTCAAGCCGCTGCTGTCTTCGGGTGATATCCGCTGCATCGGTTCGACCACGTTCCAGGAATTTCGCGGGATTTTCGAGAAGGACCGTGCCCTGGCCCGGCGTTTCCAGAAAGTCGATGTGTCGGAGCCTTCGGTGGAAGACACCATCGGTATCCTGCGTGGGCTGAAGGGGCGTTTCGAGCTGCATCACAATATCGAATACAGTGATGAGGCGCTGCGCGCCGCCGCTGAGCTGGCCTCGCGTTACATCAATGACCGGCACATGCCGGACAAGGCCATTGATGTGATCGACGAGGCGGGTGCCTATCAGCGCCTTCAACCCGTGGAGAAGCGCGTCAAGCGCATCGAAGTGCCACAGGTTGAGGACATCGTCGCGAAAATCGCGCGGATTCCGCCCAAGCACGTCACCAGTTCCGACAAGGAGCTGCTGCGTAACCTGGAGCGCGATCTGAAGCTGACGGTGTTCGGTCAGGATGCGGCCATCGATTCGCTGTCTACCGCCATCAAGTTGTCCCGCGCCGGTCTCAAGTCGCCGGACAAGCCGGTGGGTTCCTTCCTGTTCGCAGGTCCTACCGGTGTCGGCAAGACCGAGGCTGCACGGCAATTGGCCAAGGCGATGGGGATCGAGCTGGTTCGCTTCGACATGTCCGAGTACATGGAGCGTCACACCGTGTCGCGTCTGATTGGTGCGCCTCCGGGTTATGTCGGTTTCGACCAGGGCGGTCTGCTGACCGAGGCCATCACCAAGCAGCCGCATTGCGTGCTCTTGCTCGATGAAATCGAGAAGGCGCATCCGGAAGTCTTCAACCTGCTGCTGCAGGTCATGGATCACGGTACGCTGACCGACAACAACGGGCGCAAGGCGGATTTCCGCAATGTGATCATCATCATGACCACCAACGCCGGTGCCGAAACCGCAGCTCGCGCTTCGATCGGTTTCACCCATCAGGACCATTCGTCCGATGCGATGGAAGTGATCAAGAAGAGCTTCACGCCTGAATTCCGCAACCGCCTGGACACCATTATCCAGTTTGGTCGCCTCAGCCATGAGGTCATCAAGAGTGTGGTGGACAAGTTCCTTACCGAACTTCAGGCGCAGCTCGAAGACAAGCGTGTGCTGCTGGAAGTCACCGATGCGGCCCGCAGTTGGCTGGCGGCCGGCGGTTACGATGTGACAATGGGCGCGCGGCCGATGGCTCGCCTGATCCAGGACAAGATCAAGCGTCCGCTGGCGGAGGAAATCCTCTTTGGCGAACTGGCCGAACATGGCGGTGTGGTCCACATCGACATCAAGGACGGCGAGCTGACCTTCGACTTCGAAACCACGGCTGAAATGGCCTGATCGTTAGCTGCAATAAAGCAAAAGGCGCCGAAAGGCGCCTTTTTGCTGACTTCAGAAACACGCCGATCTCCTGTGGGAGCGGGCTTGCTCGCGAATGCGGTTGTACATTCAACATCTATGCAAACTGACCCACTGCCTTCGCGAGCAAGCCCGCTCCCACAGGGATTTGTGTGTTTCTGGAGAGTGAGACAAATCCCAGGCAAACAAAAACGCCCGGCATCAGCCGGGCGTTTTGTATTGACTTGTTAGCGAGCGCGGTAAGTGATGCGCCCTTTGCTCAAGTCATAGGGCGTCAGCTCGACGCGCACTTTGTCACCGGTAAGAATACGAATGTAGTTCTTGCGCATCTTGCCGGAGATGTGCGCGGTTACGACGTGCCCATTTTCCAACTCCACACGAAACATGGTGTTGGGCAGGGTGTCGACGACAGTGCCTTCCATTTCGAAGCTGTCTTCTTTCGACATGCAGTAAAGCCCTCGGTATCCAGTGAATGGCCCGGTGCAACTGCGCCAGGCAAAAGCGGCGTGCATTGTGCCCGAAAAAGGGGGTTTAAGCCAAGGGGTTCTAACTGAGGACGACCCATCTCTGGTTAATCAGCAATTCGATGGGGCGATATTGGGTCTTGTAGTTCATTTTTTTGCAGTTTTTGATCCAGTAGCCCAAGTACACCGCTTCCAGCCTCAGGCGCCGGGCTTCGTTGATCTGCCAGAGAATGGCAAACCGCCCCAGGCTGCGCCGTTCTTCGTCGGGCTCGTAGAAGGTGTACACCGCCGAAAGCCCGTTGGGCAGCAGGTCTGTGACGGCGATGGCCACCAGTCGCCCTTCGAGGCGGAACTCATAGAAGCGGGAAAAGGGCAGGTCGCGGACCAGAAAGGTCGAAAACTGATCACGACTGGGTGGGTACATGTCGCCGTCGGCGTGGCGCTGCTCGATGTAGCGCTGGTACAGATCGAAATACTCTTCGCTGAACTGCGGCTTGGCTGGTCGGACCTGAAGATCGGCGTTGCGCTTGAAAATCCGCTTCTGCTGGCGATTGGGTACAAACTGAGCCACGGGAATGCGCGCCGGAACGCACGCATTGCAATGTTGGCAATGGGGCCGGTAGAGATGATCGCCGCTGCGACGGAAGCCCATCTCCGACAGGTCTGCGTAGACATGCACATCCATGGGCTGGCTAGGATCGAGGAACAGCGTCGTGGCCTGCTCCTCGGGCAGGTAACTGCAAGAGTGGGGTTGAGTGGCATAAAACTTCAAGCGCGCCAACTCGGTCATGATCAACCCTCGGGAGTAAGCTTTGGATTAAGTGTAAGCCAGGAGCGCCATTGTCGCTCAGCAAACCCAGGTTGCGTGATTGGGCTGGTCCAGATGCGCCTTGAGGTAGCCGGCAAACTCAGCCCTTGGGATCGACCGGGCGCCCAGGCTGTGCAGGTGTTCGGTGGGCATTTGGCAGTCTATCAGCACGAAACCGGCCGCTTTGAGATGTTGGACCAGGGTGGCGAAGCCGAATTTCGAGGCGTTGTCGGCCCGACTGAACATGGATTCGCCAAAAAACAGCTGCCCCATGGCCAGGCCATACAGGCCACCCACCAACATGCCTTGGTCCCATACCTCCACTGAATGGGCGAAACCGCGTCGATGCAGCTCCAGATAGGCGGTCTGCATGGCCTCGGTGATCCAGGTGCCGTCAGCATAGTCTCGGGGCGCGGCGCAGGCCTCGATGACAGCGGCAAAGTCCTTGTCGAACGTCACGGCATAGCGTTGCTTGCGCAGAAGCTTGCCCAGGCTGCGCGATACATGCAGTTCGTCGGGAAACAGTACGGTGCGTGGATCCGGTGACCACCACAAAATCGGCTGGCCTTCGGAGAACCACGGGAAACAGCCGTGGCGATAGGCCCGGATCAGCCGATCGGCGGACAGGTCGCCACCGGCGGCCAGCAAGCCGTTGGGGTCGCTCAGGGCTTTGGCCAGTGGCGGAAAATCGAACGTGTTGCGTTGTAGCCAAGTCAGCATGGTCATCCGGGCGTGCAGAAGGGGAGGGCGGCTCTTGTGCGCAGACGCAGACAAGAGCCCGCCTAAAGGTTAACCGTCAAGCCACCGGAATGTCATCGAGATACTTCTCGGCGTCGAGTGCGGCCATGCAACCGGCGCCGGCCGACGTAATGGCTTGTCGATACACGTGATCGGCCACGTCGCCGGCGGCGAACACACCTTCGATATCGGTTGCAGTGGCATTGCCCTCGCTGCCGCCGCGGACGATCAGGTAGCCGTCGCGCATCGTCAGTTGGCCCTGGAACAACTCGGTGTTGGGTTGATGGCCGATCGCGATAAACACACCGGCCAGGGACAAGGTGCTGGTCTGGCCAGTCTCACTCTGGCGCAGACGCACGCCGGTCACGCCGCTGGCGTCGCCCAGCACTTCATCCAGATTCTGGTTCCAGTGCAGTTTCACGTTGCCGTGGCTGGCTTTTTCGAACAGCTTGTCCTGCAGTATTTTCTCTGCGCGCAGTTTGTCCCGGCGGTGAATCAGGTGGACCTCGCTGGCGATGTTGGACAGGTACAAGGCCTCCTCAACCGCCGTATTGCCGCCGCCGACCACCGCCACGACCTGATTGCGATAAAAGAATCCGTCGCAGGTCGCGCAAGCGGAAACGCCCCTGCCGGCGAAGGTCTGCTCCGAGGCCAGGCCCAGGTATTGAGCTGAAGCGCCGGTCGCGATAATCAGTGCGTCGCAGGTGTAAGTGCCGCTGTCGCCGATGAGTTGGAAAGGGCGCTGTTGCAACTTGGCGGTGTGGATATGGTCGTAGACGATCTGCGTGTCGAAGCGTTCGGCGTGGCGTTGCATGCGTTCCATCAGCACTGGACCGGTCAAGCCCTCGACATCGCCGGGCCAGTTGTCGACTTCGACGGTGGTGGTGAGCTGGCCACCGGCCTGCAGGCCAGTAATGACAACGGGTTTGAGGTTGGCACGGGCGGCATAGACAGCGGCGCTGTATCCCGCGGGGCCGGAACCGAGAATGATCAGGCGTGAATGCTTCACTTCGCTCATAAAAACACCTCATAAGCCTTTGTCACGAAAGAGAATGCATGCTCCAATTGACGCCAGCACAGCTGGATTTTGGCTATGCTGTAGCCCATCGTGCGGGCAATGCCTTGGGGCCGACAAACCCGTACAATGCTTGAGTTTTGAACGCAGGAGAGGCAAAAGATCAAAATCTTCGGCAACACCTGCGGTTTTCTGGATGCACGTCACAGTGGTAAAAGTAGTACCGGTTGTGCACATTCACTTTTTTGCCTGCTCGTGATGAGCAGTTTTTTATAGTCATTCAACAGATGGACGCGCCTTTGGCGCAGGAAAAGAAGCGTTTTGAAGAAATCCACCGCAGCACCTAAAACAGTCGTTCCGCTCTGGCGCCAGCAATTGCACTACCGGCTCAAGGAAGGTGCGTTGATCGCCATCGGCGCCTTGTGCCTGTTCCTGATGATGGCCTTGCTGACTTATGGCAAGGACGATCCGGGCTGGAGCCACAACAGCAAGATCGACGATGTGCAGAATTTCGGCGGTCCGGCCGGTTCCTACAGCGCCGACATCCTGTTCATGGTGCTGGGCTATTTCGCCTACATCTTTCCGCTTTTGCTGGCGATCAAGGCCTATCAGATTTTCCGTCAGCGCCACGAGCCCTGGCAGTGGAGTGGCTGGCTGTTTTCCTGGCGCCTGATCGGCCTGGTGTTCCTGGTGCTGTCGGGCGCCGCGCTGGCCCACATCCATTTCCACGCACCCACCGGCCTGCCGGCCGGAGCGGGCGGCGCGCTGGGGGAAAGTCTTGGCGAGCTGGCCAAAAATGCCCTGAACATCCAGGGCAGCACGCTGCTGTTCATCGCCCTGTTCCTGTTTGGTCTGACGGTGTTCACCGATCTGTCATGGTTCAAGGTGATGGATGTCACCGGCAAGATCACCCTGGACCTGATCGAGCTGATCCAGGGGGCCATGAATCGCTGGTGGGCGGCGCGCACCGAGCGCAAGCAACTGGTGGCGCAACTGCGCGAGGTGGATGACCGCGTCCACGACGTGGTGGCCCCGACCGTCACGGACAAGCGCGAGCAGGCCAAGGTCAAGGAACGCTTGATCGAACGTGAGCAGGCTCTGAGCAAGCACATGTCCGAGCGTGAGAAACAGGTGCCGCCGGTCATCACCATGGCGCCGGCCAAGGCGCCGGAGCAGAGCAAGCGCGTACAGAAAGAGAAACAGGCGCCGCTGTTCGTCGACAGCGCAGTGGAAGGCACCTTGCCGCCGATCTCGATCCTGGACCCGGCCGAAAAGAAACAGCTCAACTATTCCCCCGAATCCCTGGCGGCCGTCGGTCACCTGTTGGAAATCAAGCTCAAGGAGTTCGGCGTCGAGGTTTCGGTGGATTCGATCCACCCGGGTCCGGTGATTACCCGTTACGAAATCCAGCCGGCCGCCGGCGTGAAGGTCAGCCGTATCGCCAACCTGGCCAAGGACCTGGCGCGTTCTCTGGCCGTGACCAGCGTGCGCGTAGTGGAAGTGATTCCCGGCAAGACCACCGTGGGCATCGAGATTCCGAACGAAGATAGGCAGATCGTACGCTTCTCCGAAGTGCTCTCCACCCCTGAATACGACAACCACAAGTCGCCGGTCACCCTGGCCCTGGGCCACGACATCGGCGGCAAGCCGGTCATCACTGACCTGGCGAAAATGCCGCACCTGCTGGTGGCCGGTACCACCGGTTCCGGTAAGTCGGTGGGTGTGAACGCGATGATCCTGTCGATTCTGTTCAAGTCAGGTCCCGAAGACGCCAAGCTGATCATGATCGACCCGAAAATGCTCGAGCTGTCGATCTATGAAGGTATTCCGCACCTGCTGTGCCCGGTGGTGACCGACATGAAGGACGCCGCCAACGCCCTGCGCTGGAGCGTCGCCGAGATGGAGCGCCGCTACAAGCTGATGGCGAAGATGGGCGTGCGCAACCTCTCGGGCTTCAATGCCAAGGTCAAGGAAGCCGAGGAGGCCGGCACGCCGTTGGCCGACCCGTTGTATCACCGCGAAAACATCCACGACGAAGCGCCGCTGTTGCACAAGCTGCCGACCATCGTGGTGGTGGTGGACGAATTCGCCGACATGATGATGATCGTCGGCAAGAAGGTCGAAGAATTGATCGCCCGTATCGCCCAGAAGGCCCGTGCTGCTGGTATCCACCTGATTCTCGCGACGCAGCGGCCGTCGGTGGACGTGATCACCGGCCTGATCAAGGCCAACATTCCGACCCGCATGGCGTTCCAGGTGTCGAGCAAGATCGACTCGCGGACCATCATCGATCAGGGTGGCGCCGAGCAGTTGCTGGGCCACGGTGACATGCTCTACATGCCGCCGGGCACCAGCCTGCCGATTCGTGTGCACGGTGCGTTCGTGTCCGACGATGAAGTTCATCGGGTCGTTGAAGCCTGGAAGCTGCGTGGCGCCCCTGAATACAACGACGACATCCTCAACGGTGTCGAGGAGGCTGGCAGCGGCTTTGAGGGCAGCAGCGGTGGTGGCGATGACGATGCCGAAACCGATGCGCTCTATGACGAAGCGGTGCAGTTCGTCCTGGAAAGCCGCCGGGCCTCGATTTCCGCCGTTCAGCGCAAGCTCAAGATCGGCTACAACCGTGCCGCACGCATGATCGAGGCCATGGAAATGGCCGGGGTCGTCACGGCGATGAACACCAACGGTTCGCGCGAAGTACTGGCGCCGGGCCCGATGCGCGATTAATGACCTGAGCGGCCTGGCGACACGCCGCTTGACCTCCCACGACTTCAAGAGGACTCCCATGCGCCTGATTCGCATGTTGCTGTTGCCCGTACTGGCCCTGACCACCTTGTCGGCCCACGCCGATGAAAAGGACGTGGCCCGCCTGACCCAGTTGCTGGAACGTTCCCAGACCCTGACCGCTCGCTTCTCCCAGCTGACCCTCGACGGCAGTGGTACCCAGTTGCAGGAGACCGCGGGTGAGATGGCCTTGCAACGTCCGGGCCTGTTCTATTGGCACACCGATGCACCGGCTGAACAACTGATGGTGTCCGATGGCAAGAAAGTCTCCCTGTGGGACCCAGACCTGGAGCAGGTCACCATCAAGACCCTGGACCAGCGCTTGACCCAGACCCCGGCGTTGCTGCTCTCCGGCGATGTTTCCAAGATCAGCCAGAGTTTCGACATCAGCTCCAAAGAGGCCGGCGGCGTGATTGACTTCACCCTCAAGCCCAAGACCAAGGACAGCCTGTTTGACAGCCTGCGCCTGTCATTCCGCAATGGCCTGGTCAACGACATGCAACTGATCGACAGTGTCGGCCAGCGCACCAATATCCTGTTCACCGGGGTCAAGGCCAACGAGCCGATCGCTGCGGCCAAGTTCAAGTTCGACATCCCCAAGGGTGCTGATGTAATCCAGGAATAAACACAAAGCCCCTGTGGGAAATGGCCTGTGGGAGCAAGGCTTGCCCGCGATTGCATCGCCTCGGTCTACCAGACGCACCGAGGTGTCTGTATCGCGGGCAAGCCTTGCTCCCACAGATCTGCTCCGGCAGAGAGGATCGGCACCAGGACCCAGCGGAGGTTGTGTAAGTAGTGATGGACCTGTTTCGAAGCGCCCCGATTGCCCAGCCATTGGCCGCCCGCCTGCGCGCGACCAACCTGGATGAGTACGTCGGCCAGGAGCATGTGCTCGCTCGCGGCAAGCCTCTGCGCGAAGCGCTGGAGCAGGGCGCGCTGCATTCGATGATCTTCTGGGGGCCGCCGGGCGTGGGCAAGACCACCCTGGCACGGCTGCTGGCAGAAGTTTCGGATGCCCATTTCGAAACGGTTTCGGCGGTGCTGGCCGGGGTCAAGGAAATCCGCCAGGCGGTGGAAGTCGCCAAGCAACAGGCCGGGCAGTACGGTAAACGCACCATCCTGTTTGTCGATGAAGTGCACCGTTTCAACAAGTCGCAGCAGGACGCGTTCCTGCCTTACGTCGAAGACGGAACGCTGATCTTCATTGGCGCGACCACCGAAAACCCTTCGTTCGAACTCAATAACGCCCTACTGTCTCGGGCGCGGGTCTATGTGCTCAAGAGCCTCGACGAGGCGGCGATGCGCAAGCTGGTGCACCGGGCGCTGACCGAGGAGCGCGGCCTGGGCAAACGCCAGTTGAGCCTCAGCGACGAAGGCTTCCAGATCCTGTTTTCTGCCGCCGACGGCGATGGTCGGCGCTTGCTCAACCTGTTGGAAAACGCCTCGGACCTGGCCGAAGACAACAGCGAGATCGGCGTTGAACTGCTGCAAAGCCTCTTGGGCGATACCCGTCGACGCTTCGACAAGGGCGGCGAAGCGTTCTACGACCAGATTTCGGCGCTGCACAAATCCATACGTGGCTCCAACCCCGACGCCGCCTTGTACTGGTTTGCGCGGATGATCGACGGCGGTTGCGATCCGTTGTACCTGGCGCGCCGAGTGGTGCGCATGGCCAGCGAAGACATCGGCAACGCCGATCCCCGTGCCCTGAGCCTGTGCCTGGCGGCCTGGGATGTGCAGGAGCGCCTCGGCAGCCCGGAAGGCGAGCTCGCCGTGGCCCAGGCCATCACGTACCTGGCTTGCGCGCCAAAGAGCAATGCGGTGTACATGGGCTTCAAGGCCGCGATGCGCAGCGCCACCGAGCACGGTTCCCTGGAAGTGCCGCTGCACCTGCGTAACGCGCCGACCAAACTGATGAAGCAATTGGGCTACGGTGATGAATATCGTTACGCTCACGACGAACCGGACGCCTATGCCGCCGGCGAAGACTATTTTCCCGAAGAACTCGAACCCCAGTCGTTCTATCAGCCGGTGCCCCGTGGCCTTGAACTGAAGATCGGTGAAAAACTCAATCACTTGGCACAACTGGACCGTCTGAGTCCACGGCAACGGAGAAAACCTTGATCCCCTTGATCCTCGCAGTCTCCGCAGGTGGCGTCGCCGGCACGTTGTTGCGCTTTGCCACCGGCAATTGGGTCAACGCAAATTGGCCACGGCACTTCTATACCGCCACGCTGGCCGTTAATATCGTGGGCTGTCTGCTGATCGGCGTTCTATACGGTCTGTTTTTGATTCGCCCCGAGGTGCCCATCGAGGTGCGCGCGGGGCTGTTGGTCGGCTTTCTTGGCGGCCTGACGACTTTTTCATCCTTTTCACTGGATACGGTACGCCTGCTGGAAAGCGGGCAGGTGCTGCTGGCCCTGGGCTATGCGGCCATCAGCGTATTCGGCGGGCTGCTCGCCACCTGGGCCGGCCTGTCCCTGACCAAACTTTGATAACGAGAGACCGACATGCTCGATTCCAAACTGTTACGTAGCAACCTTCAGGACGTAGCGGACCGCCTGGCATCCCGTGGCTTCGCCCTGGACGTCGCGCGCATCGAAGCGCTGGAAGAACAGCGCAAGACCGTCCAGACCCGCACCGAAGCCCTGCAGGCTGAACGTAACGCGCGCTCCAAATCCATCGGTCAGGCCAAGCAGCGCGGCGAAGACATCGCACCGCTGATGGCCGATGTCGAGCGCATGGCGGGTGAGTTGAGTGCCGGTAAGGTCGAGCTGGACGCGATCCAGACCGAACTGGATTCGATCCTGCTGGGTATCCCCAACCTGCCGCATGAATCGGTTCCGGTCGGTGAAGACGAAGACGGCAACGTCGAAGTGCGCCGTTGGGGCACGCCGACAACCTTCGATTTTCAGGTTCAGGATCACGTGGCCCTGGGCGAGAAGTTCGGCTGGTTGGACTTTGAAACCGCCGCCAAGCTGTCGGGCGCTCGCTTTGCTTTGTTGCGTGGGCCAATTGCCCGTCTGCATCGCGCCCTGGCGCAGTTCATGATCAACCTGCACGTCACCGAACACGGTTACGAAGAAGCCTACACGCCTTACCTGGTTCAGGCGCCAGCCTTGCAGGGCACTGGCCAACTGCCGAAGTTCGAGGAAGATCTGTTCAAGATCAGCCGCGAAGGTGAGGCCGACCTGTACCTGATCCCGACCGCCGAAGTGTCGCTGACCAACATCGTCGCTGGCGAGATCGTCGACGCCAAGCAACTGCCGATCAAGTTCGTCGCCCACACACCGTGCTTTCGCAGTGAAGCCGGGGCGTCGGGCCGTGATACCCGCGGCATGATCCGCCAGCACCAGTTCGACAAGGTCGAGATGGTCCAGATTGTCGAACCGTCGAAATCCATGGAAGCGCTGGAAAGCCTGACTGCCAACGCCGAGAAGGTCCTGCAATTGCTGGAACTGCCGTACCGCACCCTGGCGCTGTGCACCGGCGACATGGGTTTCAGTGCGGTGAAGACTTACGACCTGGAAGTCTGGATTCCGAGCCAGAACAAGTACCGCGAAATCTCCTCGTGCTCCAACTGTGGCGACTTCCAGGCCCGCCGCATGCAGGCGCGTTTCCGCAACCCGGAAACCGGCAAGCCGGAGCTGGTCCACACCCTCAACGGCTCCGGCCTGGCCGTGGGCCGCACCCTGGTGGCGGTACTGGAAAACTACCAGCAGGCCGACGGTTCGATCCGGGTTCCCGACGTGTTGAAGCCCTACATGGGCGGCATTGAGGTCATCGGTTAAATGGACTATTTGCCACTGTTTCACAACCTGCGCGGCAGCCGTGTGCTGGTGGTCGGCGGCGGCGAGATTGCCTTGCGCAAGTCTCGCCTGCTGGCCGATGCCGGTGCAGTGCTGCGGGTGGTCGCACCGCATATCGAGGCGCAACTACTCGAGTTGGTCAGTGGCAGCGGTGGCGAATGTGTCCTGCGTGGTTATCTCGAAACAGACCTGGACGGTTGCGGCCTGATCATTGCCGCCACCGACGACGAACCGCTCAATGCCCGGGTTTCCGCCGACGCCCATAAGCGTTGCGTACCGGTCAACGTGGTGGACGCGCCGGCCCTGTGCAGCGTGATCTTCCCGGCGATTGTCGACCGCTCGCCGCTGGTGATCGCGGTGTCCAGTGGCGGCGATGCGCCGGTGCTGGCGCGGTTGATCCGGGCCAAGCTGGAAACCTGGATTCCTTCGACCTATGGGCAACTGGCTGGTCTGGCGGCGCGTTTTCGCAGCCAGGTCAAGGGGCTGTTCCCGGATGTGCAGCAACGCCGGGCGTTCTGGGAAGAGGTGTTCCAGGGGCCTATCGCTGACCGGCAGCTGGCCGGGCAGGGCGCCGAGGCTGAGCGCCTGTTGCGTGAAAAGATCGCAGGCCAGGCGCCGAATGCACCGGGTGAGGTCTATCTGGTGGGCGCAGGCCCTGGTGATCCGGACCTGCTGACCTTCCGCGCCTTACGGCTGATGCAGCAGGCGGACGTAGTGCTTTACGACCGTCTGGTGGCGCCGGCGATCCTTGAGCTGTGCCGACGCGATGCCGAGCGGATCTACGTCGGCAAGCGTCGCTCCGAGCACGCGGTGCCCCAGGACCAGATCAACCAGCAATTGGTCGACCTGGCCCGGCAAGGCAAACGTGTGGTGCGGTTGAAGGGCGGTGACCCGTTCATCTTCGGTCGTGGCGGTGAAGAAATCGAAGAGCTGGCGGCCCATGGCATCCCGTTCCAGGTGGTTCCGGGTATCACCGCCGCCAGCGGCTGCGCAGCCTACGCCGGGATCCCGCTGACCCATCGCGATTATGCCCAGTCGGTGCGCTTCATCACCGGCCATCTGAAGGACGGCACCAGCGACCTGCCGTGGTCGGACCTGGTTTCCCCGGCCCAGACCCTGGTGTTTTACATGGGGTTGGTGGGGCTGCCGATCATCTGCGACGAGTTGATCAAGCACGGTCGCGCGGCCGACACACCGGCGGCGCTGATTCAGCAAGGCACCACCTCCAACCAGCGAGTGTTCACCGGCACTCTGGCGGACTTGCCGCGGTTGGTTGCCGAGCATGAGGTCCATGCGCCGACGCTGGTGATCGTTGGGGAAGTGGTGCAACTGCGCGAAAAACTGGCGTGGTTTGAAGGGGCTCAGGGGCAGGTCTAGAGACCGCATCGCTCCAATCGCGAGCAGGCTCGCTCCCACAGGTTTTTGTGTCGTTTGCAGATACTGTGAACACCCGCAACCCCATGTGGGAGCGAGCCTGCTCGCGATTGGCCTTCAGAAGCAACAAAGATCCTGGATCAGTCCTCAACCCCACGCCAAATTCCTTTCCCACTCAACCGCTCCCGATCATGGGCAACCCTGAAATCCTGCTCCGGCCCTTTGGGCACGATCCCGTTGGGATTGATGGTCTTGTGGCTGCCGTAGTAGTGGCGCTGGATGTGGGTGAAGTCCACGGTCTCGGCAATTCCCGGCCACTGATACAACTCCCGCAACCAGTTCGACAGGTTCGGATAATCCGCAATGCGCCGCAGGTTGCATTTGAAATGACCGAAATACACCGCGTCAAAACGGATGATGGTGGTGAACAAGCGGATATCGGCCTCGGTCAGGTATTCACCGGTCAGGTAGCGTCGGGTTTGCAGCAATGCCTCCAAGCGGTCCAGTTCAGCGAACAAACCATCGAACGCTTCTTCGTAGGCCGCTTGAGTGGTGGCGAACCCGGCGCGGTACACGCCATTGTTCACGGCCGGGTAGATGCGTTCGTTCAACGCATCGATGTCGTTGCGCAGGTGCTCGGGGTAGAGGTCCAGGTCGTTCCCGGTCAAGCCGTCGAAGGCGCTGTTGAACATGCGGATGATTTCCGCTGATTCGTTGTTGACGATGCGTTGTTGCCGTTTGTCCCACAGCACTGGCACGGTGACGCGACCGGTGTAGTCCGGCGTATCGGCGGTGTAGCGCTGGTGCAGGAAATCCAGGTGATCGAGTTTGTCGCCAGTGGAGCCATGGCGCTTGTCGAACGTCCAGCCGTTTTCCAGCATCAGGTAGCTGACCACCGAGACATCGATCAGGTCTTGCAGGCCTTTGAGCTTGCGATAGATCAGCGTCCGGTGGGCCCAGGGGCAGGCCAGGGACACATACAAATGGTAGCGCCCGGACTCGGCGGTAAACCCGCTGTCGCCCGTGGGGCCGGCGCTGCCGTCGGCGGTGATCCAATGGCGGCGTTGCGCCTGTTCACGCTGGAAGGTGCCGTCCTTGCTTTCATACCACTGGTCCTGCCAGCGACCTTCGACTAACAAACCCATCTCGATCTCCTCTGCCCATAAACGTTGGAGAGGAGTCTATTCCCATAGGTTCGAACAAAAAGCGCAAAGGTTGGGCGTTGATGATCGGTTAAATCGATCGATCCCGCGCGGCCCAGTATTGGCGGGCTTGCTCTAAAGCTTCTTCCCGAGCCAGACCCAGGCCGCGAAGGGCCAGGGCCATGGTGGCGATCAGCGCCAGTTGCGGGTAGTTGTCTTCAACGTCGCCTCGCCAAATGGCTTTGAGGTGCTCAGGGTCGAGGCTTTGCGGTTTGACGTGGCGCTGTTCGGCCAGTCGCGGCCATTCCTCATCCCAGCTCACCCCACCGCAGGTGCCATACAGGTGGCTGTCGGCGTCCGGGTTGATCTCGATCTCGCCACCGTCGCCCTTGATCACGATGGCGGTGTCTCCCAGCAAGCCGCTGGCATCGCGGTGGACCGCCTGGTAGCCCGGATGGAAGATGCTTTGCAGCCCGCAACGGGCACCCAGGGGGTTGAGGATCCGCGCCAGGGAATGGATCGGTGAACGCAAGCCCAGGGTGTTGCGCAGGTCGATCATCCGTTGCATTTGCGGAGCCCAGTCCACCAGTGGCATGAAGGCCAGGCCACCATTGTCCAGCGCTGTGCCAACCTGCTGCCAGTCGCGACACAGGGGGATGTTCAGCAAGCCAAGCAGTTGCTCGCTGTAGAGCCGGCCCGCCGTATGCGCGCCGCCGCCGTGCATGAAAATCCGCACACCGTTCTGCCCGAGGCATTTGGCCGCCAGCAGGTACCACGGTAAATGACGTTTCTTGCCGGCGTAGGTCGGCCAATCCAGATCCACCGCCAACGCCGGGGTCTGCAGGCGTTCACGCAAGGCTTGGGTGAAACCGGCCATTTCTTCGGCGCTTTCTTCCTTGTGCCGCAATAGCATCAGGAAGGCGCCGAGTTGGGTGTCTTCGACCTGTTCGTCCAGCACCATGCCCATGGCTTGCCGCGCTTCTTCGCGGGTCAGGTCACGGGCGCCGCGCTTGCCTTTGCCGAGGATGCGCACGAATTGGGCGAACGGATGTTCGGCCGGGGTCTCAAGGGTCAGCGATGGGAAGTCGGTCATAAGCAGTTCGTCGGTTTGGGCAGGCCCGCCAGCTTGGCGGCGAGTTTGGCGGGAGTGCCTTTGAACAGTCGGTTCAGGTGCAGGCTGTTGCCCTTGTCGGCGCCCAGTTTCAGCGCCGTGTACTTGATCAGCGGCCGGGTCGCGGGGGAGAGCTGGAATTCGTCGTAGAAGCCGCGCAACAGTTCGAGGACTTCCCAGTGTTCGGCGCTCAACTGGATGTCTTCGGCGGCGGCCAGGGCCGTGGCGACTTCGGCCGACCAGTCATTGAGATCGGCCAGGTAGCCGTCCTTGTCCAGCGCAATGGCGCGTTGGCCCACGTTCAGCACGTTCATAACCAGGTGTTGACCTTGTCATGGTGGATCGACAGCGCGACGAACGCCGGGTAATCGATGGCCTCGGCCCATTGCGGAATGTCCAGGGCCCGGGCTTGGGCGTCTTCGCCAAGCACGAAGAGCTTCAGGCCTTTGCGTTGCAGTTCTGCAAACGGCACCGTGGCGGCTCGCAAGGCGTATGTCGCGTCGCCGCACAGCAGCAGCGCGTCCTGCTCGCCCAGTACCCGCAGGCAACTGGCGAAGCGGCTATCGCCGAAGGGGGAATGAGACAACACATGCAAAGTCGACATCAGAGGGTGATCACCTGGTCATAACGATCAATGAGCGCGGCGATCTGCGGCGCGCTGAGTATGTTCAGCTCGTCCAGCGCCAGGGCAGCGGTTGCAACGCCACGTTCGGCGGCACTGTCGGCGCAGACGTACAGGTCCTCGACGCCAAACATGGGCAACGCCTGCAAGTTCGCGCTCAGGTCCTTTTGCTGGAGCGCCTTGGCGTTTTGGCCGCTGGCGAGCTGCAAGACGCCGTCGTCGAGAAACAGCAGGCCGATGGGCAGGTCGAACGCGCCCCCGGCCAGTACGATGTCCAGGGCTTCCCGGGCGCTGGGGCCCGACCAGGGAGCCTGGCGGCTGATGAGCAATAAGGATTTGGCCATTACGCGCCTCCAAAACAGATCAAACGGTCGGCGTCCTGGATCGCGTCGTGCAACTGGCCCAGGCCGGACAAGGCCCAGGGCGCGCCGACGCTGACCGCTGACCGCTGGTAGCGTTGGGCCTCTTCATTGTTCAGCACACCACGGCGCAACGCCGCGGCGATGCAGACCACGCCGTCGAGCTGGTTGTCGCTGACAAAGGCGCGCCACTGTTGGGGCAGATCCTGTTCATCCTGGGGCGTTACGAGGCTGTCGGCAGCGTTATAGACACCATCCTGATAGAAAAACAGCCGCACGATTTCATGCCCTCCGGCCAGCGCGGCCTGGGCAAACAACAGGGCGCGACGCGAGGAGGGTGCATGGGCGGCGGAAAACAACGCGATGGCAAACTTCATGACAGACCCGATCAGCAAAACTGCGGCCATGATAAAGCTTTATGGGCGGGGGGGCGATTGCCAGGGGATTCAACACAAAGGGGCATGCTTTGGATACTTTGTGGCGAGGGGATTCATCTTGTGGCGAGGGGATTTATCCCCGTTGAGCTGCGAAGCAGTCCCTTGACCCGCCAACGCGGTGTATCAGACAGGCCACGGTGGCGAAAGAGGGGCCGCTTCGCAGCCCAGCGGGGATAAATCCCCTCGCCACAGGTGGTATTCAATCCATTCGAGCTACTGCTCGAGCCCATTCAACTCGCAATACTCCGCCCACTCCATCCCCGCCATCTGTGCCACTTCCTTGTGGACTTCCATGCGCTGGTTTTCGTAGTCCTGGGGCGAAGCGGCGGTCAGTTGCAGGGTCAGCTCCCAAGCGAACAGGCCCTGGCGCTCGGCTTCGGCTTCGAACGCTTCATGCAAGCGCTCGGCGCGATACTGCGCAGCGGTCTGGCCCTTGGCCTGGGCCAGCAGCGGGTTGAGGTTGTCCAGTTCGACGCGCAGCTCGGGGCGTTCATCGAGAAATTTTTCCAGCGCTCGTTCATGTTGCTGTTCGGTTGCCGCCATGGTCACTCCTTGGGTGCCGGGGGTTGTTTCTTGCTGGCCTTGGCCGCAGCGGCCAGGCATTCGAGGGCGAACTGTTCGGTGTAGGTCATCTGTATCGGCGTGGTTTCGCCCTTGACCGTACGTTCACCGTCGAGGATGTAGCGAATCCGCTTGTCGGTGACGCCGATTCGCTTGGCGATCCAGGCCGGGGTCTGGCCGATCTGGCTGATCAGTTTGTCAGCGTATTCGGTGGTCGGTTTGTAGAACTCGGCATTGGGTGTCATGGGCTGTTCCGCGCGGGCAAGTGGCAATGGCGCGACAGGTTGCGCGAATCATCGCCCGGTGTCGCGTATAAATTTCAGTAAAGCAGCATGAAGGCCCAGGCCGCAGTGCTACAGTCGGTTTTTTTCTCTACGAGTGAACGCAATGCGAATGCTGATGGTGGCCGCGGCCGCAATGTTGCTGGTTGGCTGCGCGGGTTCGGCGATGAACCAGGCCCGTACTCAAGCGCCTTACAAGACACTGACCTCCGACAAGCCGGAACAGGTCGTGGCCCAATGCGTGCAGTTTTCCTGGCAGGACGAAGCGGTATTTGGCGTGGATGCCGGTGCCTACCTGCAACCGGCTCAGAAGGGGGGCACGACGGTGTACACCCGCGCGGCTGAATCGTTTGTCGATGTGCAAGGCAGCGCCACGGGTACCGCATTGAGCTATTACGCCCAGCATGACGATTTTGTGGCCAAGCGCCGGTTGGCGGCGTTGGCGACTTGTCTTTAGGCGACTTGCACTGCTATCGCGAGCAGGCTCGCTCCCACAGGTTTATATGTCGTTTGCAGATACTGTGAACACCCGCAACCCCATGTGGGAGCGAGCCTGCTCGCGATGAGGCCGGCACAGCCCACATCACCGCAAGCTGACCCACCGCTTTCGCGAGCAAGCCCGCTCCCACAGGGTCCGTATTTCAATCAGTCTGGTCCAGGCGCTTCTGGAAGAAGAAACGCTGGTGACCTGGCGGGTAGTCGTCGATCTGGCCACAGCCTGTGAAACCGTGTCTTTTGTAGAACTCCGGCGCCTGGAAGTCGAAGGTGTCCAGCCACATGCCCACGCAGTTTTTCGTCCGGGCAAAGTCTTCGGCCATCTGCATCAATGTTGAACCGGTGCCTTGGCCACGGGCCTGTTCCGGCACCACCAGCAACTCGATATAAAACCAGCGAAAGAACACTCGACCGTAGAGCCCACCGATGATTTCGTCGCTGTGTTCGTCGCGTACCAGCCAGGCGACCAGCTCAGGCACCGTGCCGCCGGTCTTGGCCGTGTTGTAGGCGCGCAGCGGGACGAGGATCGCCTCGCGGTCTGCTGCGGTGGGGGTGTCCGTACGTTCGATTCGTAGCGTCATCGGCAATGTCCTTGTGCGGTGAGGGATGAGCCGCACGAGCCTATCCCAACCTGGCTTTTGCGTCACCCAAGCGACGGTGAACAGGCGTACTACGCAAACCGGGCCATACTGCCTAGTGTTTTTGCAGCGATCCGCGACATGGAATGATCGGTAGATGGTTAATCTGTTGTCGGGATCCAACACGTTTTGAAGAGGAACGTCATGAACACCGCATTGCTGATCATCGATGTCCAGAGCGCGCTGTGCAGCGGCGAAGAAGAGTGCTTCGACAGCCCACGCCTGCTCCGGACAATCAACGACCTCAGCGCCAGGGCCAGGGCCGTCGGCCTGCCGGTGATCCTGATCCAGCACGAAGAGCTGGAGGGGTCGCTGACTTATGGTTCCAGCGCCTGGCAACTGGCCGACGGCCTGTTGACTGCACCGGATGACCTGCGAGTACGCAAGACCACGCCGGACGCCTTCTACCAGACCGATCTGCTGTCGCTGCTGCAAGCCCGGATGATTGATCGCGTGGTGATCTGCGGGTTGCAAACCGACTATTGCGTCAACGCCACCGTACGCCAGGCCCATGCCCTGGGGTACGACGTGGTGCTGGCCGCGGACGCCCATTCCACCGTGGACAACGGCAGCATGGCGGCCGAGCAGATCATTGCCAACCACAACAACCGGCTGGGACGCCTGAGCAGCGCGGTGTCGCGGATCGATGTGCTGCCGGCGGGGGACATCCGTCTCTGACCGCGACACCCAAACCTGTGGCGAGGGAAACCGGACGATGGCAGCGGATGCGTTGATCAGCGCTGCAGCACGAGCACTGGCGGCAGGGGATCCGGTGGCCGCGCTCAATCGCGTTTCCCTGCGTGACGATGCGCCGGCCTTGGCGCTTCGCGGCATTGCCATGGCCCAGTTGGGCGAGCTGGAGCGGGCCAGGACGCTGATGCGGCGGGCGGCTCGGGCCTTCGGGCCCAGGGAGGCCGTGGCACAGGCGCGGTGTGTGGTGGCCGAGGGTGAGATCGCCCTGGCGTCCCGTGATCTGGCCTGGCCGGTGAAGCGCCTGGAGGCTGCGCGGGCGGTGCTTGAACGCCATGGCGACCGGACGAACGTCGCCCACGCACGCTCAATCGAAATCCGCCGCTTGCTGTTGCTAGGCCATCTCGATGAGGCCGAGTCCAGGTTGGTTGACCTTGATCCGAGCTGTCTGCCTGCGCCGTCCAGAGCCGCTTGCGAACTGGTGGTGGCGGGTATTGCCATGCGACGGTTACGAACGAAAACCGCACGGGCCGCGCTCGAACGTGCCGGCCAGGCCGCACGACAAGCGGGCATCGGCGCGCTGACTGCCGAAGTCGAAAGCGCCTGGCGCGTCCTGCAGACGCCGGCGGCCCGTCTGATTGCGGGGGGCCAGGAGCGGTTGCTGGTCCTTGAGGACGTTGAAGCACTCCTGTCCAGCGACGCGTTGGTGGTGGACGCATGTCGCAATGGGGTAAACAGGGCGAGCCAGCGGATCTCCCTTGCCAGGCGCCCGGTGTTGTTCGCCCTCGCCAGACAATTGGCTCAAGCCTGGCCGGCCGAGGTGTCCAGGGAAACGCTCGTTGCCCAGGCCTTTGGCTTGAAACTGACGGATGAATCCCATCGCGCCCGACTGCGGGTCGAAGTCGGGCGGCTGCGCGCGGTGCTTCGCCCGCTGGCCGAGGTGACAGCGACCCGGCATGGGTTTGCCCTGGTGCCGCGCAGGGACGGGGAAGTGGTGGTGCTGGCGCGTCCTGTGGAGGAGCCCCACGCCGCAGTGCTGGCGTTGCTCGCCGATGGCGGGTCATGGTCCAGTTCTGCCCTGGCGCTGGCCCTGGATGTCAGCCAGCGCACCGTGCAACGGGCCCTCGACACGCTGGCCGCGGCGGGCCAGGTGCAGTCGGTCGGGCGTGGGCGGGCCTGCCGCTGGATGGCGCCGCCGCTGCCTGGATTCACGACGGTATTGTTACTCACCGCGCTGCTGCCCAATGGTTAGGATGCAGTCACACTCCAACGATGAGGCTTGCAAGATGAAACGTTCAGATGCCCAGATCCTGCGTGAATACGGTCCTTTTCCGGGCGTTGACTGTGTACACGGTGTCAGTCATGACGGTGAGCTCGTCTGGTTTGCTTCCGGCGACAAGTTGCACGCACTCGATCCCGCCAGCGGCCAGATGTTGCGTTCGCTGGACGTCCCGGCAAACGCTGGAACGGCTTTTGACGGTGAGCACCTGTTTCAGATCGCCGCAGACACCATTCGCAAGATCGACCCGCGCACCGGTCAGGTACTGGCGACCATTGCGGCGCCCAATAGCGGGGATGACTCAGGGTTGGCCTGGGCCGAAGGATCCCTCTGGGTCGGCCAGTACAAGGCGCGCAAAATCCTCCAGATCGATCCCTCCACGGGCAAGATCCTGCGCACCCTCGAATCCAACCGCTTCGTCACGGGCGTGACCTGGGTCGACGGCGAACTCTGGCACGGCACTTGGGAAAACGATGAAAGCGACCTGCGGCGCATCGACCCTCAAACCGCAGAAGTGCTGGAAAGCGTGACGATGCCGGCGGGGATCGGTGTGTCGGGGCTTGAGTCAGACGGCGCCGACCGGTTCTTTTGCGGCGGTGGCAACAGCGCGAAGGTGAGGGCGGTTCGCCGACCGTAGGAGCTGCCGAAGGCTGCGATCTTTTGATCTTGATCTTTCGCTTGGGACTCAATTGTCTGGGGCAAGATCGCAGCCTCGTTGCACTCGACAGCTCCTACACAGCTCCTACACAGCTTTTTCGCAGATGCGCTCGACCTTGCGATAGGTCAGCAACACGATGCCGGTGACCACAATCGCGCCGCCCATCACCTGGCCCGGGTTGAGCATCTGGTCCAGCACCAGCCAGCCGATCAGCAGGGTCGCCAGCGGTTCGATGTTCATCACTGGGGCGTTGCGTGGCATGTCCAGGCGAGGCACGGAGATGAACAGCACAATAAACCCGGTGCCATAGAGCACCACCAGGGTCGCCAGGGCGAACCAGCCGGTGCTGCTGGCCGGCAGGTCGAAGCCGCCGGGAAGGGCGCCGGTCAGGCCGGCGAGGTTGACGCTGCTGAACACAATGAAAATGGTCAGCAGGCTGCGCACCGAACCGCGTACTTGGGATAATTTGTGGTCGGTGATCCACAGCGCGCAGGCAAAGACACAGGCGGCACTGAAGGCCAGGCCAACACCCAGCAACCATTGTGGGCCGACGCTCTCTTGCGACGACAGTCGGGCCGGTACTTCCAGCACGAACACCAGGCCCAGCAGGATCATGCCCATCAACGTGGCAGTACGTGCAGTGGGACGTGGCCCGCCCAGTGCCCAGGTCAGCAACGCCAGCAGGATCGGAAAGACATTGCCCACCAACAGCGCCAGGGCCACCGGGACCCGCGCCACGGCGGAATACAGGCACAGGCTCTGGGCGGCAATCAACAGCCCCAGAGCCAATTGCCAGCGCCAGACGCCTTGTGGCAGGCGCAGGTTCTGGCGTTGCCAGAGCACCATGGCAGCCAGCACCAGCAGGGTGCCGCCCGAGCGCAGCAGGATCGCCAACAAGACCCCCGCACCGTCATCAAATGCCGCACGGGCGGCGACATGGTTGCCGGCGAAGGCACATCCCATGCACAGCAGAACCAGCACGGCGAGGTGCCGCGGTAACGGAGTGGGGGTGTCAGGTGCAGCCGTGGAGCGGGTCATGGCAGGGCGTCTCAAAGGCAGGCCGCCGAAGCAAAACGCTTCGGACCGGCTATTTAAGTTATATGTTGTCGTACAACTTGGCTTGGGTTTTTACCCCATAGGCATGCAAGACACAAGCTTCGCATCCTGAAAGCCATCTACCGATTCACAGCGATCCCTCGCAGGTCCGCCGCACATTGTTCGTCGGTTTGCTGTACAACAACCTGATCGTTGGGTTGTTTCCACACCGCCCTTGATCTACCCCTTCCGCGGAGCAACCCATGCGCCTGGCTGATTTCATTCTCGACAATATCGAGCCGATTCTTCAGGCGTGGGAAGACTTCGCCAAAACCATCACACCGGCCTCCCATGGCATGGATTCGCTGGCTCTGCGCGATCACGCCGAGCAAATGCTGCGCACCATTGCCGCTGACCTGCGCACTTCGCAGACGGTCAAGGAACAGATCGCCAAGTCCCAGGGCGATGCGCCAGCGGCAGAGGCTGAAACCGCAGCCGAAACCCATGCGATCATTCGCCAGTCCTCGGGGTTTACGGTGGAGCAGATGGTTTCGGAGTACCGTGCGCTGCGCACCAGCGTGCTGTTGCTCTGGATGCCGCAGACCCAGTTGGATCAGGAGCAGGTCATGACCGATCTGATTCGTTTCAACGAAGCGGTGGATCAGGCCCTGGCGGAATCGGTGGTCAGTTATTCGGGCGCCGTCGATGCCTCACGAAATATTTTTCTCGGGATTCTGGGTCATGACCTGCGCAGCCCCCTGGGCGCGATCTTGCTGAGCTCAGAGGTGCTATTGCGGGCAGGAGACCTGCCCGCCAAAGCCACCAAGATATCTTCGCGCATTTACACCAGCGTCAAGCGGGCCAACAAGATTGTCGGCGATCTACTGGACTTTACCCGTACCCAGTTGGGCTCGGGCATTCCGGTGCAGCGCTTTAATGGTGATCTGGTGGCGGCCTGTGAAGGCATGGTGGAAGAGGCGCGGGCTTATCACCCGGAAAGCAGAATCATCTTTGAAACCACCGGTGCCCTGGAAGGCCTGTTTGATCAGGCGCGCATGGAGCAGGTGTTCGCCAACCTGATCGGCAACGCCGTCCAGCATGGCAGCGAGGGGACGCCGATTACCGTTTCACTGGGCACCGAAGAAGATACTGCGGTGATCGCCATCAACAACCAGGGTAAGCCGATCGAGAAAGACGCCATTGCCAGCATCTTCAACCCGATGGTCCGGCAATTGCGCAACGGCGACATGCAGTATGGCTCTACGGCTGGGCTCGGGCTGGGGCTGCACATCGCGTCAGCCATCGTATCTGCCCATAAGGGCACTATCGAGGTTCATTCCAAGGCAAGATCGGGCACCACCTTCACCGTACGGATCCCGCTCCACGCGCACTGAATTTTTTCTTGCGCAGGGTAGGCGGCCTACTTGTACGATGTCCTATCACGGAGTAAAACAGTCGTCGCCGTCCAATAATAATTAACGGAGACGCACGATGGATGCTTCGCAACCTGCAACGACCGCCCACCAGGGCCGCCGGGTGTTCCTGAAAAAATCCTTGGTGGTTTCGGCCGCCGCCGCAACGCTGGGCAACCTGCCCAGGCTGACTCAGGCAGAACCCTTGAGCCAGCGTTACCCTGACCCGCTGATCAAGATCCTCGACCCCAGCTTCATGGACCTGCGGCTGTTCAACGCCAGTGTTGAAAAGCTCGCTACTGGCTTGCGCTGGGCGGAAGGGCCGGTGTGGGTGGGCGACGGTCGTTATTTGCTGGTCAGTGACATTCCCAACAACCGCATCATGCGCTGGGATGAAGTCACCGACAGCCTGTCGGTTTACCGCGAGAACTCCAACTTTTCCAACGGCCTGTGCCGTGATCGCCAAGGGCGCTTGCTGGTCTGCGAAGGCTCCACCACGTCGACTGAAGGCCGGCGCGTCACCCGCACCGAGCACAACGGCACCATCACCGTGCTGGCGGACAGTTTCGAGGGCAAGCCTTTCAACTCGCCCAACGACATCGTGTGCAAGCGCGACGGTTCTGTCTGGTTCACCGATCCACCGTTCCAGACCGGCAACAACTACGAAGGGCACAAAGTCGCACCTGCCCAGCCCCACGCGGTGTACCGCATTGACGGTGAAACCGGCAAGGTCACCCGGGTCATCGACGACATGGCAGGGCCCAACGGCCTGTGCTTTTCGCCGGACGAGAAGATCCTCTACGTGGTCGAAGGCCGGGCCAAGCCGAACCGCCTGGTGTGGGCGATCACGGTCAAGGACGATGGCACCCTGGGCGAGCGGCGCAAGCACATCGAAGGCTTGGATTACGCGGCCATCGATGGGCTCAAATGCGACGAGAGTGGCAACCTCTGGTGCGGTTGGGGCGGTAATGGCGATCCCAAGGCCGACCTGGAAAAGCTCGACGGTGTGCGGGTGTTCAACCCCGAGGGCAAGGCTATCGGACACATCTCCCTGCCGGAGCGCTGCCCTAACGTCTGCTTTGGCGGACGAGAGGGTAATCGCCTGTTCATGGCCGGCAGCCACTCGTTGTATGCACTGTTTGTGAATACCCGTGGGGCGACGTTTGCCTGAGTGACTGACCCTCTCGCCCTGCGGTTCCTTGTGGCGAGAGAATCAGGTGTGGGAGCAAGGCTTGCCCGCGATACAGGCGACTCGTTTCTCCAGAGACCACGTTGCCTTCATCGCGGGCAAGCCTTGTTCCCACAATAAATCCCCTCGCCACAGCGTTCTGTTTGGACCAGGGGACTTGGTTATCCGCAACTCCATAACTCCACAGTCGGCTGGCTTGCCTTGGGCGGTCCGAGCCAATGGCTCATCGGCTGGCAAGCCCCGTCGAAGCACAACTGGTAATCACCCGCCTCGGGTGTTCGCCCCAGTTTCAGCGGTTGCAGGGGCGGCAACCGGCGCTGATAGTGCCAACTGCCGTTTTTCAACCGGGCACCGTCCGGAACTTCCATGCCGGCGCCGTTGCCCTTGACCCTGGCTTCGCCCAGAACCAGGCCTTGTTCAGTCACGCGGTAATCTTCCTCCCAACGAATCTTCTCGATGGTGTGATTCCACGCCAGGGTGAAATCAGTGACAGGAAGCTGGGCCCAGACCGCACCGGCCAGGCCCAGGCACAAACCGATCACGCCAGGGTCCGTCCGGCCTGCCGTGAGCGCCACACGTGCTGGAGGATCAATAGCCCGGCCAACACGAAGCCGATTTCATCGGTCAACGGCAGCGCCACGACCAGCGAAGCCCCGGCGGCAAAACACATCAGGCGTTCCCAGATCGGCATTTTCTGTTGCAGGTAGCCGGTGGACGCCATGCCCCACAGCCCGACCGCCAGCATCGTCTTGATCAGCATGTAAGCGGTCATCCATAGGCTGTCGCCCTGGAGCATCAGCGCCGGGTTATAGACGGCCATGAATGGAATGACGAAGCCGGCAAGGGCGATGCGCACCGCCCAGAAGCTGATTTTCAGCCCCGTTTCCCTGGCGATGGGCGCAGCGGCGAAGCAGGCCAGTGCTACCGGCGGCGTCAGGTCGGCGAGGATGCCGAAATAGAACACGAACATATGCGACACGATCAGCGGTACGCCCAGTTCCAGCAGGGCGGGCGCGGCGATCGAGCTGGTGATGATGTAATTGGGAATGGTCGGAATACCCATGCCCAGCACCAGGCAAGTGAGCATGGTCAGGATCAGCGACAGCAACAGGTTGTCTCGGCCGATGGCCAGGATGTAGCCGGCGAAGGTCGACGCCACACCGGTCAACGACACCACGCCGATAATGATCCCCACCAGGGCGCAGGCAATCCCCACCGGCACCGCATGCCGCGCGCCGTCCACCAGTGCGTGCAGGCAAACCGTCAGGGTTTCCCGTGCGCCTTTGATGAACCAGCAGATCACCACCAACACCGCGATCACCGCAAATATGACGCCGATGCCTAACTGGAAAAAGCCCACGCACAGGATGCCCAGGGCGATCCAGAACGCGCAGCGCATTGCAAAACTCGACACCCGCAAAATGATCGCCGAGCCGAGAATCACGATGGCGGTGAGCGCCAGTCCGACCATGCCGGAAAACAGCGGCGTGCGACCGGAGAACAGCAGGTAGATCAGCACGGCGAGGGGGATCAGCAGATACCAGTTTTCTTTGACGGCGCCCAGCGCGCTGGGGCATTGGTCTTTGGGCAAGCCCTTGAGGTTGGAGCGCTTGGCTTCCAGGTGAACCATCCAGAACACCGAGCCGAAGTACAGGCACGCGGGAATCAGCGCCGCTTTGGCGATCTCAACGAATGGCACGTTGATGGTCTCGGCCATGATGAACGCCACGGCGCCCATGATCGGCGGCATCAATTGACTGCCCATGCTCGAGGTGGCTTCCACGCCGCCGGCAAACGCGGCCTTGTAGCCGAAGCGTTTCATCAGCGGGATGGTGAATTGCCCGGTGGTCACGACGTTGGCGATGCCGGAACCGGTAATGGTACCCATCAAGGCAGAGGAGGCCACGGCTACTTTGGCCGGGCCGCCGAGCTTGTGGCCGAACAGGCCCATGGCGAAGTCGGTGAACAGCTTGATCATTCCGGCCTTTTCAAGAAAGGAACCGAACAGAATGAACAGGAAAATGTAGGTGGCCGATACGTAGGTGGGCGTGCCGTAGAGGCCCTCGGTGCCAAAGGACAATTGATTGACGATCTGATCGAAGCCGTAGCCGCGATGGGCCAGCTCGCCCGGCAAATATTCACCGAACAGCCCATAGGCCAGGAACAACCCGCAGATCAGCGGCAGGGCAATCCCCATCACTCGCCGCGCCGCTTCGAATACCAGCACGATCAAAACGATACCGACGATGAGGTCCGTGGACGTCAGGTCACCGGAGCGCTGGATCAGGTCAGACTCGAAGACCCATTGGTACGCGGCCGTGGCGATGCCAGCCAGGGACAGCACCCACGCCAGGGGTTGCCAGGGGCGGCTTGCGCCATAGGCGGGATAACTGAGGAACACCACCCACAACAGGAAACCCACGTGCACGGCACGCAGCACCTGACTGGAAATGGGGGCGAACGCGGCGGTAATGATCTGGAATACAGAAAACAGCAGGGCCACGTAGAACAGCGTCTTGGGCCAGTCTCGTGGGTCGGAGGGAAGACCGTGCTGAATTTCACTCATTAACTGAAAGCCTCTTGTCTACATCGAAGGTGCGAACCAGGAGGGTGCAACGGCGATCATCGCCGCTGCACCGGGTCGGTTTACAGCGCGCCGACTTCCTTGTAGTAGCGCTCGGCACCGGGATGCAGAGGAATGGGCAAGTTCTTCGCGGCATTTTCCAGCTTGATGTCCTTGGCCGCCGAATGGGCGTTGCCCAGGCGGGTGAGGTTATCGAACATCAGCTTGGTCATCTGATAGGCCACCTCGTCCGGGACATCCGAATGGGTGACCAGGATGTTGGTAATGGCCACGGTCGGCACGGCTTCGGCCTGGCCGTCGTAGGTATCGGCCGGAATATCTGCGCTCTGGTAGGCAGGGTTGCCGATCTTCGCCACCACGTCTGCCGGGATCGACACGTAGTTGAGCGCCATGGTCGAGGCCAGGTCACGAATGGCCGCCATCCCAAGCCCGGAGGACTGGAGCGTGGCATCCAGTTGACGGTTCTTGATCAGGTCCACCGATTCGGCGAACGGCAGGTATTGGACCTTCATGTCGCTGTAGCTCAGTCCTGCGGCCTTGAGGATGGCCCGCGCATTGAGCTCGGTACCGGATTTGGCCGCTCCCACGGAGATGGATTTACCCTTGAGGTCGGCCAGGGTCTTGATGCCCGATTCCTGGCTGGCAACGATCTGGATGTAGTTGGGGTAGGCGCCGGCGATGGCCCGCAGTTTGGTCAGAGGGGCTTTGAAACCGGCATCTTCCACGCCGTTCTTGGCGTCCGCCACCGAGTCGCCCAGCGCCAGTGCCAGCTCTCCGCGACCGGCCTGCAGCAGATTGAGGTTTTCCACCGAGGCCTTGGTGGCCTGTACCGAGGTCTTGGAACCTTCGATCCCGTTGCTATAAATCTGCGACAGGCCGACCCCGATCGGGTAATAAACCCCGCTGGTGCCCCCCGTCAGGATGTTGATGTACACCGGGGCTGCCTGGGCTGTGGTCGTGACCACCAGTGCTGCCGCGGCGGCCAGAAGGGTGAAGCGCTTGTTGACTCGCATGGGAAACTCTCCGTCTTGTTATGGCTTTATGCAGAGTAGTGCCACTGTAGTCGAAACGGGCCCGCAGGTGGCGAGTCAATAGCGCATCAAAAGGTGATGGGCATCGTTTTTTTAAGCATCCTTGTTAAACGCCGGGCTTGGCGCGGCGCTGCTGCCGCGCACGGTCAACTCGAACGGCAGCACGACATGGCGTTCGGCAATCGGCTTTTTCTCGATCAGGGCGATCAGCATATGCACCGCTCTCTGGCCGAAGGTTTCGGCAGGTTGGGACAGGGTGGTCAGCGGTGGATCGCAATACGCGGCGAAAGGAATGTCATCAAAACCCACCAGTGAAATGTCCTCGGGCACCCGCAAGCCCATTTGCTTGATGCGCTTGAGCGCGCCAATGGCCATCTCGTCGTTTTCACAAAACAGCGCGCTGGGGCGCTCGGCCAAGGCCAGCATGGCGCCGGCCCCTTCGTAGCCGGCCTTCAGCGTGAAGTCACCGTGACAGATCAGGCTTGGGTCGGCGGCGATACCGGCCTGGCACAAGGCATCCTGATAACCGGCCACGCGGTCCAGGGTCAGGGGACTGCTTCGGGGCCCTTTGATGATGCCGATGCGTCGGTGGCCGAGGCCGATCAAGTGTTCGGTCATGGCCTGGGCGGCGGCCCGGTTGTCGAGGCTGATGGTCGGGTAGGGCGCGCCCTTGACCACCTCGCAGGCGTTGACCAGCGGCAAGCATTCGGCGCCCGCGGGAAGCGATTCGAACGGGTTGCTCGCCCGCAACTGGATCACCCCGTCGGCCTGGTGCGCGTAGACGAGGGCGGCAAATTCGCGCTCGATTTCCTCCCGACCCTGGGTGTCGCACAACAGCAATCGATAGCCGGCCGCCTGCGCAGCCTGCTGGGCCCCGCTGATGACCCGGGCGAAAAAGGTGTTGGCGATGGTCGGGACCAGAATCACCAGGTTGCCGGTTCGCCGGGAGCGAAACTGCACAGCCATCAGGTTGGGCCGATACCCGGCCTGTTCCACGGCCGCGTTGACCTTGTCGCGAGTCTGGGGCAGCACCCGTTCGGGAGATTTCAGCGTTCGGGAAACCGTGGCCACCGAAACTCCGGCCAGCCGGGCCACTTCACGGATATTGGACAAAATCACCTCGATTCGGCGCCAGGAATGCCGGCACGGTTGGGGAGCTTACCGCAGGTTGCGCGTTGCACAAATGCTCATGCATGTGCCTACGGGTTTGACATGCCGCAAAACTGAGCCTAGATTTCCGCCATGATGTAACCGGTTACATCGTCATCAATCCCAGCCGAAGAGAGTCACGATGAATCCTGTAGCAGCGAAAATAAGAATGGGCTTTGTCGGCGGTGGAGAGGGCGCCTTCATTGGCCAGGCCCACCGTCAGGCCGCGGGTCTGGACGGTGGTTTTGAACTGGTGTGCGGTGCGTTCAGCCGTGATGCGCACAACAATCAGCAGACCGGCGCGGCCCTGGGCCTGGCTGCAAACCGTTGCTACAACGATTGGCAAGGCATGCTCGACAGCGAAGCGGCGCTGCCGGCGGACCTGCGCATGGAACTGCTGGTTATCGTCACCCCCAATCATCTGCACGCCCCCATCGCCAGTCAGGCGCTGAAGGCGGGGTTTCATGTGTTCAGTGAAAAGCCTGCCGCTTTGAATCTGGGTGAATTGCTGGCCCTCAAGCAAGTGCTTGAAAGCAGCGAGCGGCTCTACGGCCTGGCTCACACCTACCTGGGTTATCCGATGGTCTGGCAGGCCCGGGAGATGGTGCGCACCGGCGTGATCGGCACGGTGCGCAAAGTGCTGGTCGAGTACCCCCAGGGCTGGCTCAGTCAGGACGTCGCCGGGCAAGGCAACAAACAGGCCGGCTGGCGTGACGATCCTGAACAGTCAGGGTTGGGTGGTTGCATTGGCGACATCGGCACCCATGCGTTTTCCCTGGCGGAGTTCGTCGCCGACCAACCCATCGAACAGATATGCGCGGCATTGGGCACCCACATCCAGGGCCGGCAACTGGACGACGACGCGGCGATGCTGTTGCGCATGGCCGGCGGCGCCAGTGGCGTGCTGATTGCCAGTCAGATCTGCGCGGGTGAAGAGAACCCGCTGAAAATCCGCCTGTATGGCGATAAGGGTGGCTTGGAATGGCGCCAGGAAGAGCCGGCCAGCCTGATCCATCGTCCCATCGACCAACCGTTGCGAGTCTTGCGTTCCGGTGTTGGTCAGCCCTGGCTGTGCGAGGCCGCCCGCCAGCGGATGCGTCTGCCGGCCGGCCATCCTGAAGGTTATCTGGAGGCCATGGCCAATCTCTATGGCGATTTTGCCCGTGCCATACGGGCCAAGGCACCAGGGCCTGACGCCCCCGGGGTACCCGGCATCGAAACCGGTCTGCGGGGCATGGCCTTTATCGAAGCAGCCATCGCCAACCATCGCGGCGATACCAAGTGGACCGCACTGGCCTGCACACAATGAATCAGGAGAGCCCCGCCGTGAATCCCATTGCCCAAACACCGACAGGCCTGCGTGGCCCGGGTATTTTCCTGGCGCAGTTCATGTCCGCCGAAGCGCCATTCGACACCCTGGCGAACATCGCCCAATGGGCGGCCTCGCAAGGTTACAAAGCCATTCAACTGCCGACCTCGGGCACGCAATATATCGACCTGGCCCGCGCCGCCGAGAGCCAGGATTACTGCGACGAACTCAAGGCCATTTGCGCCCAGGCCGGTGTCCAGATCAGCGAGTTGTCGACGCACCTGCAAGGCCAGTTGGTGGCGGTGCATCCGGCGTTCGACGCGCTGTTCGATGACTTCGCCCCGGCCCATCTGCGTGGCCAGCCCCAGGCACGAACCGAATGGGCGATCGAGCAATTGAAGCTCGCTGCCCGCGCCAGCCAGCGCCTGGGCCTTAGCGCCCATGCGACGTTTTCCGGTGCGTTGCTGTGGCCGTACCTGTACCCGTGGCCGCAACGTCCCTCTGGCCTGGTGGAGCAAGGGTTCGCCGAACTGGCCCGCCGCTGGTTGCCCATTCTGGACTGCTTCGACGCAGCCGGCGTGGACCTGTGCTACGAAATCCATCCAGGTGAGGACTTGCATGATGGCGCCTCGTTCGAACGCTTTCTGCAGGCCGTCAATCATCACCCTCGGGCGGCGATCCTCTACGACCCCAGCCATCTGCTCCTGCAGCAGATGGACTACCTGGGCTTCATCGATCGCTATCACGAGCGCATCCGCATGTTCCACGTCAAGGACGCCGAGTTCCGGCCCGACGCCCGTTCCGGTGTGTACGGCGGTTATCAGGGCTGGGTCGATCGTCCCGGGCGGTTCCGTTCGCTGGGGGATGGCCAGATCGATTTCAAAGCGATCTTCAGCAAACTGACCCAATACGATTTCAGCGGCTGGGCGGTGTTGGAGTGGGAGTGTTGCCTGAAGGACGCGCAACAGGGCGCCGCAGAAGGCGCGGCGTTCATTCAGCGACACATGATCAGCAAGACCCGAAAGGCGTTTGACGATTTTGCCGGGGTAACGGCCGATGAAGACTCCAACCGGCGGTTACTGGGCCTGTTGAGGTAACCGGCCCAACCCAAAACCCTATGGCGAGGAAACTCATTGTGGGAGCAAGGCTTGCCCGCGATGAAGTTAACGCGGTCCCTGGGGAAATGAGGCGCCTGTATCGCGGGCAAGCCTTGCTCCCACAATCAATCCTCTTGCCACAAAGGCTGTGTTCGGCATTTTTTCTTCACAAGAACAACAATAAAACGGTGACTGTCATGACCACGATGAACGCACGCTTGAGCGTGATGATGTTTCTGCAGTTCTTTATCTGGGGCGGTTGGTTCGTCACCCTGGGGACCTTTCTGTCCAGCACCCTGGGCGCCAGCGGTGGGCAGATCGGCATGGCGTTTTCCACCCAGTCCTGGGGAGCGATCATTGCCCCCTTCGTGATCGGCCTGATCGCCGACCGCTACTTCAATGCCGAACGCATCCTGGCGGTGCTGCATCTGTTGGGCGCGGTGTTGTTGTATCAGCTGTATTCGGCGGCGGATTTCAGCGTGTTCTACCCGTACGTGCTGGCCTACATGGTGATCTACATGCCGACCCTGGCCCTGGTCAATTCGGTGGCGTTCCGCCAGATGCGCGACCCGGCGCTGGAGTTCTCCCGCATCCGGGTGTGGGGCACGATCGGCTGGATCGTCGCGGGCGTGGTGATCAGCTTTGTGTTTGCCTGGGACTCGCGCGAAGCGATCTCGGCAGGCGGCTTGCGCAATACCTTCCTGATGGCGGGCATCGCCTCGCTGGTCTTGGGACTCTACAGCTTCACGTTGCCGGCCACCGCACCGCTCAAGGCGCAAGCGAACGCAGGTGGCGTCAAACAACTACTGGGCCTGGATGCCCTGGGTCTGTTGAAGGATCGCAGCTACCTGGTGTTCTTCATCGCCTCGATCCTGATCTGCATCCCCCTGGCGTTTTATTACCAGAACGCCAACCCGTTCCTGGCTGAAACCGGCATGAGCAACCCCACGGCAAAAATGGCCATCGGGCAAGTCTCCGAAGTGCTGTTCATGTTGCTGTTGCCGCTGTTCATCCAGCGCTTTGGCATCAAGCTGGCGCTGCTGGTCGGCATGTTGGCCTGGGCGCTGCGTTACGTGCTGTTCGCCTACGGCAATAACGGCGATCTGGCGTTCATGCTCTTCACCGGCATTGCCCTGCATGGCATTTGCTATGACTTCTTTTTTGTCTCGGGGCAGATCTACACCGATGCCAAGGCGCCGGAGCGTTTTCGCAGCTCAGCCCAGGGGCTGATTACGTTGGCGACCTATGGCGTTGGCATGCTGATCGGCTTCTGGGTAGCGGGACAGGTGACCGATCACTATGCCGTGGACGGCGGCCATGAGTGGAAGAGCATCTGGCTGTTCCCGGCCGGTTTTGCGCTGCTGGTGTTCGTCTGCTTCCTGTTTACCTTCAACGGCCGGCAAGCGGTCGTGGCCGCTTCAAAGGCCTGAGGTGCTGGACGTCAATCATTTATGGCTGACGTCCAGTTTGGTGTAGGTCACTTTCCCGCCTTCGCTGGAAGAACCGACGTTATCCAGCGTGTAGACGCCGGCCTTGAAGTAGAAGTTATAGGGATGCCAGGAGCGGTCCAGCTTCACCTGCTTGCCAACGTTGTTGATCAGCACCGTGAGCTTGCCTTGCTTGTCCATTTGCAGGGAGTAGCTGAAGGTTTTGTTCAGCGCCACTTTCGGCACGGTATAGATCACCGGGCTCTTCTTGTCCTTGGGTTTTACCCGATATTCCACATCAATGTTGCCGGTGCCCTTGGCGTAGCGATACACCAGTTTCAACAGCGGCGTAGGGGCATCCTTGGCGTGGATCTGCGCCACGACTACGCGGCCCTGGGAAGGAACCTGGTTCACCGCCAAGGTGCCTTTGAGGGTATTGACGCCGCTGTTGTAACGCCAGTTGCGCAACTTGCCGTCTTTGGTGGTTTCGCGCAATTCGGAGCGCGGGTAGTCACTTTTACCGGTATGGGAGCCGTTCACCGGCGCCCAGAAGATAATCCGCTCGCCTGAGCGGTTGAAGTACTTGTTCTGCAGCGTGGGCATGGCCTTGGTCGCCACGACCTGCGCCGGGGTCTGCACGGGCAGGGTGATGTTCCAGACAGTCAGATCAATCATGGTCAATGCTCCAACGGAATCGGCCATCACGCATCAGCCGCAATGGGCAGGATTACCTTCCGTGGCACAGTGTCCATGGTATCGACGAGCGACCGTTTCGCTGCAGAGGCAACTGACGAATGGCTCTGCGCCGAGCCTTGGGGCGGGTTGAGCGCAGTGATGTCAATTTGACGCTGATCGGTTAGAGTACGCGCCGCCCGAGAGATGGATCCCGGGCGTTTTCTCATGGAGTATTCAATGAACCACCTCAGCAAAATTGTCGCCTGCGCACTGGTTGGCCTGGCCCTGGCGGGTTGCACCGGCACCCCGATGAAAACCAAGCAATACGACAGCAGCCAATACACCGTGGTCGGCCACAGTGAAGCGAAAGCCACCGGCCTGCTGCTGTTTGGCATGATCCCGATCCGCCAGAACAACCGTTTCGTGCGCGCTCAGAATGCCGCGATCCTGGCCAAGGGCGGCGACGCCATGATCAACACCCAAGTGCAGGAAGACTGGTTCTGGGCCTGGGTCCTGACCGGTTACACCACCAAGGTGTCCGGTGATGTGGTCAAGCTGAAAACCGTTCAGTAAGACTCACGCTGTTGTGGGGGAGGGATGTGTCGTGCCGGCTGGCGCGGATCGATGTCAGTCATGACCCGTTCAGCCAACCGTACGCCCACTTTCCTCCTCCCGAAGCGTAAGGCTCATGCCATCGCAGCTTTGCGACCAGGCGGTGAGCCAGTCGGGCATGGCCGGTGACTGTTCGGCCAGCCCCAATGCGCGAATAAACTCTCCTGGTGCAATCGTGCCCTGGGCCGAGCGGAACAGACCGCGCATCATCACCACGCCCACCACACGTCCCTGGCTCAGGAAACGGTGTTCCATGAAGGTCCACTTCTCGTCCCAGCCCAGCAAGCGAGTGTGCACCTCGAACGCCTCGAACAGCTTCAGCTCCCGGCGAAACTTGCCCCACACATCCCCCACGATCGGCACTGCCCGGTTGCGCAAGGCCACTTTGTAGGCGCCGCTGCGCAGCACGTAATCCATACGCCCTATGTCGGCCAGGGTGAAATAGCGGCCGTTGGTGACGTGGCGGTTGAGGTCCAGGTCCAACGGCCATACCCGCATGCGCACCACGGTGGTATCCAAGGGGCCGGTCGGCTTGCGCCAGGGACGACGAAACAGCATGAGCAACAGTCGGAACCAGAGATTCATAAATACGCCCGCAAGGGTGGAAAACGCCGCACTTTAGACAGCCGCCGAGGCTTGGGCTAGGTGCGCAAATGACTGTTTTCGTGGAAATCGCGCATTTGGGACATGTCCGGCGGGTTGCAACTGATCAGGAATTTGTGGCGAGGGAGCAAAGCTCTCATGGAACAAACTACAACCTACTGACTTTTAATCTGCAAACACAACTCGGCAATGTGATCTCAGTTAGGCGAGTGCGCCTCTTTTGTGGCGAGGGGATTTATCCCCGTTGGGCTGCGTAGCGGCCCCCAAACCAGGCAACTCGGTGCGCCAGGAAGATTGCGTTAACTGCTTTAGGGCCGCTACGCAGCCCAACGGGGATAAATCCCCTCGCCACAAGAGGCACTTTGGATTCACCTTATGGGGGCTTCAAACTCCGCGCCGAATGTTCAACAAGCCGCTACCTCAGCCTTTGGCCGCCATCGCCGTTACTTCTACCCGCATCCCTTCAACTGCCAGCGCCGCCACGCCCACTGCGGCGCGTACCGGCCAGGGTTTGGCGAAGAAACGCTGGTACACCTCGTTGAAGGCCGCGCGGTCGGCCATGTCGGTAAGGTAAATCGTCAGGTGCAAGACCCGATCCATGGAGCTGCCGGCGCCTTCCAGGGCCGTCTTGAGTGCCTGCAATGTGCATTCGCTTTGCAAGGTGATGTCACCCAGTTCCAGGCTGCCGTCAGGGCGAGTGGGAATCTGGGTGGAAACCAGCAGGCCGCCGAAGCCGGCGACGTCGGAAGAGATGGAGTCCGCGTCCGGGTCGGGGATGAACGTGATGTCTTGGTTTGCCATGAAAGCCTCTTGTTCAGGAAAGGGTAATGGGGCGGTCGCGACGCAAGCGGCCCTTGCGCGGCCAGTTTACCGTCCATCGTCGAGCCTTTCGTGATTTCCTTTCTCTGCTCATGTACGCCTGCGTCTGATGACCGAGTTGGACGGGTTGGTTCAGGCAGGCTGGAACACCAACGTCTCGCCATCTTCCGGTACCCGTATCCGACCTTCGAGGCCGGCCATCGCGGCGGCGTCGCGCAGTGCTTTGCGCGTCGTCGGGCAGTGGCTGATCGCTTCGAGGTGATTAGCAACCACGGTCCCGCGAGACAAGCGGGCGAACGCCAGGGTTTCCTCGATGCCCATGATGATATCGCCACCTAAATCGAACCGCGCCCCGCCTGCCGGCACCACGCTGACCTGCGGTTGATGGTGCAAGACGAACTCGCGCACGGCGGGGCTGAGCAGGGTGTCGCCGGTGAGGTAGACGCTGGGTTCGCCAGGCAGCTCGATCAGGTAACCGACGCCGTGCTCCATCAGCTTGCCCACCAGACCCTGCCCATGGGTGCACCTGACTGTACGGATCGTGCCGCCCAAAAACGCGCCGGGCTGTTGGTGTTCCTTGGCAAGCGGCTGGACATTCAAGCCCCGCTTGGCGAGATAGGGGGCGTCATGGGGTGTGCAGATCACCGGGATCTGTTTTTCCCTCAACCACCGCTTGGCGGCTCGGTCCAGATGATCGAAATGACCTTTCTGGCAGTGTGTGATCAGGCAGTGAGTCACGGTCTCCAGGTCGCCAGCCGTAGACGCTGGCAGTTCCACCAGTGGATTGCGCTGGGTGGCACCGAACAACCGAAGCGGCGGCAGCATACCTTTGCCGGCCAGCATCGGATCGACGAGCACGCGATACGGGCCGGATTCAAGGATGATCGTGGCGTTACGGATTTGCTGAATTTTCATGGAGCGTTCCTTTTTTGGGCGAGCGCTTCATGGTGTCGATTGGCGGTGATGGGCATAATGGCCGAATCTGACATCATTGATTCATTTCAAGCCATGCCTCAAAAACTTCGTGTCGGTCTACTCTTGTTTCCCGGTTGCATGCCTGCCGGGCTGTTTGCGTTCGCCGATCTGCTGCATGCGGCCAACCGCAGAAGCGGCCGGGTGTTGTTCGAGGCGACTTATGTCGCCCTGCAAGCAGGCCCGGTAACCTGTGCACATGGCATAAGCCTGCAAGCGCAGGCGGCCCTGGGCCGTTGCGAACTCGACGCCGTCCTGGTCCCCGGTTTCTGGGCCGAATCGGCCGAGCAGGTGAACGCGGTACTTGCTGGGCAGACGCAACTGTTGAAAGCCCTGTCGAAACGTCCCCGACGCCTTCAGCTCTGGGCTTACTGCACAGGTGTTTGCCTGCTGGCCGCCTGCAGGCAATTGGACGGGCAGGGCGCGACGGTGACGTGGTGGCTGGCTCAGGCAATGCAGGCGCAGTATCAAAAAGTCCGTTGGCAAAGCGATCAGAACTGCGTGTTCAATGAGCGAACCGCCACTGCTTCGGGGGTGAATGGTTATTTGCCCATCGCGGAAAAATTGATCGAACAGAGCGTCAGCCGAGATGTGCTGCGCGACATTACCCGGCTCATGGTGCTTGCGCGCCCAGCGATTTCTCACGCGGCGTTCCAAGGGATCGCCCTGGTCCAGCAGCCCGATGGGTTGCTGCGTCGGTTGCATGGGCTGATCGAGCAAATGCCAGCGGAACACATCACGGTCAAGGCGCTGGCGGGGCGGCTCGCCATGTCCGAGCGCACGCTCGCGCGCAAGGTCGGCAGCGAAACGGGCCAGACCGTCGCAGCGTACGCCCGCTGCATCAAGCTGAACCAGGTCAGCGAACGCCTGACGTTGACATCATTACCCCTCGCCAGCATCGGCGCCGAGCTGGGTTTCAGCAGCAGTTCCAACCTGCAACGGATGTTCAAGGCGCTGACTGGGCTGACGCCGGTGGAGTACCGGCGCCAGTTCGGGCGGGTGTGACGCCGGGGGACGGATCAGCTGCGTGCCTCATCCGTCTCGTTTCGATGATGGTCAGGCCAACTGTCGACGGGGCGCGCACGGTCTTCGTTGAACATTTCGGTGAGCAACGCGTTGGCGCGCTGGTAGGCGTCGTGCCTGAACTTGAGGTCGTCTTCCGGCTGGGCGACGATTTCCTCCAGCATCTGCAGATTCAAACGACGGAACTGATCCGCGCGCTCGCGCGCTTCGTAAGCCCCGACACCCATCTGCACCAGCGCATTTCGGCCCAATGCCAACGCGCTCTCGAAGGTTTCCCGCTCGGCGGTCTCAACACCCATCTGCCGCAGGGTGATCAGGTGCCCCATGTCCCGCGCACGGACGATCAGTTTCAACGCGGGGAAGTGCTCCTGGGCCAGTCGGGTCAGCGTCAGGTTGTCCTGCTGGTCGTCAATCGCATTGATCAGCACCACCGCCTGGCCGGCGCCGGCCGCGTGGAGCAGATCGAGGCGCGTGGCGTCGCCGTAGAACACTTTTACGCCGAACTTGCGCAGCGTCTCGATGTTGTCGGGGTCATGGTCCAGCACCACCACCTCGACGCCGCAGGACATCAACAGACGCCCGGCGATCTGCCCGAAGCGGCCGAACCCGGCGATGATTACCCGTGGGTTCTGCTGATCGACGAGGTCGGATTCCTGGCGGTTTTTCTTGGTGGCGGACTCTATTCGATCCAGCAACAGGATCAGCAAAGGCGTCAGGCACATGGACAGGGCCACCGCCAGCGTCAGGCTCTTGCCCCACTGGTCGGTCAGAATGCCGGCCAGCGTGGCGGCGCCGAACACCACGAAGGCGAACTCGCTGCCCTGGCCCAACAACACCGCCTGCCATGAGCGTTGGCCGGCAGGGACGTTCAGCAAACGGCTGACGGCTTTGATCACCAGCAATTTGATCAGAATGAAACCCAGGGTCAGGGTCATGACCTTCAGCGGAGCATTGATCAGCGTGCCGAAATCGATCGACATGCCGACACCGATAAAAAACAACCCCAGCAGCAAGCCTTTGAACGGTTCGATGTCGCTTTCCAGGGCATGGCGGTATTCAGAACTGGCCAGCAGCACCCCGGCGAGGAACGCGCCCATGGCCATCGACAAGCCGGCCTCTTCCAGCAGAAAACCGAAGCCGAACACCAGAAACAGCGCCACGGCGCTGAAGATCTCACGCAGACCCGACCGCGCGGCGAAGCGCAACAGCGGGCGCGTCACGTAGCGCCCCAACAGCACGACGACGCTGATGGCTGCGACGATCTTGATGATTGAAAGCATCAGGGCGGTGCCGGATGGCGTGTCGCCGTGGGCCGCCAACAACGGAATCATGGCAACCAGGGGAATGGCCGCGATGTCCTGGAACAGCAGGACGGCGAAGCTGCTGCGTCCGACGGCGGTCGACGTCAGGTTGCGCTCGTTCATCGCTTGCATGGCGATGGCCGTGGAAGACAGGCTCAGAGTCAGGCCGACCAGCAGCGCGGCCGTCCAATTGAGCCCCAGGGCCGCGCAGAACACCGCGATTGCCCCGCCACAGGCGAGCATCTGCAAGGCGCCGCCACCGAACACCATCCTGCGTAGCGCCCAGAGCCGCTTGGGATCGAGCTCGAGCCCGATGACGAACAGCATCAGCACGACGCCGATTTCGGCGAATTCCAGAATCGCCTTTACGTCAGTAACGAGCTTGAGTCCCCACGGGCCGATCACGCACCCGGCCAGCAGATAACCCAACACCGGGCCCAGGCCCAACCTGACGGCAATCGGCACGATCAACACCGCCGAACCCAGGTAGATAAGCAGTTCAATCAGGCTGTGAGTCTCCATATCAATCTTCCTTCCAGGAGGCCAGGCGTGCGCTGTAGTGTTCGATTTGTGCGTCCAGGGTCTCGGACGCGCCGGCATACGCGCCGTGTACCACGACCGGCTCCAGCCAGCGCATGTGGCAGTAGAGGGCCGTTGCGTGGAGGGGCTGGGCCAGCACCTGGAAGCCCGGGTTGGCGCCGATCTGGAAATGATCGTGGTTGCCTCCCGTGGAGACGGCCCATAGCAGGGGCTTGTCTTTGAGGGCTGTGGCGTCTCTGCCATAGGCCCAGCCATGGGTGAACACTTTATCGATCCACAACTTCAGCAGCGGCGGCATGCTGTACCAATACATCGGGTGTTGGAGGACGAGCAGTTGACACTGTTCGACGGCGCGCTGTTCGGCCTCGACGTCGATGTCGAAGTCCGGATAAAGATCGTAGAGAGAGCGTATGACCACGTCCGGATTGCTGGATGCCCGCTGGAGCATTTGCTGGTTGACCCGTGATTGGTCAGGGTAGGGGTGGGCGTAAATGATCAGAATCATCAGGGCAATTCCGGTAGGCCGGTCCTGGTCAAAAGGCCGGATATCCTACCGAGGAAGGCGCGTGTTGTTTAGAACATTGTTTGCCGGCGTGTCGTGCCAGGGTCAATTGAGCGGCAGCGAGACCTTGACCTCCAGGCCGCCACCGCGCCGATTCCTGAGGGTCAGCGTGCCGCCATGCTCCAGCACCGTCGCCCGCGCTGCCGACAGCCCCAGCCCGACACCACCGGTGTTTTTGTTGCGCGAGCCTTCGATGCGAAAGAACGGCGCGAAGACTTGCTCGTGGAACTGGGGGGCGATACCTGGCCCGCGATCGTGAACGCGAATCTCGACGCGGTCCATGAACGCCTTGAGCTGAACGCCCGGCTCGCTGCCATATTTGCTGGCATTGTCGATCAGGTTGACCAGCGCGCGCTTGATCCCGATGGGCCGGCCCACATAAACGAACCGATGAGCGCCCTCGAATGAAACCTCGATGCCGGCATCCTTGAAGTCGTCGACGACGGTGTGCAGCAGTTCGGCCAGGTCGAACGCGGTGGCGTGTTCGAGCCGAGCTTCGTCGCGGAAGAATTCCAGCGCGCAATTGACCATCGCCTGCATTTCATCCACGTCCCTGAACAGTCTCGACTGCTGCTCGGCATCCTCAATGAATTCCCCGCGCAGGCGCATGCGGGTCAAGGGCGCGCGCAGGTCGTGGGAGATGGCGGCGAGCATTTGTGTGCGGTCCTGGACGAAGTGCTGGAGCTGGGCCTGCATGGCATTGAACGCGAGTATCGCCTGACGGATTTCGTGAGGGCCGACCACCGGGATGGGCGGCGCCTTGAAGTCCACGCCAAAGCGCCTGGCGCCCTCGGCGAAGCGTTCCAGCGGGGTCGCCAGGTGCCGCGTGGCAATCAGGCCGACGATGAACGTCGATAAAAGAATCAGCGCGATAATGATCAGGTTGCGCATCCATTCCTTCATGCCCCAACTGCGAGAGGGCACGGAAAATTCCACCCAGGAATGGTCGGCCAGTTGGATGAGGACCGCGTAGCGTCTGTCTGGCGCATCGGCGGGCCAATCGTCGGGTTCGTAGGCCTCTACCCTGGCCTCGGGCCGGCCCAGTTGCTTGCGCAGGAACGCCGCCCCCTCACTGAACTGCGGGTCGTCGATCAGCGGCAATCGCGCGTCTTCCCGGCGGAGTAACCAGTGCGCGGCGAACCCCTGGTCGCTGGCCGCCCTGGCGATATCGGACCGTTGCCCGGGCGCCACCGAGTCGATGATGCGCGTGATGGTGGCGGCCTTATCCATCAGGCCCGTTTCCATTAGGGGAGGGCGTGCCCAGGTCCCAGCCAGCAGGCCGAACAGCTCGTTCAGGGCCAGCAACGTCAGCATGGCGAGCATGGTGGTCAGGGCAATCCAGCGGGCTACCGTATCGCGTGGTCGACGGAAGGCTGATTGCCGGGGCTTCATCGCTTCACCACATGGGGGCTGAAGAGGTAGCCGCTGTTGCGAATGGTGCGGATCATCGATGGGCCATTGATATCGCTCTCCAGCTTGCGGCGCAGCCGGCTGACCTGGACGTCGATGCTGCGATCGAAGGCGTCGTAGGTTTCGCCGCGGGCCAGGTCCAGCAGTTGCTGGCGAGTGAGGACCCGGCGCGGGTGTTCGGCAAAGACCAGCAGCAACTCAAACTCGCCGGTGGACAGCGGGATCATGACTTTGTCCGGTGAGCGCAACTCGCGACGGGTGACGTCCAACTGCCAGTTTTCGAATTCCAGAATCAGCCGCGAGGTGCTGTTCAGCGTACCCCTGGCTTCGCCGGTGCGCCTGAGTACGGCGCGCACCCTGGCCAGCAGCTCGCGCGCATCGAACGGCTTGGTCAGGTAATCATCGGCCCCCAGCTCAAGACCGACGACCCGATCACTCAGCTCACCCATGGCCGTGAGCATGATGATGCCAACTGTATGCTCGGCCCGCAGTCGTTGACAGAGCACCAGCCCGTTGTCTCCCGGCAACATGACATCGAGGATGATCAGGTCCGGCAACCGACGCGCCACCGCCTGCCACAGCGCGGCACCGTCGGCGGCCACTTCGACGCTATAGCCATGTTGCTCGAGGAATTTGCGCAAGAGGGCGAGGACTTCGAGGTCGTCGTCCACCAGTAATAGATGGCTCACAGTGGGCACGCAGGGCAATGAATACAGAAGGGAATACTAGGGTCAATCCGGGGCCTGCGTCATATATTTCAACTCGGTAACAAAGTTGCCGACGGGCAATGTTGTGGAAATCTTCAGGCAAAGAATCAGGGGCAGGATCGCCCCATGTCAGTCAGTTAAAAATAGCCCGCCCAACAAGGATAGGTGCATGGCTGTGTCCCCTAACTGACCGGTATCGCCCCAATTTCTCGCCGAGATAGCCTTGTATGCCGATCACCAAGCCCGCTCCGCTGTTTGTTCGTTGCACTGTTGTCGTAGGACTCGTGGCATTCGCCAGCGGCTGCACCAGCACGCCCGCTGCAACCCCTGGCAGTTGTGAACATGCGAGCTACACCGTTCATGATCCGGCAGAACCCGTCAACCGGGGTATCTTCGCCTTCAACCGGACCGTCGATGACTATGCGCTGGCCCCCGTTGCCCGCGGCTATCGCAAGCTGCCAGAGGTCATGCAGACGGGCGTCCATAACTTCGTGGCGAACTTCGGTGAGCCCAAGGTCTTCATCAACGATCTGCTGCAAGGCAACGCCCAACGCTCGGTCAACACCCTGGGGCGCTTCGTCATCAACACCACGGCCGGCATCGTCGGGCTGATCGATGTGTCCGGTAAGCTCGGCATCGAGCGCCACAAGGCCGATTTCGGCCAGACATTCGGCGTCTGGAACCTCGCCCCCGGGCCGATCCTCGAACTGCCGCTGCTGGGAACGTCCAGTTTGAGGGACGCCACCGGCAGACTGCTGAGTTCTGCGGTCGATCCGTTCGGCAGCAACAGCGACACGGTCGATACGCTAGGTACGATCAACACCGTAGGCGGCATCGTCGATGGACGTGCCGAGGCGCTCCCACTGACCGACAAATTGCGCACTCAACCGGATTACTACGTGGCGCTTCGTGACTCGGTCGCGCAGCGGCGCGCCGATTTTGTCGCCCAGGGCAAGTTGGGCGCGGTGGCGGGGGATGACGCCGCTTGCCAGGAGGGGGAGACCGTTGATGAGTAACCCTGTATTGGTTCTGCACCGGCGAGTGAAAATCCTCGACAGAGGTATTCTGCATTGCCGGGAGATCGAACTGCAGTTGGCGCAGGACGGCCGACATCTACTGCTCAGCCGCTACCTGGAGTTGTACAGCCATGACCAGGCCGGCGCGTGCGACACCCAGAATTACCGGGTGCCGCTGGCGAGCATGATTCGCTGGATGGTCAGTCATGGGGAGCGGGTGAGTCCACTGGTCCGCTAGCCTTGCGCCGACGTAGAGACTGCTAGACTTTACCGTCCAGTTATCTCTCGGAGAGATCGGATGAACAATAAAAACACGATTTGTCTCTGGTACGACGGCGCTGCGCTGGAGGCTGCGCAGTTCTACGCCGCGACGTTCCCGGACAGTGCGGTGCAGGCCGTTCATCACGCCCCCGGTGACTACCCGATGGGCAAGCAGGGCGATGTGCTGACGGTCGAGTTCACGGTGATGGGCATTCCATGCCTGGGGCTCAACGGGGGCCCGGCGTTCCAGCACAACGAAGCCTTTTCATTCCAGGTCGCGACCGATGACCAGGCCGAAACGGATCGCTTGTGGGACGCGATTATCGGCAACGGCGGCCAGGCCAGTGCCTGCGGCTGGTGCAAGGACAAGTGGGGTCTGTCCTGGCAGATCACCCCGCGCGTGTTGACCGCCGCGATAGCCCATCCCGATCAAGCAGCGGCCAAGCGCGCGTTCGAAGCCATGATGGAGATGACGAAGATCGACATCGCGGCCATCGAAGCCGCGTTAAAAGGTTGAGCGGCGCAGGCTGACAGTTCGCTATCGCGAGCAGGCTCGCTCCCACATTGGATCTGTGTCGGTCTCGATGGGGGCAACACAACCCCCTGTGGGAGCGAGCCTGCTCGCGATGACGGCGGCACATTCAACATGGCTGCACCTGCCAGTCAGCTCATCCCAGGGCGGTTTCAGGCAACCTGGCAATCACCTTGATCTCGAACTGAAAACCATACAACCACGTCACCCCCACCGCCGTGAGCGTCGGATGCGGTGCGCTGCCCCAGAACTCGGGTACCACTTTCCAGATCCTCTCGAATGTCGATTCGGGGTCGACGATGAACACGGTGACGTCAACCACATCGTCAAAGGTGCAACCGGCGGCGGCTAGAGTCGCCTTCAGGTTGTTGAACGCCAGCCGAACCTGGTCCTCCAGTTCCGGTTCTGGCGAGCCGTCTTCGGTGCTGCCGACTTGCCCCGATACGAATAAAAAGCCATTGGAGCGAATCGCTGGCGAATAGCGATTACGCTCATACAGGGCCTGGCGCCCGGCTGGGAAAACTACATCACGCTGTGCCATAAGTGTCTCCATCAAAGGGTCGGATTCAATCTTGAAACCACTCTAGGGGCTTGTGCCCGGACGATAAACGAGCAACCTTGGCGATCACTGTTTGTAGAATCCAAACAATCTGACGGACACATGGGGCAGCAATGGATCGTTTCGACGCGATGCAGGCATTCGTTCGAGTGGTGGAGGCGGGCAGCTTCACCAAGGCGGCCGACACCCTGCACATGAGCAAAACCACCGTGACCCAACTGGTGCAGCAACTGGAGGCACGGTTGCGCGTCAAGTTGCTCAACCGCACCACGCGCAAGGTCAACGTCACCGCTGACGGCGCCGCTTATTACGAGCGGGTGATTCGCCTGCTGGCCGACATGGACGATGCCGAGACCAGCGTCTCCGGCGCCCAGGCGCTGCCCCGCGGGCGCCTGCGGGTGGACGTGCCGAGCCCACTGGCTGCAATGATCCTGGTGCCGGCCTTGCCGACCTTCTATGAACGATATCCGGACATTCAGATCGACATGGGCGTCAGTGATCGCATCGTCGACATGCTTGATGAAAACGTCGATTGCGTGGTGCGCGGCGGTGAGTTGCGGGATCAGTCGCTGGTCGCCCGACGGGTCGGCGATCTCGCCCTGGGCGTCTTCGCCGCCCCGAGTTACCTGGCACGGTTTGGCGTGCCCGCGCATCCGCGAGAACTGGAGGATTCGCACCATCGCACCGTGGGTTTCCTGTGGGCGCGCACCGGCAAATCCTTGCCCTACGCAATGCGCCGTGACGCTGAGCTGCTTCACGTCAAAGGGCGCTACGCGCTGGCCATTGACGACGGCAACGCCTACCTCGCGGCGGGTTTGGCGGGGTTGGGCGTGCTCTGGCTGCCCGAGTACATGTCCCGCACCCACCAGGCGCAAGGTGATTTGGTGGCGCTGTTCGAAGACTGGCACCTCGAGCCGATGCCGCTTTATCTGGCCTATCCGCCGAACCGGCACATCAGCGCCAAGTTGCGGGTGTTCATCGATTGGGTCGTGGAGTTGATGGCGCAGCATGCGCCGGTTATTGCTCGATCCGGGTTGTGAAGCCCGACCGCATGACTGCAGAGGAGACACACCATGGACCTATTCACCGGCGGTTGCCTGTGCGGCAACGTTCGCATCCAAGCCTCGGGGCGCCCGTATCGGGTTGGCCTCTGCCACTGCCTCGATTGCCGCAAGCATCACGGGGCGCTGTTCTACGCCTCTGCGGTGTTCCCCCAGGATGCCGTGACCATCGAGGGTGAAACCCGGGACTACGCCGGGCGTTTCTTCTGCCCGCGCTGCGGCTCGTCGGTGTTCGCCCGTACCGGCGACGAGATTGAAGTGAACCTGGGAACGCTGGATGCCCCGGATCAACTGATGCCCACCTACGAAAGCTGGACCGTGCGCCGTGAATCCTGGTTGCCGGCGTTTCCGTTCACCAGGCACTACCCGCATGATCGTGAGGGCACGGGGCGCTTCGAGGAGTAGGCGCGGCGGTACCCGGTCTTAAGCAAAGCCCACAATCGCCTTGATCTCCAGGTACTCCTCGAACCCATGGAGACCATACTCACGGCCATTGCCGGAGCGCTTGTAGCCACCGAACGGCGCCATCGGGTTCCACGCCGGATAATTCAACAGCACTTGCCCTGCGCGGATGCGCGACGCAACGCTGCGCGCCTGTTCAAGGTCCTGACCCTGAACATGCGCGCCCAGCCCATAGACGGTGTCGTTGGCGATGGCGACCGCTTCATCCACCGTGTCATAGGGAATGATGCACAGCACCGGGCCGAAGATTTCTTCCTGGGCGATGCGCATCGCGCTGTCCACCTCGGAGAACACCGTCGGGCGAGTGTAGAAGCCTTTTTCAAAACCCTGCACGCGGCCTGGCCCACCACACAGCAGTTTTGCGCCTTCGTTCAGGCCCACTTCGATCATGGCCTGCACGCGCTTGAACTGGGCTTGATTGGCGATAGGACCGAGGATGGTTTCTTCCGATTGCGGATCACCGACGATGATCGCATTGGCGGTGGCGGCAGCCAGGGCTTCGACCTGGGCCAATCGGTTCCTTGGCACGATCATGCGGGTCGGTGCGCTGCACGACTGGCCGACATTGCGAAACGCCGACATCACCCCCGGTGGCACGGCTTTGTCGAAGTCGGCGTCTGGCAGCAGCACGTTCGGTGACTTGCCGCCCAACTCCTGGGTCACGCGTTTCACCGTCGGGGCGGCCGCCTGGGCCACCAGCGCGCCTGCACGGTTCGAGCCGGTGATGGAGATCATGTCGATATCAGGATGCGCCGCCATCGCCGCACCGACCTCGGCACCGCTGCCGTTCACCAGGTTGAAGACCCCGGGAGGCAGGCCGGCGTCATGCACCAGTTGCGCGAAGAGCAGGGCGCTCAGGGGCGACAGTTCGCTGGGTTTGAGAACGACCGTGCAACCTGCCGCAATGGCCGGAGCGACTTTTGCGGTGATCTGATACAGCGGCCAGTTCCACGGCGTAATGAGCCCGCAGACGCCGATGGGTTCGTGGGTAATGGCTGTGCCGCCTTCGACCTTCTGGAAACAATAGTCGGACAGCACATCACGGGCCACACGCACGTGTTCGGCCGCCAGTGGCACTTGCATCGCCCGGGCAAAACCGATGGCTGCGCCCATTTCCAGAGAGAGCGCCTGGGCCAGCGCCTCCTTTCGTTCAAGGATCAGTTCATGGATTCTGCCGATCACCAGTGCGCGCGAGGCCGGCGACGTCGAGGACCAGCCGGGGAAGGCCGCACGCGCCGCCGCGACCGCCCGATCAACATCCTCGCACGACCCTTGGGCGACGTGGGCAACCACCTCTTCGGTGGCCGGGTTGATCACCGGCAGCGTGGCCGCATGTGCCGGGGACGACCAGTCACCGTTGATATAAAGCTGTCGGGTTATGTGCGGGTCGAGGGTGTAGCTGTTCGAAGATCGGGTTGTCATCCAACGGGCTCCCATAGAGCGTTTATGGCATGGTCTGCGGCAGATCGTTATGCCGTGTCTGCTCAATAAACTAACAAAGGGGCCCTGATCAGTTGTGCCGTTCTCGACCTTGGCAAAGGAGAATCTGCTGTATCTGGCGCGCTAACTTGGCAAAAACGTATCTGTACCCATTGCCGGTTGCCCATTGCCCGTTGCCGACACGCGAGCCAGCGCTTCGACTTCAATCAGGTAGCCATGATGCAGCGCCGGGACGGGCACCACGGCGCGTGCGGGGCGGTGTTCGCCCAGATAGCGGGCATAGATGCGGTCGAAGGCCGGCCAGTGTTCGATGCCGGCGACATAGACCGTCACCTTCACCAGATCGCTTGGGCCCCGGCCTGCAGCGTCGAGAATCGCCAGCAGGTTTTCCAGGGCAATGACGGCTTGGACCTCGAAGGGCTGGTCGACGCTGTGGCTGCCATCGGCGCGTACCGGCAATTGCCCGGACACATACAGGACGCCCTGGTGCGACAGCGCCTGGGCGTAATGTCCACCCGGCGCTGCGGCGTGGGTGGTATGGAAAAAACCGATTTCACCAGCCATGCAGACGGCTCCAGCTGTGCACTTGGCCCGTGGCATCACAGGCGAGGTAATGAGGGAACTGTGCGCCAGTGGCACATGCATGGTTGGGCAGGATGCGCAGGCGGCTGCCGATGGGAAACCGCGCGGTGATATCCACGTGCTCGGCGTTCGTCAGGGTGATAATGCCGTGCTCCTGATTAGCGCTGGTGAGCAGCGCGCCGTCGATCCAGTCGCCGGTTTCGCTACACACCTGTCCATAGCCGAAGTCCCGTGACTGGCGCTGCGTACCCCGGTCACGACTCATGGCCATCCAGCCGGCATCGGTGATGATCCAGCCTTTTTCCTGTTGATGACCGATGACGGTGGTCAGCACGCTCAACGCCAGTTCGCCTGCCTGGCAGACGCCGACGTTGTGCATCACCAGGTCGAAGAATACATAGACGCCTGCGCGAACTTCGGTGACGCCTTCCAGGTTCTGTGCCGACAGCGCCGTGGGCGTGGAGCCGATGCTCACTTCAGGGCAAGCCAGCCCGGCTTCGCGAATGCGTTGGGCAGCGCGCACGCAAAGGTTGCGTTCCTGTTCGGCCAAGGCTTGCAGCGCGTCGGGCGTATCGAGTTCGTAGCTGGAGCCGGCATGGGTCATCACGCCGCAAAGCTGCATGCCGCCTTCATCAAGTAACCGGGCGATGCCCACGAGTGAATCGTCCTCGACCCGCACGCCGGACCGATGGCCGTCGCAATCGATCTCGATCCAGACCTCGAACCGCTCATCGTGCTGCTGGCCGAAATCGACGATGGCCTGGGCCGCCGTCAGGCTGTCCGTGAGGATGCTCAAACGACAGCCTTGGCGCCTGAGCGTCAGGGCCTGGGCCAGTTTGCCGGGCGCCATGGCCACGGCGTAGAAAATGTCCTGGATGCCGGCCGCGAAACAATGTTGCGCCTCCTTCAAGGTAGACACGGTGACGCCGCTGGCGCCTGCGGCGATCTGCGCCTGGATCACGGGTAGGCATTTACTGGTCTTGATGTGGGGCCGTAAACGCACACCCAAGGTGTCCATGCGTTGCTGCATGCGCTGGATGTTGCGCTGCATGCGCGGTACATCGATGAGCGCGACAGGGGTATCAAGGAGGGAAATTGAGGCGGTCATGAGCAGCACTCGGTGGATGGGGACAGGGCGACTCTACTCAGCCGTCGTGAAGTCGTGGTTCAATGCTGAGTCATCAATCATTAAGTTGAACTGAATGATTAGCGTCGAAGACCTGCGCATGGCCGTGACGCTGGCGCGCTCCGAGTCGTTGAGCGCAGCGGCCAGGGCCCTCAATGTCTCGCCACCTGCGTTGTCCATGCGCTTGCGCAAACTGGAGACACTGCTCGGCCTGACCCTGGCCAACCGCGATGCCCGGCGCCTGAGCCTCACCGCCGATGGCGAGCGCTTCTCCCGCCAGAGTGCGCTGTTGCTGGAGCAACTGGAGGCGCTTCCCGAGTCGTTCAAACAGCCGGACAATCAACTGGCCGGCACCCTCAGGCTGGCGGCGCCGTTCGGCTATGGACGGCAACGCATCGCGCCGTTGCTGGCGCGTTTTGCCAGGTTGCACCCACAGTTGTGCCTGCATCTGGATCTACGGGAAACGCCCTGGCCCGATCGTCACGACAGTGATGCGGTGATTCACATCGGCAACCTCAGTGACAGCCAGTGGGTTGCCCGGTCCCTGAGCCACAATGCTCGCTGGTTATGCGCCAGCCCCGCCTACCTGGAGCGGCACGGCACGCCGTCTTCACCGGAGCAACTGGCCGAGCACCGCTGTATTTGCATTCGCGAAAACGATGAGGACGTCACGCTGTGGCATCTGCGCAATGAGCAGGAACGCAAGACCCTGCGCATCCAGCCAGCCTTGCTGAGCAACGACGGCAGTGTGGCCCGACGCTGGGCCGAAGAGGGGTTGGGCCTGGTGCTGCGCTCGCAATGGGATGTCAGCAGAGCCATCGCCGATGGCAACCTGGTCCGGGTGCTCGCCGATTGGCAATTCGACAGCGCACCGATCAACCTGCTGGTGCCGTCGCGCAAAGTTCGCAGCGCACGGGTGCAGGCGTTGGTGAGTTTTCTTGAGGCTGAGTTGAAAGCCTGAACAATAAGGTTCCTTACAGACCTGCCGCCATCGCGAGCAGGCTCGCTTCCACAGGGAAACTGGGGTGGTCGGTGATTTCCGGGCCAGCATAAATCCTTGTGGGAGCGAGCCTGCTCGCGATGGCGGCGGCCCGTTCAAGATAAAGGCTAGAACGGCCCGCCGCAGGCGTAGATTCTGCCGCAAAGCGGCCTTCACCGCGTCGCCAGACGCACCATAACTGTCCGCAAACCCAAAGAAACACGGGTGCAACGCCCGCCTCTGGAGCATCCCGCAAAGTCTGCTGAGCGAACCCTGCAAAACGGTGGTTTGTACCAAGCGGCCGGTATTTTTAACCGTTTATCCACGGTCTCATGGTGTTGTAATAAAAACGTGATGCAGCGTTGTACCGATGCTTCACGAACGGCATCAATGTTTGCCTCGTCATGCCTTCAACAACAACTCAGGACCGCACTCATGAGCTTTCTTCGACCCAAGTACATCACCTTCGACTGCTACGGCACGTTGACCAACTTCCAGATGGGCACCATGACTCGCGAACTGTTCGCTGATCGTGTCGATGCTGGGCAGATGGACCAGTTCGTCAAGGATTTCTCCGCTTATCGTCTGGATCAGGTGATGGGCGAGTGGCGGCCCTATGATGAAATCATCAAGACGTCCCTGATGCGGGTCTGCAAGCGCTGGGGAATCGAATATCGGGGCGAAGGCCAGCTCTATTACGACGCCGTGCCAACCTGGGGCCCTCACGCCGATGTACCGGCGGGTCTGTCGAAAATCGCCGACAAGATTCCGTTGGTGATTTTCTCCAACGCGATGGACGAACAGATCATGTCCAACGTCGACAAGCTCGGCGCGCCTTTTCATAAAGTCTTCACCGCTCAGCAGGCCCAAGCCTACAAGCCGCGCCTGGCCGCTTTCGAATTCATGCTCGATAACCTCGGCTGCGGGCCGGAGGATGTGTTGCATGTCTCGTCCAGCTTCCGCTACGACCTGATGTCGGCCCACGACATGAAAATCAAGAACAAAGCCTTCGTGGCCCGCGGTCATGAGCAACCGGCGAACGCCGTGTATGGCTACCACCAAATCCCGGACATCGGCGGTTTGGCCGCTCTGGTCGGGCTCTGAGTTGAGCGCACTCTTCAAGGTGAAAGGGGTTAGACATGGGCAGTGAGTCTTACTGGCTCGATACCGCACCGGCCTTCACTGGTGCCCAGCTCGGCGGATTGCCCGGGCGGGTCGACGTGGCCATTGTCGGGGGCGGTTTCACCGGCCTGGCGGCGGCCCGGGCCCTGGCCTTGAAGGGGGCCAGCGTGGCAGTGCTGGAAGCGGGCAGGGTGATTGGCGAAGCGTCGGGGCGCAATGGCGGTCAATGCAACACCGGCGTTGCCCAGGACTACGCGTCACTTAGCGCCAGCCTCGGCGCCGATAAAGCGCGGGCTTATTACCAGGCCTATGAAAGCGCCGTACAGAGTGTGGTTTCGCTGGTGGAGCAGGAAGCGATTGCCTGCGATCTCACTCGCCACGGCAAGCTCAAACTGGCCGCCAAGGCGTTGCACTACGAAGGATTGGCGCGCACCTGTGAGTTGATCCGCAAGGAAGTCGACGCCGACGTCGAGTTGCTGTCTGCCCAAGAGACTCGGGCGGAGGTCAATTCGGCCCAGTTCCACGGTGGCCTGCTGCAGCGCAACGGCGTGCAGATGCATGTCGGGCGCTTCGGCGTCGGCCTGGCCGAGGCGGCCTCGCGTCACGGGGCGTTGGTGTTCCAGGGTGTGGCGGTGAAGGACTGGAAGGCCAGCGATGGTGGCTATCAGGTCAACACCAGCAAAGGCGCGCTGCAGGCCTCGCAGATCCTGCTGGCTACCGGCACGTGTCAGCAAGGTGGATTGGGCTGGTACCGGCGGCGAATCGTACCGGTGGGCAGCTTTGTTATCGCCACCGAGGTGCTACCCCAGGAGCTGATTGACAGCTTGCTGCCGGCACGCCGCTCCTACGTCACCAGCCGCATGATCGGTAACTACTTTCGCTTGACCCCGGACAACCGGCTGCTGTTTGGCGGTCGGGCGCGGTTTGCCATGTCCGACAGCGTTTCCGACGCCAAGAGCGGCAAGGTGCTGCAAGCGGCGATGGTGCAGATGTTCCCGCAGTTGGCCCACGTCCGGATCGACTATTGCTGGGGCGGGCTGGTGGACATGACGTCCGATCGTTTACCTCGCGCCGGCCAGCATGGAGGGGTGTATCACTCCATGGGCTACAGCGGTCACGGGGTGCAGATGTCGGTGCACATGGGGCAGGTCATGGCCCAGGTCATGGCTGGCGAGGTCGAGGCCAACCCTTGGCGCGAACTCGATTGGCCGGCCATTCCCGGGCATTTCGGCAAGCCCTGGTTCCTGCCGCTGGTAGGCGCGTATTACCGCCTGCAGGACTACCTGCACTGAGTTTCATGGCGTTGTTTGGCGTTTCAACCACGTTGCGTTAATCGTGCGCAATCGAGCCCTATCATTTTCCGAAAGGTAGAACTGACATGACTGACAACAAAAATGGCATTGAAGACCAGTTGATCACCGGTACAGAAAGCCTGCGTGTTTTCGAAGGGCTCAATCGCGGCATGTCACGCCGCAATGCATTGCAGATGCTGGGGTTGGCAGGTGTGGCCGCAGCGGGCGCCGGCAGCCTGTTCGGTGCCGCTGGCAAGTTGTTTGCCGAAGAGGCGGCAAGCCCTGGCCAAGGCAAACCGGGCGGACGTATCCGCGTCGCCGGCATCTCCAGCTCCACCGCCGACACCCTGGACCCGGCCAAAGGCTCATCGTCCACGGACTACGTGCGTCACTACATGTTCTACAACGGGCTGACGCGTTTCGACAATCACATGGTGCCGCAACTCGAACTGGCCGAGCGCATCGACACCACTGACGCGACACTCTGGGTGATTACCCTGCGCAAGGAAGTGACTTTCCATAACGGCAAGGGGCTGACCGCCGCCGACGTGGTGTTCTCCCTGTTGCGACACAAGGATCCGATCACGGGATCCAAGGTCTTGCCGCTGGCGTCGCAGTTCGCCGAGGTCAAGGCCAATGGCAGTCATGAAGTACAGATACGCCTGAGCGGCCCGAATGCCGAGCTGCCGTCGATCCTGGCGATTTCCCATCTGCTGATCGTGCCCGAGGGCACCAGCGACTTTAGCCAGGGCATCGGCACCGGTCCGTTCAAGGTCAAGGAGTTCAAACCAGGGGTGCGTTCCATTGGCGCCCGCAACACCAATTACTGGAAACCGGGTTTGCCGTATCTGGACGAAATCGAGTTCATCGGTATCGGCGACGAGCCATCACGGGTCAACGCGCTGTTGTCTGGCGACGTGCAGATCATCAACGAGGTCAACCCGCGCTCGACGACTCGGATCAAGAACAGCAGCACCCATCGGGTCGTGGATTCGCCGTCGGGCAACTACACCGACCTGATCATTCGTCAGGACCAGATGCCCGGCCAAAGCCCTGAGTTCACCCAGGCCATGAAATTGCTGTTGGACCGCGAGCAGGTCAAGTCGGCGATTTTCCGCGGCTTCGCCAGGGTCGGCAACGATCATCCGATCGCGCCGGGCGCACGCTTTTACAACGCCGATCTGCCGCAACGCACCTACGACCCGGAAAAAGCACGTTTTCTGCTGAAGAAGGCGGGTATGGAAAATATCACCATGCCGGTGATGTGTTCGCCGGCCGCCACCGGCTCGGTGGACGTCGCCGTGCTGCTGCAGCAATCGGCCAAGGAGGCCGGGCTCAAGCTCAATGTCAACCGCCTGCCCAGCGATGGCTACTGGTCCAACCACTGGGCCAAGCACCCGATCAGCTTCGGCAATATCAACCCGCGACCCAATGCCGACATGCTGTTTTCGCAGTTCTTCCAGTCCACCGCACCGTGGAACGAATCGGCCTGGAAGAACCCGCAGTTCGACCAGCTGTTGGTCCAGGCCCGAGGCGAAACTGATGAGGTCAAGCGCGGCAAGATGTACGCCGACATGCAGACCCTGGTGCATGACCACTGCGGCATCGGCATCCCGGTGTTCATCAGCAACATCGACGGTGTCGACCAGCGCGTCAAAGGTTACGGCACCAACCCGCTGGGCGGATTCATGGGCTACATGTTCTCCGAGCAAGTCTGGCTGGACGCCTGATGAACGCCGGGTATTGGCTGGGTGACAGGGCAGGAGGGCAGGCTGATGAATAGCAGCACACTTTGGTTGATCGGCCGGCGCGTGGGCGCCGCGATCGTGACGTTGTTGATCGTCTCGATGGTGGTGTTCGCCATCACGGCGGTGTTGCCGGGAGACGCGGCGCAACAGTCCCTTGGACAGTTCGCCACGCCGGAGCAAGTGGCAGCGCTGCGGATAAAAATGGGTCTGGATCAACCCGGTGTGCTGCGCTACCTGCACTGGTTGACGAGTTTGCTCAGCGGCGACATGGGTGTGTCGGTCTCCAATGCCGTGCCGGTCAGCGAGCTGATGGCTGGACGCGTACCCAGCACCTTGATGCTGGCGGCCGCCACGGCGCTGGTGTCGGTGCCGGTGGCACTGATCCTGGGCATTGGTTCGGCGATGGGGCGTGGTGGTCGCGTCGACAGCTTCATCAGCTTTTTTACCTTGATGATGGTGGCGGTACCGGAGTTTCTCGTCGCCACCCTGGCAGTGTTGATTTTCGCGGTGAACCTGGGCTGGCTCTCGGCGTTGTCCTATTCCAGCGAGATCACCTCGCCGTGGCAATTCATGCGCACCTACGCCTTGCCGGTCATGACCCTGTGTTGCGTGATCATCGCGCAAATGGCGCGCATGACCCGGGCGGCGGTGATCGATCAACTCGACAGCCCCTACGTGGAGATGGCCCGGCTCAAAGGTGTGAGCCCGGTGCGGGTGGTCCTGCGTCATGCGTTGCCCAACGCCATCGGGCCTATCGCCAATGCCATCGCCTTGAGTCTGTCCTACCTGCTGGGCGGGGTGGTGATCGTCGAGACAATTTTCAACTATCCCGGCATTGCCAGCCTGATGGTCGATGCCGTGACCAACCGGGATATGGCGTTGGTCCAGGCCTGCACCATGTTGTTTTGTACCGCGTACCTGACGTTGGTGTTGATTGCTGACCTGTGCGCGATCCTTTCCAACCCGAGGCTGAGAAATCAATGAACAATCTCATTGTGAAACCCCCGACCGCGGCGGTCGCTCTGGCGTTGGGCAAAGACGCCCACGCCACGTCCTGGCTTGGACTGGTGGGCGCCGCGATGTGTGTCTTCTGGTTGCTGGTGGCGATCTTCGGTCCGTGGCTGGCACCGCACCCGGTGGGGGAAGTGGTCTCTGACAATGTTTTCGACAGCCTCAGCATCGCTTATCCGTTAGGCACCGATTACCTGGGTCGCGACATGCTCAGTCGGGTTCTGGTCGGCGCACAGTTCACCGTGGGCCTGGCGCTGGTGGCTGCGGTCCTGGCCAGTGGGCTGGGGACCAGTTGCGCACTGCTGTCGGTGGTATCACCCAAGTGGCTGGATGAGCTGATCAGTCGCTTGATGGACGCTTTCATTTCGATCCCGAGCAAGATGCTGGCGTTGATCATGGTCTCGGCATTTGGCTCGTCGGTGACTTTGCTGGTGTGTACGGCGGTGCTGAGCTACTCGCCGGGCGCGTTCCGTATCGCCCGCAGCATGGCGGTGAACATCGAGGCGCTGGAGTACGTGCAAGTGGCCCGCACCCGTGGCGAGCGTCGACTGTACATCGCCTGCGTGGAGATCCTGCCCAACATGCTCAACCCGGTCCTGGCGGACCTGGGCTTGCGTTTCGGCTTCATTGTGCTGCTGCTCAGCGGCATGAGTTTCCTGGGCCTGGGCGTGCAACCGCCGGATGCCGACCTGGGCTCGCTGGTGCGCGAAAACATCGGCGGCCTCAATCAGGGAGCGCCGGCCATTGTGATTCCGGCCCTGGCCATCGGCACTCTGACCATCGGCGTCAATCTGTTCATCGACCGCCTGTCTTCGCGACGCAGCCGACGTACGGGAGGGCATTGAAATGAGTGAATTGATTCGAGTCGAGGACCTGCGCGTGGTCGCGTGTGGCGAACGCGGTGAGGTGGAGATCGTCAAGGGCGTGAGTTTCTCCCTGGAGAAAGGTGAAGTGCTGGCGCTGATCGGCGAATCCGGTTCCGGCAAGACCACCATCGCCCTGGCGCTGCTCGGTTATGCCCGGCGCGGTTGTCGCCTGGCCGGCGGTGTGGTGCAGATTGGCGAACATGACATGCTGGCGTTGCGCGAAAGCGAGCTGCAAGGTCTGCGCGGCAATCGTGTGTCGTATATCGCCCAAAGTGCCGCTGCGGCATTCAATCCGGCAAAAAAACTCATCGACCAGGTGGTGGAAGGGGCATTGATTCATGGGCTGGGCAGCCGGTCGGTGCTGGAAGCCAAAGCCATCGAACTGTTCCGTGACCTGGCGTTGCCCGATCCCGAGCGCATCGGCCAGCGCTATCCCCACCAAGTCTCCGGCGGGCAACTGCAACGGGTGATGGCGGCCATGGCGTTGATCAGCGATCCGCTGCTGGTGGTGCTCGATGAACCAACCACGGCCCTCGACGTGACCACCCAGATCGACGTGCTGCGCGCCTTCAAGCGTGTTGTGCGCGAGCGGGGCGCGACGGCGGTTTATGTGTCTCACGACCTGGCGGTCGTCGCGCAGATGGCCGATCAGATCGTGGTGCTTAATGGCGGGCAGATCTTCGAGCAGAGCGCCACCGCGCCGCTGCTCAAAGGCCCGGCTCACGCCTACACCCGCAGCCTGCTGGCGGCGGCGCGGCCGGATACGACGATCCGTCCGCCCTGCGGTGTGGCCGGCGATGCGCCGCTGCTGACCATTGAGGGTTTGACCGCCGGCTACGGCAACAAGAATCCGCAGGGCATGCCGCCGATCCGGGTGCTGGAAGACATCGACCTGACCGTGCGCCGGGGTCAGGCCATCGGCGTGATCGGCGAATCGGGTTCGGGCAAATCTACCCTGGCCCGGGTGGTGGCGGGGCTGTTGAGCCCGGCACTGGGCGGGCTGACGTTTGATGGTCAACCCTTGGGTGGCAGCCTGTCCGAGCGCACCGACGAACAGTTCCGGCGCATTCAGATGGTCTTCCAGAATGCCGACACCGCGCTCAACCCGATGCACAGCGTTGGCAACATTCTGAGCCGGCCATTGAAAATGTATTTCGGCCTCAAGGGCGCGGCGTTGCGTGAGCGCATCGACGAGCTGCTGGACCTGGTGCGTTTGCCACGGGAGCTGGCCGAACGCCGCCCGAGTGAACTCTCCGGCGGGCAAAAACAGCGAGTCAACCTGGCCCGGGCGTTGGCGGCCAAGCCGGACCTGATCCTCTGCGATGAAGTGACCTCGGCGCTGGACACTGTCGTCGGCGCGGCGATTCTTGAACTGCTGCGCGACTTGCGCCAGCAATTGGGGGTTTCCTATCTGTTCATCAGTCACGACATCTCCACGGTGCGGGCGCTGTGCGACGACATTGTGGTGATGTACAGCGGCCACAAGGTTCAAGAGGGCACCCGGCAGTCGTTCGCCCAGCCACCCTTCCATCCCTACACCGACCTGCTGATCCATTCGGTTCCCGAGTTGCGTCAGGGCTGGCTGGAAAGCTGCGGCACCACCACCTGCGGCACGCTCCCGCCCTTGGGCGCCCAGGCCCCTGTAGCGGGGCTGTGCACTTTCCTCAATCGCTGCCCGGTGCGGGTCGATGGCCTGTGCAACCACACCGCGCCACCCCGGCGAATCATCGACGGTGGCAGTGAAGTGCTCTGCCATCACGACAGCGCCGAACTGCTCAAGAACCAACAGGATGCCAACAGCATGACCATGGGAGCCTACGCATGAACGCGCGTTTCGTGAGGTTGGCCGAGCAGGGCCGGCCCATCGTCCATTTGAAAGTCGATGGCGAACCCGTCGAAGCCTTGCAGGGGGACACACTGATGGTCGCGTTGCTGACTCGGGGCCCGGCGTTGCGCCAGTCGGAGTTCGATCCGGGCAGCCGGGCCGGTTTCTGCCTGATGGGCGCCTGCCAGGATTGCTGGGTCTGGACCCGCAGCGGCGAACGTCTGCGCGCCTGTTCCAGCGAAGTGCGTGAAGGGCTGGACATCATCACCAAGCAACCGGAGGCAATATGGCCACTGCGCGGCTGAGCAATCATCGAGTCGTCATTGTCGGCGCCGGACCCGCTGGCATTCGTTGCGCCCAGACCTTGGTCGCGGCGGGCTTCAAGCCGGTCCTGATCGACGAAAACCGTCGCGACGGCGGACAGATCTACCGACGCCAGCCTGAAGGCTTCACCCGTAACTACGCCACGCTCTACGGCACGGAGGCGGACAAAGCGCGGGACTTGCACGAAAGCTTTGACCGTTTGCGCCCACAGATTGACTATCGCCCGGACACCCTGGTGTGGAACCTCACGCCCGGGCAACTGTGCTGCGTCAGCCAGGGCCTGCACTCGACGGTGGATTACGACGCATTGATCCTTTGCACCGGCGCCACCGACCGCTTGATGCCGATCGAGGGCTGGCAGTTGGGCGGCACGTACAGCCTCGGCGGGGCGCAGATAGCCTTGAAGGCCCAGGCGGTTTCCATCGGCCATCGCGTGGTGTTCATGGGCAGCGGGCCGCTGCTGTATCTGGTCGCCAGCCAATACCTCAAGGCCGGTGCCAACGTGGCGGCGGTGCTGGACACTGCGCCGCTGGGGCTGCGCATCAAAGCCTTGCCCAAGCTCATGGCGCGTCCCGGATTGCTGTTCACTGGCATGAAACTGTTGGCTCAGTTGTATCGAGCGAAAATCCCTGTGCACCTGGGTATCTCTCCATTGCAAGTGCTGGGTGAGGCGGTCAGCGGCGTCAGTGGTGTACGGGTACGCACGGCGGCCGGTGAAACCTTGACGGTGGATTGCGACGCGGTGGCGCTGGGTTATCACTTGCGCCCGGAAACTCAATTGGCTGATCTGGCGGGCTGTGCTCTGCGTTTTGACGAGGCTTCAGGCCAATGGTGGCTGGACACGGACGAAGAGGGCCGGACCTCGGTCAGCGGTGTTTATGCCGCCGGAGATGGGGCGAAGATCCGTGGCGCTGATGCCGCCGAACACGCCGGGCGCCTGGTCGCCTTGGCGTTGTTGAGCGATTTGCAGCAACCGGTGGACGCCACGCAGGTTACCGCGCAGCGTCAGGCGCTCAAGGTCATGGATCAATTTCGCCTCGGTCTGGCCCAGGCGTTTCCCTGGCCCGCCGCCCAAGCCAAGGCCTTGCCCGACGAGGCGATCGTCTGCCGCTGCGAGATGATCAGCGCCGGTGAGTTACGCCGTACGGTCAGTGAAAAGGGCGCCTGTGAAGTCAACCGGGCCAAGGCTTTCAGCCGGGTCGGCATGGGCCGCTGCCAGGGGCGTTATTGCTCTCAGGCCGGGGCCGAAGTCATTGCCGCAGCCGCGGGTGTCCAGGTCCAGGAAGTCGGTCGGCAGCGCGGCCAGGCGCCGGTCAAACCCCTTTCGATGCTCACCCGGGAGGTGACGCCATGACGCTCAATAAAGCCGATGTGGTCATCGTCGGCGGTGGTTTGATGGGCTCGGCCGCAGCGTTTTTCCTGCGCCAGCGAGGCCAGTCGGTGATCCTGCTGGAGCGTGACCAGATCGGTCAGTACGCCAGTGGTGTGAACTTCGGCAACGTGCGGCGCCAGGGGCGTTTTCTCGGTCAACTGGAGCTGGCAAACCGTTCCTGGGCGCTGTGGAAGCGCCTGCCGGAACTGATCGACGACGACCTGGAGTTCATCGCCAGCGGGCACATGCGCGTGTGTTATCGCGAGGATGAAATCGCCGAACTTGAGGCTTACGCGGCGGCACCCGAAGCTCAACAGTTGGACTTGAAGATCTACCGAGGTAGCGAACTGCATGCGCGCTTCCCGTTCCTGGGCAAGGACGTCAAAGGTGGTTCCTACGCCCCTCATGACGGTCACGCCAACCCGCGTCTGGCGGCCCCGGCGTTTGCCAGGGCGGCGCGGCGACTCGGCGCACGCATCGAGGAGCGGACCGAAGTGGCCGAAGTGCAGAAGGTCAATGGTGATTTCAGTGTCACAACCACCGATGGCCGTCAGTTCAGCGCCGCTCAGTTGCTGATTACCGCAGGTGCCTGGGGCCAGAAACTCTCGGCGCAGTTCGGTGAGCCGGTGCCGCTGGACACTAACGGCCCACAGATGGCTGTCACCGAGCCGGTGCCTTATGCCTTACCGACGGTGATCGGCGTGTACACCAAAATTCCCGAGGAAGTGATCTACTTCCGGCAGATCCCGAGGGGCAACATCGTCATTGGTGGCGGCTATCGCAGTAAACCGGACATGCTCAATCGCCGGGCTTATGTTGAGCCGCGCAGCATTCTCAATCAGCTCGATCAGATGCGGCGCTTGCTGCCGGGCGTCGGTAACCTGAACATCATTCGCGTGTGGAGCGGCATCGAAGGTTATCTGCCCGATTCCCTGCCGGTGATGGGCCCCAGCGGCAACGTGGACGGCTTGTACTATGCGTTCGGTTTCTGCGGCCACGGCTTCCAGCTCGGGCCGGGGGTTGGCGACGTCATGGCCGAGCTGATCAGCTCCGGCAGTACCAGCACCTCGATCGAACCGTTCTCCATTCGCCGGTTCGCCGCCACGGCCGAGCAGCGGAGCAAAGCCTCATGAAACCTCGCGTACTCGCCATTCTTGAGCGCCTGCTGGGGTTCGAAACGGTCTCTTCAGAGTCGAACATGGCCCTGATCGAGTACGTGCGTGAGTTGTTGCTGAGCAAGGGCATCGAGTCGCTGATCGTCAAGGATGAAAGCGGCAAGAAGGCCAACCTCTTCGCCAGTACCGGCCCACAGGCGTTGCCGGGGATTCTGCTGTCCGGGCATACCGACGTGGTGCCGGCGGCGGGGCAGGCCTGGACCGTTCCGGCGTTCCAGGCGACGGTGCGCGACGGACGGGTGTACGGTCGTGGCAGTTGCGACATGAAAGGGTTCATCGCCTTGGCCATCGATGCCATGCTCGACGCCGCTGACCACTCCTTGAACCGGCCGCTGCAACTGGCGCTCTCCCATGATGAGGAGATCGGCTGCGTGGGCGTACGCCGCTTGCTCGACGTGCTGCACCTGGCACCGGTAAGGCCGTTTTTGTGCGTGATCGGCGAGCCGACCAACATGCAGTTCGTGCTCGGGCACAAGGGCAAAGGCTCTTATCGCACTTACTGCCGAGGCCTGGAGGCGCACTCGTCCCTGGCGCCGCGTTCGGTCAATGCGATTCATGTGGCCTGCGATTTCATCGCCGCGTTGCGCCAGAGCCAGCAGCAGTTGCAAGAGCACGGCGCCCGGGACGCCGATTACGACGTGCCCTACAGCACCGTGCACGTCGGCCAGATTGTCGGTGGCAAGGCGCTGAACATTGTGCCGAACCTGTGCACCCTGGATTTCGAAGTGCGCAACCTGCCGGCCGATGACCTGGATCAGTTCCTGGAGACACTGCGCGAGCACGCTGAAGTGATCGTGCGCGAGGCGAAAAAACTCTCCAGCGTGGCGGACATCGAGATCGAGACCCTGAACGTCTATCCGGGCCTCGATACTCATCCAAGCGTTGAGGCGGTGCGCTTTCTGAAGAACTTTGCCGCAGCGGACACCGGAACCGCCAAGGTTTCCTTCGGCACCGAGGGGGGGCTGTTCAAGCAGCGTCTGGATGTGCCGGTGGTGGTCTGCGGCCCGGGCTCCATCGAGCAGGCGCACAAGCCCGACGAGTTCATTGAAATCAGCCAGATGGACGCCGGGGAGCGGTTTCTGGAAGGGTTGCTCGGGTCATTGAGACGGTAGCTGGCTTTCGTGACAAATGCAGCCCCTTGTGGGAGCGAGCCTGCTCGCGATAGCGATCCATCATTCAACATCAATGCTGCCTGACCCACCGCATCGCGAGCAGGCTCGCTCCCACAGGGTTCCTGGGTTGCTCCTGATACTGCGGTAGAGCCTGCTGCCGCACGACAAATTTCAGCATCCAACACTGCCCAAACCCCGCTTTCAGCATCCTCATCCGCGGCATCTCCTTAGACTGGAAATACCTCGGAACAGGACGCGATCATGCTCAAGAATCAATTGAAAGACCCCAGCCTTTTAGCAGAACTCGCCTACATCGACGGGCAGTGGATCGGTGCCGATGACGCCGCCACGCTCGACGTCATCAACCCGGCCACGGGGGACGTGCTCGCTCGGGTGCCGGCCATGCAGGGGGTGGAAACCCGGCGTGCCATCGACGCCGCCGAGCGTGCCTGGCCGGCCTGGCGTGCGCGCCCGGCGGCGGAACGCGCAGTGCTGCTGGAGCGTTGGTATCAGGCCATGATCGACAACCTGGACGATCTGGCGCTGATCATGACGTTTGAGCAGGGCAAACCGCTGAACGAAGCCAAAGGCGAAATCCGCTACGGCGCCGGCTTCGCTAAATGGTTTGCCGAAGAAGCCCGCCGGGTCTACGGCGAAACCATCCCGGCGCCCAGCGGCGATCGGCGCCTGCTCACCCTCAAGCAACCGGTGGGCGTCTGCGCGGCGATCACCCCATGGAACTTTCCCAACGCGATGATCACCCGCAAGTGCGCCCCGGCGTTGGCGGCGGGTTGCCCGGTGATCGTCAAACCGTCGGACCTGACACCCTTGTCGGCCCTGGCCCTGGCGGTGCTGGCCGAGCGGGTCGGGATTCCGGCGGGGGTGTTCAACGTTGTGACCGGCATGCCGGCGGGCATCGGCGAAGAACTGACCGGCAACCCGACGGTGCGCAAGATTTCTTTCACCGGGTCCACGGCGGTCGGTCGACTGCTGATGCGCCAGAGTGCCGAACACATCAAGCGCCTGAGCCTGGAGCTGGGCGGCAACGCGCCGTTCATTGTGTTTGACGACGCGGACCTGGAACAGGCCGTGGCCGGGATCATGCTCAGCAAGTTCCGTAATGCCGGCCAGACCTGCGTCTGCGCCAACCGGATTCTGGTGCAGGACGGCATTTATGAGCGTTTCGCCGAACGTCTGGTGGAGGAGGTGGGCAAGCTCAAGGTCGGCAATGGCCTGGAGGCCGACGTGATGATCGGTCCGCTGATCAACATGGCGGCGGTGAGCAAAGTCGCTCGGCATATCGATGATGCGTTGAGTCAGGGCGCGCGTCTGCTCTGTGGCGGTATTCCCGAGGGTGACAGCCAGTTCGTCCAGCCCACGGTGCTTGGCGAGGCCCACGCTGGAATGTTGCTGGCCAGCGAAGAAACGTTTGGCCCGGTTGCACCGCTGATGCGCTTTACTACTGAAGAAGAGGCCTTGGCCCTTGCTAACGCCACTCCATATGGCCTGGGCGCGTACTACTTCACCCAGGACTTGCGTCGTTCATGGCGGTTTGGCGAGGCGTTGGAGTTCGGCATGGTTGGCCTTAACACCGGGATCATTTCCATGGAAGTCGCGCCCTTCGGTGGTGTCAAACAGTCGGGCCTGGGCCGTGAAGGCAGCAAATACGGCCTGGATGAATACCTTGAAATCAAGGCCTTCCACATCGGGGGACTGTGATGCGTCCATTGTTTGAACACCTACCAGGGAGCCACGATTGATGAGCAAACCATTTCGAATCGCTGCCATCGCCGGTGATGGCATCGGCAAGGAAGTCCTGCCTGAAGGGCTTCGGGTATTGGAGCAGGCCGCAAAGAAATGGCAGTTGTCGTTGAGCATCGAAGTGCTCGATTGGGCTCACTGTGACTACTACCTGGAGCACGGGCAGATGATGCCCGCCGACTGGTTCGAGCAGCTCAAGGGTTTCGATGCGATCTACTTCGGCGCCGTGGGCTGGCCGGACAAAGTGCCGGACCACATTTCCCTGTGGGGCTCGCTGCTCAAGTTCCGCCGCGACTTCGACCAGTACGTGAACATTCGCCCGGTGCGGCTGTTCCCGGGCGTGCCGTGCCCCTTGGCCGGACGAGAAGCAGGGGACATCGATTTCGTGGTAATCCGTGAGAACACCGAAGGCGAATACTCCTCCGTGGGCGGCAAGATGTTTGAAGGGACCGAGCATGAGTTCGTGCTCCAGGAGTCGGTGTTCACCCGGCGCGGCGTCGATCGGATTCTCAAGTTCGCCTTCGATCTGGCCCAGACCCGACCGCGCAAGCGCCTGACGGCGGCGACCAAGTCCAACGGGATCTCCATCAGCATGCCGTATTGGGACGAGCGCACGGCGTTGATGGCCGAGCAGTACCCGGATGTGCAATGGGACAAACAGCACATCGATATCCTGTGCGCGCGTTTCGTTCTGCAGCCGGACCGTTTTGATGTGGTGGTGGCGTCAAACCTGTTCGGCGACATCCTCTCCGACCTCGGCCCGGCTTGCGCCGGCACCATCGGCATCGCGCCGTCGGCCAACCTCGATCCGCAGCGGCGCTTCCCGTCGTTGTTCGAACCGGTGCATGGCTCGGCGCCGGATATTTATGGACAGAACATCGCCAACCCGATTGCGATGATCTGGTCAGGGGCGTTGATGCTCGATTTCCTGGGCAATGGTGATGAACGTTATCGCGCCGCCCATGACGGGATTCTCAAGGCTATTGAACAAGTGATAGCCCAGGGGCCGATCACCCCCGACCTGGGCGGTCAGGGCTCGACTCAGGACGTTGGCACAGCCATCGCCGCAGCGCTTTGACGCTTTACTAACCTGTGACACCTTTTTGCCCGCTCACACTGCGGGCTTTTTTTTGGGGTTTGATCGCAAAATTCAAATTCACCGAAAATCCCTTTGTGGGATGGTTGCAGGATGCACATCCACCGCCAATCCCCTGTGGGAGCGGGCTTGCTCGCGAAAGCGGGGTGTCAGTTTGGGGGATGTTGAATGTGCCGCCGCCTTCGCGAGCAAGCCCGCTCCCACAGTTTTTCCGGAGTGGCTGCAGGATGCGCATTCACCGCCAATCCCTTGTGGGAGCGAGCCTGCTCGCGAAAGCGGGGTGTCAGTTTGCGGTGATGTTGAATGTGCCGCCGCCTTCGCGAGCAAGCCCGCTCCCACAGTTTTTTCGGGGTGGCTGCAAGATTGGCAATCACCGCAGATCCCTTGTGGGAGCGAGCCTGCTCGCGAAAGCGGAGTGTCAGTTTGGGTGATGTTGAATGTGCCGCCGTCATCGCGAGCAGGCTCGCTCCCACAGTTTTTTCCGGGGTGGCTGCAAGATTGGCAATCACCGCAGATCCCTTGTGGGAGCGAGCCTGCTCGCGAAAGCGGAGTGTCAGTTTGCGGTGATGTTGAATGTGCCGCCGTCATCGCGAGCAAGCCCGCTCCCACACTTTTTCGGGGTGGCTGCAGGATGCGCATCCACCGCAGATCCCCTGTGGGAGCGAGCCTGCTCGCGATAGCGGTGGTGCTATTTGACGACGTAGATCTTGCGTACGTAGACGTGACTCGTCCAGGCGCACGGCGCATTCTGCGGTACGAACACCGTGTCGCCGGTATTGACCGCCAGGTCGGTGCCGTCGGCTGTCTGCAGGGTGACGCTGCCTTCAATCAGGTGCATCAACTCATGCAGTTTGTGGGGCCTGGCTTGGCGAGTGTAAGGCGTTGAGTCCCAAACGCCGATGCGCAGGTTGGTGGCTTCTTCGACAAACAGATTGTGCGAGCGACATTGCGGTGGCGGGCTGAGCAGTATGGCTTCATCGGGGGCCGCCGAAGGCGAGAGCAACGTGTGGGCCGGGAGTGCTGTCAGCCCGGGCTCGCTGGTATTCACGCGCTGGGTATCGGCACAGAAGGCCCATAAAGACTCAGCTTGCGCGTCGATCTCAAGCGCCGTACCACGGGCGATCACCGCGCTTTCACCGGCGCTGAGGCGCAGCGTTTGTGCCTGGCTGCGCAGTTCAACGCCTCCGGCATGCACCACGATCATTTCGCTGAAGGGATACTGGTCGCTGCTGAACCCACCGCTGGCCCGGACGATACCAGCGGCGATGCCATCCGCCCCGGCATAAGCGATGAGCCTGTCGAATGGATCATTGGCGCCCAATGAGCCTGGGGTGAACGAGGTTGAGGCGGGGCTGCCGTCGGCATGGGCCAACAGCACTGCAGTGGGTTCGAGCATGAACAGGATTCTCCAAAATAAGCGATGGGATTTGTCAGCCAACGGCCTGGGTCACCAACACAAACTGCCGCACCGCGCCGCTCGCTTGCGGTGGCGTGCCGCGAGCCATTTGGGCGACGGTGTCGACTTGCTTGAGGCCCGCGTCTTCGAGCCAGGGGCCCAGCCCGGTGTCGGAGGGAATGTCGATCCGAACGAATGCATCCGGCACCCGTGCCAGCAACACGGCGATCAGGTGCCGGGCCTGTTCAGGGTTCTGCGCGATGACCGGACCGATGCAACGGCCACGTCCGAAGGGGCGCAGCAGGGCGAAAGCGCACAACTGGCCGTCCCGCTCAATACCCACTGCATGCTCAACGACATCGAACAGATCGGTGAGCACGACCCCACGGTCCAGGCCACTTCCGGCATTGGCCAGTGTGATCATTTCGGCGCGATCGGCTTCGGTCAGCGGGCGGCAGCGTTCGTTGGCGGCCAATGTCTGCGGTGCAGGCGGTAAAGCCAGGCCTTGATGTTGCTGGATATGCCCAAAGTCCACGAATCCCTGACTGGCATACAGCGGGGCGCCGGCCAGCGTCGCATTGAGGATGGCAGTACGCGAGCCGCACGCTTCGATGGCCAGCTCCATCAATTTGCGACCGATCCCCTGGCCCTGGTACTCGTTATCGACGATCACCAGGCCGATGGTGGCGTAACTTCCCTGGGCACAGGTGAATGCAGTGCCGATCAGGCGGCCCTGATCCTCAACGACAAAACCTTGGGCCACGCGCTGCAGCATCGCCCAGTCCTCCAGGCGATGGGGCCATTTCAGTTGCACGGATAGGGCGTGTGCCGAGGGGACATCGGTAGCGGTCATGGCACGATAGACGTAGTCAGGGCATTTCGAATTGGACATGGCAGATCACCATTGAGTGAGGGGGTAATCAGTCGGATTTATCCGCGGATAATGTTTGTATCTCACCTGCAAGCAAGCCTTACAAGGGGCGCAAAACGATTCGGCAGGTTCCTTCTACAACGACGCTTGCGGCCACATTTCTTGCTCAAATCAGCGGCCGGGCCGGCAGTAAATACCGGATGGTTTTTTGCCCGATGCACCTTGTCATGCACGGGTCAGTAGCTGCGCTCACGGTCCACCAGACCCCGCATCGGTTCGCCCCGTTGATGCCGGCGAATATTGTCCAACAACACGCCGAACGCACTCTCGGGTTGAGTCATCGCTGCGATATGGGGGGTCAGCATTATTTGTCGATGGTTCCAGAACGGATGATCCGGCGCGGCCGGTTCCTGTTCCAGCACGTCGAGCACCGCCGCGCTCAACTGGCCGCTGGCAAGGGCTTCAAGTAAATGCGCTTCTACCAAATGCCCACCGCGGCCCATGTTGACCAGGGCCGCGCCGTGGGGCAGATGCTGGAACAGCTGGCGGTTGAGAATTCCCTTGGTCTGCTCGGTCAGCGGCAGGACACACAGCACAATGTCGCATTGGCTGAGGAAGGCCGGCAGTTGCCCGGTTCCGGCAAAGCACTGCACTCCATCAATGTGATGTTCACTGCGCGCCCAGCCTGACAAGGCGAAACCAAAGGGCTTCAAGGCGTTGAGTATGTGACGGGCCTGCAACCCCAGGCCCATGACCCCGACCCGGCGCTGCTGCGCAGGCACCAACCGGTGTGCTTGCCAGCACCGCTCGGCCTGTTGCTGGCGATAGCGCAACATGTCCCGGTGCAAGCTGAGCACGGCGAAACTGGCGTATTCACACATACCCTGGCTGATGCCCGGGTCGAGCAAGCGCACCACCGGCAGCGTTGGTGGCAAGCGGCCCAGATCCAGTTGATCGACCCCCGCCGACAAGGCGAACAGCACTTGCAGGTTGGGCAACAAGGTTTCGATATCGTCCGGTGCCTGCCAGGCCGCCAGGTAACGAATATCCCGCGGATCGCCGATGTCCGGCCAGGCACGCCATTGGATATCCGGCGCGTGTTCGGCGAACAGGCGCTTCCATTGTTCACCGCGCACCGGGTCGGCTTTGTAGAGCAGGGCCATGAGGTCATTTCTCGCATGAAATAAGGAAGTAACAAGCATGCCTTAATGGCAAAGCAGGATCTGTCGAAAGGCCCCCCCTGGGAACATCAGGCTGCGTTGTATGGCGCGCAAGTCAGCAGATTCCATGGGGTACGAGGCCCTTGGAGGATTCTGCTGTTTGCCGGGGTGTAAACAGTCGATCCGAATTTCTCAACGACCAAGTTCGGCTTAGACAATCGTGTCGAACGCTTAACCTGTGAACACACCGCAGCCGCTTCCTGGTTGCGAGGCTCACGATGGGAAATGCCATGAACAGTAAAGTCGAAGAAACCCCCAGCCTGCTCCGTCAGCGTGATCAGTATGTGCCGCGAGGCCTGGTCACCGCACATCCACTGGTGATTGATCGGGCCCAGGGTTCGGAGCTGTGGGACGTGGACGGCAAGCGCTACCTGGACTTCGTCGGCGGCATCGGGGTCCTGAACATCGGCCACAATCACCCCAAGGTGGTCGCGGCGGTGCAAGCCCAACTGCAGAAAGTCACTCATGCCTGTTTCCAGGTCGTGGCCTACCAACCTTATCTGGACCTGGCCAAGCGCCTGTGCGAAATGATCGGGGGTGAGCAAGCCTATAAGGCGGCGTTCTTCACCTCAGGCGCCGAAGCGGTAGAAAACGCGGTGAAGATCGCCCGAGCCTACACCCAGCGCTCGGCGGTGATCGCCTTTCGCGGCGGCTTCCATGGCCGGACGTTGTTGGGTACCACGCTCACCGGCATGAGCCAGCCTTATAAACAGAATTTCGGACCGTTCGCACCGGAGGTGTTTCACACGCCCTATCCGAATGCCTACCGGGGTGTCACCAGCGAAATGGCGCTCCAGGCGCTGGACGAACTGTTGGCCACTCAAGTGGCGCCTGAGCGGGTCGCAGCGATCATCATTGAGCCGGTGCAAGGCGACGGTGGTTTCCTCTCGGCGCCCGTCGAGTTCCTCCAGGGCCTGCGCGCGCTGACGGAAAAACATGGCATTGTGCTGATTCTCGATGAAATCCAGACCGGATTTGGTCGCACCGGTAAATGGTTCGGCTTCCAGCATGCCGGCATCCAGCCAGACCTGGTCACGGTCGCCAAAAGCCTGGCCGGCGGCTTGCCGCTGTCGGGTGTGGTCGGCAAGGCCGAAATCATGGATGCGCCACTGCCTGGTGGACTGGGCGGCACCTATGGCGGTAACGCGCTGTCGTGCGCGGCGGCGCTGGCGGTGATCGAGGCCTACGAGCAGGAACACCTGTTGGCCCGTGGCGAGGCCCTGGGCGAGCGGCTGCGTCAGGGGTTGTTGCGCCTCCAAGCCCGTTACCCGCGCATTGGCGACGTGCGTGGCAGCGGCTTCATGCTGGCGATCGAACTGATCAAGGATGACGTTGCACGTACCCCGGATGCCGACCTCAACCAACGCTTGATCGACGAAGCCCGGGCCGGTGGATTGCTGGTTATCAAGTGCGGGGTGTACCGCAACGTATTGCGCTTCCTTGCCCCTCTGGTGACCAGCGAGGCGCAGGTCGATGAAGCATTGCAGATTCTCGACGCTGCGCTGGCACGGGTCATGGGCTGAAGGCCCGGCGTTCATGGCGTTTGCCAGGGCAAGCGCCCATGCATATCAAAAGGAGCGTGGATCGATGGGACATCAGCGGAGGCTTTACCCATGAGGTTGACTGAGTATCGGGCATTGTTGATCGACTGCGATGAGGTGCTGGTGGATCGGGACTCCGGCGTCTGGACCGCGTTGCAACCGTTGCTGGAGAATCACGGCGATACGCCTGACAAGTCACAGGTGCTGGCCGAGTTCGACGAGGTGCTGCAAGCGCTGTATCCGCGCTTCGGCGAGTTGGGCTTCAGCGGTTTGCTGTGTTTCGCCCACCGTCAGTTGGCCGAACGCTGGAAACTCAAGGTCAGTTGGGAGGAGGGCATGAGCTTCGCCCGCTCGGCCGCCGCCTGGACGCTGTTCGAGGATGCGCCGGGGGCGATGCTCTACCTGCGCAAGTTCTATCGCCTGTTGGTGCTGGGCGACCGCGATGCAGAAGACCGGGGCGCGTTGTGCGAGCGCCTGGGCATCGAGCCGGAGGATTTTATTTCACTGGCCAGTGACCCCTTGCACGATCCCGCTTGGCTCAAGGCCAACGACCTCGATGCGCAGGCTATTCTTCAGGTGACCCGTCCGGGCGCCCGCCCAGCCAAGGTCGGGGCGGTTTGCCTGATTTGTCGCAACCCCGACAACCCACCCAAGCCATGCGCAGGCCAGCATTGCATCAACAGCATGGCCGATCTGGTGGCTCAGCATCAGCTGTCTTTACGGTGCTGATTTTGTTAGAAGATTGTCTTACAAATGGCAGGCAGAGGTAGGCGATGGAAGGTGTAGCGAAACTGGACCGGATCGACATCAGCATTCTGGTAGAGCTTCAAAAAGACGGCCGCATGACCAACGTCAGCCTGGCCGATGCCGTGGGGCTTTCCGCCAGCCCATGCCTGCAACGGGTCAAACGGCTGGAATCGTTGGGGTACATCTCCAGCTACAAGGCCCACTTGAACCTGGCCAAGATTACCGATTCGGTGACGGTCTTCACCGAAATCACCTTGAGCGACCATAAGCGCGAGGACTTCGCCAAATTCGAATCCAACATCCGCCTGGTGGATGAAGTGCTCGAATGTCACCTGATCAGCGGCGGCTACGATTATCTCGTGCGCTTCATGACCCGCAGCATCCAGGATTACCAGGATGTGATGGAAAGCCTGCTGGACAAGAACATCGGCATCTCCAAGTACTTCAGCTACATCGTCATCAAATCGCCTGTGCGCAAGGACGAGATTCCGTTGCGCAAGCTGCTGCGGCATTGATTGATTGAAACGTTTTACGCTGATTCAGCGCCGTCATCACTGGCGTGAATCAGCGAAGCCACCTGCTGCCCCAGGTCGGTCAAGCTGAAAGGCTTGGTCAGGATGCGGGTCGTGGCATCGACCGAAACCAGGCTTTTACCTTCGGCGAACCCAGTGATGAACATCACTTTGAGCGAGGGATATCGGGTCTTCATTGCATCCGCCAGAGCGACACCGTTCATCGTTCCGGGTAGGCCGATGTCTGTGAGCAACAGGTCGAGATGCGCCATTTTCTCGACCTGTTTCAGGGCAGAGGCACTGTCCAGGGCCTCGATGACGCGATAGCCGGTTTCGGTCAGGAACTCCGAAACCGTCTGGCGAATAGCCGCTTCGTCGTCGACCAGCAGAATCGTTTCGTTGGCGCCTGGTTGCAGTCGCGCAGCCTCCGGCTCAGCGTCCTCCGGCCGAGCGGGGGACTGGCTGACCACCGGGAAATACATCGTCACGGTCGTTCCCACCCCGACGCTGCTCTGAATCTTCACTTGCCCGCCGGATTGCTGGGCAAACCCGTAAATCATCGACAGGCCCAGACCGGAACCTTCGCCAATGCGCTTGGTGGTGAAAAACGGATCGAACACGCGCGGCAGGATGTCGGCGCTGATCCCGGTGCCTGAGTCCGCCACCGATATCGCCACATACAGTCCGGCGGGCAGCATCTTTTCACTGCAAGATTGCGCGTCGATAGCGCAACGTTGTACGTCCAGCTTCAAGGTCCCGCCACCGGGCATCGCATCCCGAGCGTTGATCGCCAGGTTGAGCAGCGCGTTCTCCAGCCCATTCGGGTCGCATTTGATCGGGTCGTGCCCCCTGAAAGAACATTCGACATGAATGCTCGGCCCCACGGAACGCCGGATGATTTCTTCGAGGCCGGCCACCACCTCCCGAGGTTCGAGCACTTCCGGTTGCAGCGATTGCTGCCGGGAAAATGCCAGCAGGCGCTGGGTCAGGGCGGCTGCACGGGTTGCCGAAGTCAGGGCGACAGAGTTGTACCGGGACAGCTCGTCATAACGTTGATTGTCGATGTTTCGTTGCATCAACTCCAGGCTGCCGGTGATGCCGGCCAGAAGGTTGTTGAAGTCGTGGGCGATGCCCCCGGTCAGTTGGCCGACAGCTTCCATTTTCTGGCTTTGGCGCAGTTTGGACTCGGCCAGCGCGCGCTCTTGTTGTTCGGCTTCAAGCTGCCTTGTTCGGACAGCGATGCGTTCTTCGAGCAACTCGTTCCAGTCCCTCAGCGCCGCCTCCAGTTGCACCCGCTCGTGAATGTCTTCGACGGTGCCATACCACTGTTCGCAGCGGCCTTCAGGGTCCAGGCTGCAAAATGCACGGATTCTGAACCATCGATATTCTCCCGTGGACTTGCGCAACTGGATCTGCGCGTCGAAGGGTTGCAAACTGGCCAGCGACTGTTTCCATAGCTTGGCAAATGATAGCCGGTCATCGGGATGCACTGCGTTTAACCACTGGCGTCCCAATGTCTGCGCCGGCGACCTTGCGGTGTATTCATACCAGCGTTGATCCAGTGACGTCACCGCGCCATGGCTGTCGGCCGTCCAGGGCCAGAGCGGAGTGAGCTGCGCCGCGATTCGGTAGTGCCTTTCGCTTTCACGCAATTTTTCTTCGGTCAGGCGCATGGCTTGCATGGTTTGCGAGCGCCTCAATGCGGCACCGAGGAGGTTGCTGTAACCGCGCAGAAAATCGATATCGCTCTGGCTAAACTGCCTGGGGCTGCGACTGTCGACTTCGAATATTCCGAAAGGCCGTGTTTCGCTGGCTCCGTATACCAGTACATTGACGAACGCCTGAACGCCGTTGCGCTTCTGGAAATCGTGATAGTGAAAGCGTGTTTCTGTTGAGGCATCCGTGGAAATGACGGCGTTGCCGGTGTCCAGGGAATAGCGTTCCGGGGTTCCTGCCAGGGCCTGCACCCGTACTTTTCCCACCACCCCGGGTGCCCACCCCACACCGTTACGCACGAGGAAAGTGACACCGTCGTCTTCCAGCAACATGAACTTCGCCAGATGGGTTTCCAGCGCCTCACCCACCAGGCGACACGCCTCATCCAGAATGTGCTCCAGGTCGTCTGAAACCAGGGCCAGCTCGCCGAACTCGGCAAGTACCTTGCGTTGACGTAATAAAGTGTCTTCGATTGCCATATGGGTCACCCTGAGTACGTCTTGAATATCCGAGGGTGGGAGGACGGCTAGGTTCACATGAATTGATGAGCGTGCCGGCCACAGAGCGTTGACGAACGCAAAAGCCCTTCCTGAGAAGGGCTTTGCAAGGTGGATGCAGTATCTGTGACGCTCCCTGAACAACGGAGGGAGCGGGCAGTGCATGTTCCGGTTCTATTCCTGAAGGAACGTCAGCAGATCCTGGTTCAGCCGATCCTTGTGCGTATCGGTCAGGCCATGCGGCGCGCCGGGGTAGACGATCAGGCGCGCACCCTTGATCAGCGCCGCCGAGGCCCTGCCTGAAGCATCGATAGGCACGATCTGATCGTCATCGCCATGGATCACCAGCGTCGGCACATCGAACTTCTTCAAGTCGCCACGGAAGTCGGTCGCCGAGAAGGCCGCGATCGACTCATAGGTGTTCTTGCTGCCCGCCTGCATGCCCTGGACCCAGAACGACTGGATCAGCCCTTGGGACGGCTTGGCACCCTCGCGGTTGAAGCCGAAGAAGGGGCCGGAAGCGATGTCCAGGTAAAGCTGCGAGCGGTTCTCCAGGGATGCCTTGCGCAGCCCGTCGAACACCTCGATGGGCAGGCCGCCGGGGTTGGTCTGGGTCTTGAGCATCAGCGGTGGGACGGAGGAGACCAGCACGGCCTTCTTCACCCGGTCGGTACCATGGCGACCGATATAGCGAGCCACTTCGCCGCCCCCCGTCGAGAAACCCACAAGGGTGACATCCTTCAAGTCCAGCGCTTCAATCACCGCCGCCAGATCGTCGGCGTAGTGATCCATGTCGTTGCCCTCCCATGGCTGGCTGGAGCGTCCGTGGCCGCGACGGTCGTGGGCAACAACGCGGTAGCCTTTGGCGGCGAGGAACATCATCTGCGCTTCCCAGCTGTCGGCGTTCAGCGGCCAGCCGTGGCTGAAGGTGACCACCTGTCCATCGCGGGGGCCCCAGTCCTTGTAGTACAGCTGCACGCCGTCTCGGGTGGTGATGTAACTGGCGGACTGGATCACGCTGCCGACGGCGGACGCGCTAGCGCCGGCCTGGGCGGGCGATGCAGCCTCGGCGCTGAGGGTAGCCAGTGCCAGTGTCGCGATGGCCAGGGTGCGATTGAGTGTGTTCATCGTTTCTCTCTCCATAAGGGGCGGATTGTGATCTGCTGCGATCGTCATCGATCGCGTTGGTGGGCAGATTAGAGAGAGAGGCCGATGACGAGAACGGCGATGGTATCGATAGCAACTATGGGAATAACAGATACCTGAAACCCGCCAGTTTGACTCCTGCAGCTCAATCATTGTGGCGATCAGCCGAAGAAGCGGGTGGTCTCGGAAATTCTGGAACCAAGAGATTGCCAAAGGCAGGAGTGTGGATTGCACCAGCCGTCAGCCACGGGTTTGCGTCTATGCTTGTTCTGTGAGTTTCCACCTCGGCCTTGCGCGAACACCGAACGGCTTATCAGGAGAACACGTGAGAATTTCGACACCGGCTGCGGCGCTGCTTTGTCTATTGCTCGGCACAGGGGTCAAGGCCGGAGAGTACCAGGTCGTTACCGAAGAATGGGCCCCGTACAACTACCAGGAAAACAACCAGCTCACCGGTATGACCACGGAGATCGTGCGGGCCATCATGGCGTTGACCGGGGATGACTTTGAGGTGCATCTGCAGCCCAGCATGCGCGCCACCCAGGTACTGAGGACCCGCAGCAAGACCATCATGTTCTCGTTGTTCCGCACGGCGGAGCGCGAGCCGTTATACAAGTGGGTCGGGCCGATCGTGGAGGAGTCCATTTACGCCTATCAACTGGCCAATGCGCCGCCGGTGAACTCCCTGGAACAACTGCTGCACGCCCCGCAGATCACCACCCGTCATGCCGGCCTGGTGCCCCAGATGCTGCAGTCGCTGGGTTTCAATAATGTGGACAAAAGTGCAACCGAGAGCAAGTTGCTCTACCGCATGTTGCTCGCCGGGCGCACCGGCATCATCGTCGGCGACACCGATGCCGGAGTGGCTTACTACAGCCGCCAGTTGAACATCGCGCCGGGCACGCTGCGCAAAATTCCCATCGAGCTCTATCGCTCGTCGCTGTACATCGCGTTCAGCCTCGATTCTGAGGACGAGGTGGTGACTGCGTGGGCCAAGGCTTTGGAGCAGTTGCGCCGTTCGGGCGAGGTGGAACGGATTCAGCGGCGGTATGAGAGGGTTGTTGGGCAGTGAAAGCACGATCGTTGTGGGGCATGGTGCAAACTCGATGGAGTTGCTGGCGCTCAATTATGGTTTGCTCAACTTCCAAACCCCTCAAAGCCACCTTTAAATGCCAGAATCTCTCCACTGGATCGTTTTGGAGATCACCATGCTTCGCGCTTTTGAACAACGGCTCGACCCTTTTCCGCCCGACGAGGTCCCCCCACCACCTGACGGTCTGGCGCGGTTCCTGTGGGCCTGCACGCGGGGCGCCCGCGGTTACATCCTCGCCCTCGCGCTGCTCAGTGCCGCTGTGTCGATTTACGAAGCCTGGCTGTTTTCCTTTCTCGGGCAGGTCGTAGACTTGCTCTCGGTTTGGCAAGCCGGCGGCGATGCGGCCAGGCAGGAGAGCCGCGTGCTGTGGGGCATCGGCGCGGTGCTGGTGACGAGCATCGGGCTGGTCGCGTTGCGCACGATGGTGCAGCACCAAGTATTGGCGATCAACCTGCCGTTGCGGTTGCGCTGGGATTTTCATCGGCTGATGCTGCGACAAAGCCTTTCGTTCTTCTCCGATGAGTTTTCCGGCCGGGTCACCACCAAGGTGATGCAGACCGCGCTGTCCGTGCGCGAAGTGTTATTCACCCTCATTGAGGTCGCTCCCGGGATCGGGGTGTACTTCATCGCGATCATCGCGCTGGCCGGCGGCTTTGACCTCAAGCTGATGCTGCCTTTCATCGCCTGGGTGGTGTTGTTCGGGCTTGCCATGCGCTACTTCGTGCCCCGCCTTGAGAAAGTCGGGCAGGAACAGGCCAATGCGCGCTCATCCATGACCGGGCGCATCTCAGACGCCTATACCAACATCACCACGGTGAAGCTGTTCTCCCACACCAAACGCGAAGCACACTTCGCGCGCGCGGCCATGGAGGATTTCAAGCAAACCGGCTTTCGCCAGATGCGCCTGGTCAGCCAGTTCGAGATCGTCAATCAGGCATTGGTGGTCGGGTTGATCATGGGGGCAGGCGGTTATGCCCTTTGGCTATGGCACCAAGGCGAAGTCGGCCCAGGTGCGGTGGCGGCGATTATCGCCATGGCGTTGCGCATCAATGGCATGTCGCACTGGATCATGTGGCAAATGACCTCGCTGTTCGAGAGCATCGGCACCGTACAGGATGGCATGGCGACCTTGACCCGTGGCCCCAAAGTGCAGGATGCGCCGCATGCCGGCGCGCTGGTTACCACCGGCGGTGCGGTGACCTTCGACAAGGTGAGTTTCAACTACAACGGCGAACGCCAGGTGCTCGATGGCCTGAGCCTGAGCATTCGCCCGGGCGAAAAGATCGGGCTGGTGGGCCGCTCCGGCGCCGGGAAATCCACGCTGATCAACCTGCTGCTGCGTTTTTACGACGTGGACGAGGGTGAGATTCGCATCGACGGGCAGAACATCGCGCACGTCACCCAGGACAGTCTGCGCAGCGCCATCGGCATGGTCACTCAGGACACTTCGCTGCTGCACCGCTCCATTCGCGACAACATCGCCTATGGTCGCCCCGATGCCACCGACGCGCAAATCCGCAGCGCGGCGGCCAGTGCCCAAGCCGATGGGTTCATCAGTCAACTGAGCGACAAGCAAGGCCATAGCGGCTACGACACCCTGGTGGGCGAGCGGGGTATCAAGCTTTCGGGTGGCCAGCGTCAACGCATCGCCATTGCCCGAGTGATGCTCAAAAATGCCCCGATCCTGCTACTGGACGAAGCCACCAGCGCGCTGGATTCAGAGGTCGAAGTCGCCATCCAGGAAAGCCTCGATAAAATGATGAAGGGCAAGACCGTGATCGCCATCGCCCATCGGCTGTCTACGATTGCCGCGATGGACAGGCTCATCGTCATGGATGACGGACGCATTATCGAACAAGGCACCCACGCCGAACTGCTCGGGAAAAACGGGACCTATGCGCGGCTATGGCATCACCAGAGTGGCGGATTTCTGGGGGAGGATCAGGGCGTGGCTGAGGCGGTGGAGTAGGTATGAGGGTGTAAATGCAGCCAGGTCTGTTCAGGCGCCGCAATCGGGTGCTTGGCGGCATGCACATCATCTACTGACATCTTTTGTCGTGCGCCTATTGGATTGTTATGGTGACTTTGCCTTTTGATCTGCCCTGCTCGACGTACCGCAACGCCTCTGCGGTTGATGCAAAAGGGAAGGAGCGATCGATGACCGGTTTGATGACGCCGGCCTCGATAAGCGAGGTGATCTTCTGCAGTTGTATCCCGTTGGCACGCATGAACAAAAATGCATAGCTCACCCCATGTTTGCGGGCTTTTCTGCGAATACCGCTGCTCAGCAGACGCATGATTTGCCGCAGCACCCAGGACAGGCCTTGCTCTTGGGCAAATTGCGCGGTCGGCGGCCCTGAAAGGGAAATGAGCTGTCCGCCAGGCTTGAGCACCTTGATCGATTTCTCCAGTACATCGGCGCCGAGGCTGTTTAACACCACGTCAAAATCGCGCAACTCCTTTACAAAATCCTGCTGTTTGTAATCGATGACCACATCCGCCCCGAGTGCTTTCACCCATTCGACATTCGCCGTACTGGTGGTGGTCGCAACGAAGGCGCCGAGGTGTTTGGCGAGCTGGATAGCAAGCGTACCGACGCCACCGGATCCGGCATGAATCAACACCTTCTGGCCTTTTTTCAGCTGGGCGGTCTCAACCAGCGCCTGCCAGGCCGTCAAACCCGCCAAGGGGATGGCGGCCGCTTCGGCCATGTCGAGATTCGAGGGTTTGAGCGCGAGCGCGTTTTCGTTCACGGCGATCAGTTCGGCAAACGTCCCGATCCGTGCTTCTGGAGGACGTGCATAGACTTCGTCTCCTGGCTTGAATCGCTTCACCGCCGACCCCGTGCGCACGACCACCCCGGCCAGGTCATTGCCCAACACCAATGGAAACGTATAGGGCAGGATCAGTTTGAATTCCCCCGTTCTGATCTTCGAGTCCAGCGGGTTCACGCTCGTTGCATGCACCTGGACCAGAACGTCATGCACACCGACTGCAGGGTCGGGCACTTCGCCAATCATTCCGTTCTGCTTGCCGTAGCGGTCGATAAAAAATGCCTTCATGTTGCAGCTGCTCTTGTCGGAGGAATGAGAGAGGGGCGAGGCCGAGCTGTCGGCAGGGATCAGCCTTGAGTCAGATAGCGCTGCGCCACGGCGGACTGCCTGATCTGCGACAAAAGACCCTGACGCGCGGTTTGCAGGGCATCCCAGCGCTCGCCTTCATGCAGCGGTGGAATGGTCACCGGTTCGCGACGGTCGAAGCCCACCAGGGCGGCATCGACCAGATCATCCACTTCCATGATTTCGCTCAAGGTGTTGATGTCGACGCCGGCGCGATCCCAAATCTCCGTGCGGGTGGCCGCGGGCAGTACGGCTTGTACATAGACCCCCTGAGGCGACAGTTCCAGGCTCAGGCCTTGGGACAGAAACAGTACGAACGCCTTGGTCGCACCGTAGACCGTCATGCCGAACTCAGGCGCCAGACCCACCACCGAACCGATGTTGATGATCGCGCCTTCACCTGCCTTGACCAGGCGTGGCGCGATGGCGCTGGCGAGCCGCACCAGCGCGGTGGTGTTGAGGGCCACCAGTTGTGCAACGCTGTCGGTGCTTTGCTCGATGAAGGCGCCGGACTGTGCCGCGCCGGCATTGTTGACGAGGATGCCGATGCGCGCATCGTCCCGCAGGCGGGCTTCGACGGTGTGCAGGTCACTGAGTTGAGTCAAGTCGGCCTGAAGCACTTCAACGGCGACGTTGTGCTCGCCACGCAACTTCGCGGCGAGCGTTTCCAGGCGCAAGTGATCGCGGGCGACCAACACCAGATCGTGTCCGCGTTGGGCGAAACGCTTGGCGTAAACCGCGCCAATGCCGGTGGAGGCGCCAGTGATGAGAACGGTAGGGCGAGTCGTCATGATGTCAGCTCTTTATCAGGAACATGGATTGGGATTGATGCACGAGAAAAAATCAGGCTCGATCAGCCAGTGCCTGGGCCAAGGGTATAGGCGGTAAACAGATTCAGGTCGCTCATGGGAGGTTGTTCCGTGTTCGTTGATAACGGGTCAGGTCGTTGGAGATTATGATGATGATCGAAATCTAAAGTGTCAACGGTTTTGATTATGATCAACATCAATGTATGATCAGTCGATGAATTTCCAGCGGTAACGAGGTATCGAAACATGCGAGTGACCAAGGCCCAGGCCCAGGCAAATCGGGAACACATCGTCGAAACAGCCTCGGTTGTATTTCGCGAGCGCGGTTTTGACGGGGTCGGCGTGGCCGACCTGATGGCCGCCGCCGGTTTCACCCATGGCGGTTTCTACAAACATTTCGGTTCGAAGGCTGACCTGATGGCCGAAGCCTCGGCGAAAAGTCTTGAGCAGTCACTGATCGGCGTCGAAGCATTGAGCGTGAAGGACTTCATTGATGTGTATGTGTCACGGGACCATCGCGACGGGCGCGCCACGGGTTGCACCATGGCAGCGTTGTGCGGTGACGCGGCACGTCAGTCGGACGATTTGAAGGGGGCATTCGCTGAAGGCATCGAGCGCATGTTGCAAACACTCGGCGAAAAATACCCTACCGGGCCGGATGCGGCGCCGGGTGAGGCGAGGGTGAAAATGATCGACCTGCTGGCGCGCGCGGTCGGCGCGATCATGCTATCGCGTGCCTGTCCTGACGACTCGACACTGGCCGATGAAATTCTGGCGGTGTGCCACGCGCAAATGACTGCATCTTTGTCTAGTCGATCGTAGATTTTGTCGTTGGACGACAGGCGCGAATGCCCGCTTTCCCGAAGTCAAAATCCAAAGGCTCGAACCGTTCACTCGTGTCCATACGAATATTACGCAGGCCCACGGTTTCCAGGTGTGAAGCGTACAACGGCTCCGAAAAATAACTGATCAAAATCGAACGACGGTGCGAGCCCACCGAGTTCAGACTGCCCGCATGCACCAAGTCCACATCGAACACCAGGATGTCACCGGCGCAACCTGAAAGCTGTACGGAGCGTGATTCATCGTTGAGGTCGAATGGCGGTTCCCCCAGCGCGGGTCGATGGCTGCCAGGCACGATACGCGTCGCGCCGTTCTCGGCGCCATAATTGTCGAAAAAAGCCAGGGCCATGGCGATGTCGCCTGGCCGTTGGGCCGACAAGTCGCGGTGCAGCGGTTGATGGCCGCCACCGACAAGAGGTTCGCGCCCCTCCACCTGCGCCAGAAAGAACCGCTCCCCGATCAACTCACCCGCGACCGCCAGCACCCGGGGCAGACGACACACAGCCTGAACCTTCGCATCGTCGTCCAACATCGAATGACGCCAGTCCATGCCTCGCGGCACCGGCCACTGGTCCGACGGCCTCACACCTGCATCGAACACCGCACGCAGGTCTTCCAGCCATTCGGTTGGGATCGCTTGACGGAGCAGGGCGTAACCATTTCGATGGAGTTGATCGCGGTCAGTCATGGTTTTCTCGACTTCCTTGTGCGCACGTTTGCAAGGCTAGTATTCAAAGCAAAGTTGGACCACCCGACACTGCAAAATCGAAAGCGACCAGAGACAAGCCCGGAAGGTTTGCAGTTATCATCCGGCCACCATCCAAGAAAAGGACTTCACCGATGAAGCGTCTGTTCGCCTGCACCCTCCTTGCACTGGCCGTCGTCGGCTACGCCAAAGCCAACCAGAGCACCTTCGAAGAAACCAACCAGTGCTCGGAAGATATCGACTGCCAAGGGGATTTCATCTGCAAGAACGGCCTATGCGATCTTCCTGAACCCCAACAAAGCCTCGTTGCAAAACCCACCGTCACGACTCAAATCGCCCCCCCAGCGCCCCCCGGCGTTGCCTATGAAACCTTGCCCGTCACCGCCGAGCGTGCTGGGCCGTTTACAACCCATACCCTGGGGACGGGGACCGCGCTGAATTATCAATCGCGCGCTGGGGTGGTGAATGTCATGGAGGCAATTGTCGAGGAGGCTGAGTACACCGGGTATGTGGCGATTGAAAAGGCTTATACGTTTGGGCCGAGCCGGTATGTGGTGGTGGTTTCCACGGGGGAGGGTGGGAATGCTTGTCCGGCGTCTACTTATGTTTTTAGTTTTGATGCCAAGGCCGAGCGTGTTGATGGGAAACGGGAGGTTGATGGGTGTTCTGAGTTGGTTGAGGTTGTGGTGGAGGGGAATAGGTTGACGGTTCAGAAGGAGGGGGGTGGGACTGTTGTTTTTAATGGGGTTGTGGAGTAGATCGGTGGGTGGGCCTTCGTCTGTTTTCGGCCAAAAGCGGACTGTAGACAGATAGCTGCTGGCATTCCTACGCTGGCATTCTAGTAATCACACAACGCTAAAAAGGAACATTCATGTTGGTCATTCAAATTGATCGGGATAGCGTGCATGCAGGGGATGATCTGGAAAGTCGTAGGACGTCAATCAGGCTTGATCCAGCAGTAACACTGCGCGCTTTGTTCGAAGCGATCCAAGGTATGGGTTACCTGCCTGGCATCAGTGGAGGCAAGGCGACGTGGATTATTTGTTCGTCTGGCAAACACATAGGTGTTTTAGCTCAGCAATGGCCAGAAACTAAATTGTTAATCCCCGCCGAGAGCTTCCTGAGTCAGTATTTTGGGGATACCGAACCTCGCCTTCTGTTCAGATATTGGTGCCAGGCAGATCCAGACCATGTCTTTTCACAGATCAAAGCTGGAAATGAACCGCCGTCTCGATTTTAGGACTGGCGGGGGCTACCTACTGATCAAGAGGCTAATATGTCTGCTTTGGGTTGTGGCGGCCTGTTGCAAAGGTGGGCTACCGATCTATAGCTGCATCCTTTCGTTATCAGAATCAGGTCGAAGGCTCACACCGATAAGCTAAAGTTTTTCGTACACTACCTCGAATTCTTCACCCAATTCCTGTTGGATGGATTTCAGTAATTTAGCGACGGCCTCGTCAAATCTTGCGTAATCGTCTGCACTCCAAGGGCCGGGATCAGGTGGATAGTCCCAGTTCAGCGAGGTGTCATGCCACTGTGAAAGCTCGTTAAGCATTGCCTGGACTTCGTTACTGAGTGGTAGCCTCTCTTCAATAGGCCCTACAGAAAATTTATCCCGGGCAATATTGTTTCCACACCAAAGGCAGCCTCCGCCCCATTCGAACATTAAGCGAACTCGATAGCGTTTTGCCCTCATCATTGGGCTCCATTTTTTTGTGGGTACATGGTGCGCACAATAGCGCTGGCAAAGATATCCACGCTAGGCAGGCAACTGTTACGACAGTCAGCAATGGGTCGGTTACTGCCTTTCGCGACGGTCAGCAATCGACCCCAAGCGGGCATCTGAATATCTGGCCGCTCGCGTAAGAGATAGGCCGTAAGATGTGTGCTTCATTGCCGATAAGGAAATCGCCATGTCACCGAACAAGGCTTGCCCCGTCATCCTCTCCAGTATTCCTGGCACACACATCCTTCTGTTCCGCCATCCAATAGCAGGCGTACAACTGGTCAAAGGGACAATTGAGACAGGTGAAACTCCAGCTCAGACCGCGCTGCGTGAATTAAGCGAAGAATCAGGCATAGAGGCTGCCTCGGTTGTCAGCGATATGGGCTGCTGGGACGCCGCGCATCTCGACCAGATATGGTCATTTCAACTGTGTTACACGCAGGCAATTTTGCCGGAGCAATGGACTTATCACACGCTCGATGACCATGGTCACGCCTTCAACTTTTTTTGGGCTCCGCTCGATGATTTGCCGTTTGCCGACTGTCATCCGGTCTTCCGTCGAGCATTACGGTACCTGACTGCCACACTGACAGCGCAAGGTTATGTATTGGCTCATGATCAAAGCACAAACATATCATCCGAAGCTCTGAGTTGATGTTCGCAAGCGGATTTCGAGTGGCGGCTTCTGGCCGAATGCAGACCTTGACCAACGTCTGCACATAGCCATTCTCTGCCAGTCATAGGTGGTCAAATCCGATGTAAATGGCAGGTAAGGTCGAATGCATGCCGCGGGGGAAGTCCGTGCAGAACTCATCGGCCAGCTAAGCAGAAACGGGCGCTTTAAGCGCCCGAAGCTCTATCAATTTTCAACCTGCTCCTGAAGCCGTCGACCAATGACCTCCAGCAAATCACACCCATCACGCAACGGAATCACCAAAAGTTGCGCCAAGTCCGAAAGCACCACTGTGTCGCTGGCGATCTCGGATCGGAACGCGATGTTTTCCAGTACTTGAGTCACCACACGGATGCGGTAATCAGCGGTGGCGTGCAAGACGTCCAGCGGGGCTTGAGTATCGATGAGTAGAGAGGCAGGCGTGCAGTCGATGCCGGTGATGGGGATGTATCTTTGCATGGGATTGCTCCGGTCAGGTTAGAGGGCTGATCCGATCCTCAGGTCGCCAAACCTGATCGCCATTCTGGGGCGACGGAATGACTATAGGTTTCCCCGCGCTCGACGGACAAGGCACCCGGTTCCGAGAGCTTTGTAGGAATCGCGATGGTTTTTTGCCAGAGATGTCTTACAGACAGAGGGAGAGTCGAATCTATCGACAGTGGACAACTGCCCTAGGGAAATTTACTGTCGCGAGCGGCCTGGAGCCATCGAGCCAGTACTTTGATTTAAGGAGAGGGTTATGGAGAAATGGACGCTGCACTGGCTGGAAGCTTCGGGGAGCCTGGCCGAGTTTCGCCGCGAGCTGACTGATGAATTTGATGCCGCGTACGAGGCCGTTGCTCGCCTGATGCTCCCGCCGCGACTCGATGTTCTGATTCAGCGGCTACCGGGCGAAACCATTGCGGAAATGGGCCTGGTAGGGCGGGCGTTTCGCAGTTCCATGTTTTCCATGACCCTTGATCCCGATAATCCCAATTTCCTTTCCAGCCTACGCACCGGTGCGTTGCGTCGACATGTGATTCATGAGGTTCATCATTGCCTGCGCATGGGCGGTCCTGGCTACGGCTGGACTTTGGGCGAGGCTCTGGTCAGCGAAGGGCTGGCCGGCCAGTTTGTTCGGCATTTGCTCGGAAGCGATCCGGAGCCTTGGGAGCGTGCCATTGCCTGCGCCGATCTTTCAAGTCCAGCGGTTGGACGCCTAGCTCTCGAATCAAGATATTACGATCACAACGAGTGGTTCTTTGGTTTCGGCGACAAGCCCAAATGGCTCGGTTACTCGTTGGGCTATCAAATGGTCGGACGCTGGCTAGCGTTGAGGGGCGAGGTTGATGTTTCAACCTGGGTCAACGTACCTGCAACAGACATCATCGCCATTGCGCTGGAGGATGGTTTGGTGTCGGCGCAGTCTTGAACGATTCTCGCAACCGCTCAATCACCTGACCAATCGAAGGCCCTTGGATTGCCGGCGGCGTAGGGCTCTCCCCGAATTCACGCCAAATGAACAAGGTCAGCTCCACGCCATCGGTCAATGTCTGAGCGTTCTCTTGAGTGCCAAACGTCTCCAGCAGCCTGTACCGCGAATCTTTCCAGAACAGTTCCTCGACCCAGTCGTACACCGGGATGAAATGGAAGTGGATAGGGTAGCGGGGATCGTGACCGAATCGACTGATGTAAAGCCATTTGGGCTTCAGTTGCGTTTCAAGAACGCGCTGGATGTCTGCCATCAGACCGCCGAGCTCTGCGGGCGCAGGGCCGGGCAATTGAGCCAATGAGTTTACATGAGCTTTGGAGCCGAGCATGAGGTAGCCGGGTAGGGCGGATGCCAGATGGTGGTTGACGACCCAGTGGGTGGTTTCATGGAGGATGAATTGCGGTGATAACTTCAAAGCTGACTCCCTGTCGGTCATTGGGTGAAGGCGCGTCTAACCTTCGAACTCCGTCTGCAACATCGCCAAGAACGCCTCTCTGGCAGGATGCAGGCCGGCGTTTTCATGCCAATAGAAAAGGTTGTCGATCCCCATCAGCTCGGGAAATTCATACCCCGTCCAACCAGCCCCCGGGCGGTATTGCTCATAGATTCCCCGGGGCACCAGCGAGACACCTGCACCCGCACTGACGCAGCCGACGATGGTGCCATAGCTGGCGATGCTGATGATCGGTTGTGTTTGCTCATGACGCAGCAGCCACTGCTCCAGCGCCAAGCGGTACGGACAGCCTGTGGGCCACATGAAGATCGCTTTGCCTCGCAAATCTGCCGCGCTGCGCAGCGGGCCATGAGACTCGGACGCGATGAGCACCAGGTCCTCGCGGTACATCACGGCGCGCTTGAGTCCTGGCCGCTCCATGTCCACCGCTACGATCGCACCATCGAGCCGGTGATGCTGGATATCGTCCAGCAACTGAGCCCAGGTGCCTGTGCTCAGCTCAAGCGAAACCTGCGGGTACTTCGCATGGTACTTGGCCAACAACTGAGGCAGGCGCCCCGTGGCGCTGGATTCGATGGCGCCGATGCGCAGCGGTCCGTGTGGAGCGCCGGTAGGTTCGACTGCGCGGCGGGCTTCTTCCGTCAGGCTCAATATTTTTGTGGCGTACTCCAAAAACACTTTTCCCGCCGGGCTGACCCGCAGCCCACGACCCTCACGAAAAAACAACGGCGTACCGAGCTCGCGCTCCAGGGATTTGAGGCGTGCCGTGATGTTGGACGGCACGCAGTGCAGCACTTCGGCGGCGCGGGCGATGCTGCCGGTATCGCAAACGGTCTTGAGCATGCGCAGTTGGGACAGTTCCATAGCTCACCCAAAGTGAATGGTGAGTTGAGTTTAAGTCACTTGTGTTGATGTTGGGTGGTTTCGATACTTCCGGGTAAATCGGTCAGACGCTCAATGCGCAGGAACTCTGAATGGAAACCCGTTGTGTGCCGTTTGAAGGCTCGAAAGACCCCAGCAGACCCAGCGTGAAAGTTATTCTCGCGACGATGTTCGTAATTCTTTGCTGGGCCTATTCTCCGATTGGCATTCGCATCGGCTTGCAGGCTTACGAGCCCGGTCAACTGGCGCTGATGCGGTTTCTCATCGCATCGGCGTTCATGGCCCTTGTCGCGATGGCGAAGGGCATTTCCCGGCCGCGTCTCAGGGATCTTCCATTATTGACGGTGCTGGGTTTCTTTGCCGTGAGTCTGCACCACATCGCCCTCAACTATGGCCAGCGGGGCGTTAGTGCCGGGGCTGCCAGTGTGCTCGCCCAGTCCACGCCTTTATTCAGCGCTTTACTCGCACATTTTTTCTTCAAGGACAGAGTCAGCGGTTGGCAATGGGGCTGCGTAATGTGCGGTTTGCTCGGCGCTGCGGTGGTCGTCACGGGTGATCGTGGCCTTGGAGACATGGACGCCCATGGGCTATTGATCCTGCTGGCGGCGCTGTCCTGGAGTGTGTATTTCTCTTTGCAAAAGCGCCATTCCCATCGCTACGACGGATTGACCATGGTTTGTTACACCGTCTGGTCGGGCACTCTCCTGTTGTTCATTTTCGCGCCGGGGATGTTGAGCGCGGCGCGCCAGACTTCGGCCCCGGTGAATCTGGCGGTGTTGATTCTCGGAATTTTTCCCAGCGCGCTGGCGTACCTCGCTTGGGCTTACGTCCTGGCGCACAGCAACGTGAGCCGAGCATCCATGGCGCTTTACCTGATACCGCCCACGGCGATGTTGATGGCTTCTTGGGTGCTGGCCGAACGCCCGTCAGCGATGGTCATTGTTGGGGCGGTTATCGTGTTGGTGAGTGTGTTTGCGTTGAGTGTTGAACCGGGGAACGGGGCAAAAGTGGGCTGATTCTATCGCGGATTTAGGATTACCTTACCCGGATTGAGCTGGGGGTTATCAATGAATCTTTTACCCTGACGCGCTGTTTTGGGGCTGCTGCGCAGCCCAGCGGGAGCAAGCTCCCTCGCCACAGGTTGCGTTATGCCAGCGATTTACCTCATTGAGTTTTACCGGCTTGCGTCGTTCCTGCGGCCAGGCCCAGGTTGATGCATTGAGCGAGTCCTGTGCTGGCCGGGGATGCTTTCGTCTGATCCGTATTTTTCGGCGTCAGGTGCCTCTGTAATGAACACCATTCCCTCCCCAGAATAAACACGCGGCTCGCCTCACACGGCCCGTGTACTGCAAACTTTTCTATCAGGTGTGCTCATGGCGAAGATGGCGATTTTTTTGGGTGGGTTCCTGGCGTTGACGCTTTTGATTGGCGTGCTGGCAACGATTTCTCCGGTATAGACGCGAGGGGGCTTTTGTGGCGAGGGAGCTTGCTCCCGCTGGGGCCGTAGGAGCTGTCGAGTGCAACGAGGCTGCGATCTTTCCCCAGACACTTGAGTCTCAAGCGAAAGATCAAAAGATCGCAGGCTTCGCCAGCTCCTACAGAGCCCAGCGGGAGCAAGCTCCCTCGCCACGGGGTTGTGGCACATCAGGCCTACCGATGCAAAATCACCTGTGCAATCTCCTGCAACCCCATTACCCGCTGCGCGGCGTTGAGTTTGATCGCTTCCTTGGGCATGCCGAAGACCACGCAGCTGGCTTCGTCCTGGGCCACGGTGCTGCTGCCGGCGTCGAGCATCTCTTTCAGGCCGCGGGCGCCGTCGTCACCCATGCCGGTCATGATGATGCCGGTGGCGTTGCGGCCGGCGAATTTGGCCACTGAGCGAAACAGCACGTCCACCGATGGGCGGTGGCGGTTGACCAGGGGGCCGTCCACCACTTGCACGTGATAGAACGCGCCGCTGCGGGTGACCATCATGTGTTTGCCGCCCGGGGCGATGAGGGCCAGCCCCGGGTGGATGCGGTCGTTGTTGCGGGCTTCGCGCACTTCGATCTGGCACAGGCTGTTGAGTCGGGCAGCAAACGAGGCGGTGAATTTTTCCGGCATGTGCTGGACGATGACGATCCCTGGGCATACCCGTGGCAAGGCGGTCAGCACCGCTTCCAGGGCCTGGGTGCCGCCAGTGGAAGTGCCGAGCGCCACGATGCGCTCGGTGGTCTGGGCCATGGCATGGCCGTTGGCGGCCGGCAGCATGGCGTCGGCGGTGAGTTTGGTGGCGGGTGTCAACGGTGCCGGGGCAGGGCGCTTGCCCAGGTTTCTGACGTTGACCTGGGCGGCGGCGCGGATGGCTGATATCAACTCCGGTGCCGACTCCAGCAGGAAATTCTTCAGGCCGCTGGTGGGCTTGGTGATGATTTCCACCGCGCCGGCGGCCATGGCTTGCAAGGTGGTTTCGGCGCCGCGGGGTGTCAGTGACGAGCAGATCACCACCGGCGTGGGCCGTTCGCTCATGATTTTCTTCAGGAAGGTGATGCCGTCCATGCGCGGCATTTCCACGTCCAGCACGATCACGTCGGGCCACTCTTTGGTCAGTTTGTCCATGGCGAAAATCGGATCGGACGCCGCGCCCATCACATGAATGTCCGGCGTGTCGCTGAGGATCGCCAGCAGTACCTGGCGAACCACGGCAGAGTCGTCCACCAGCAGTACATTTATCTTTTTTGACATGGTTAATGCCGGGTCCTTATCGGTTGATGCCTGACCCACACGTCGCCGCTGCACAGGTCAAAGATGATGCTTCGGTAACCGGTGCTGCCCATGTCGTGGGCGATCAGGTCCAAGCGGTACAGCGCGGCCATTTCCAGCGCTGCGTTGACGTTCATGCGCGCCACGTCGCCGAACGGCACCTGGCGTTGCAGCTCCGGGAACATTTCACCGCCGCCGAACAGCTTGAGCTGGTAATCCTCGGGTTCGGTACGATGGGCCTTGGCCTGGCGGACGAACAGTTCGATGGCTTCGTCGGCGTACATGCCGTTCAGCGCCGTGGAGCAGCGCGCCCGGCTGGGCAACATGTAATGGCACATGCCGCCGATCTTGCGCTCCGGATGCCACAGGGTGACGGCTACACAAGAGCCGAGAATGGTGCGCAGGCGAGTCGGGCTGGTGGCGAAACGAAACTCGCCGGGCGCCAGATACACCTCGGGCATTTGCTTTAGCGCGGCGCTCATGGCTTGCGATAAATCGAAGGTGCCACCAGTTTCAACGCATCGGATACGCCGTTGAGGCTTTCGGAGTGGCTTACGATGAAATACCCGCCGGACTTGAGCCGCGGGAGCAACCTGGCGACTACTTTACTTTTGGTGGGCTGGTCGAAATAGATCATGACGTTGCGCAGGAAAATCACGTCGAACTCCCCCAGTTCCGGCAGGGTGTCATTGAGGTTGACCTGGATGAAATTGACCCGGCTGCGCAACGTCCGGTCAATGAGGAAGGTTCCTTGCTGGCGGCCGGTGCCCTTGAGGCAGTATTTCACTAGCAGCGATTGGGGCAGATTACGGGCGCGCTCCATCGGGTAATGCCCGGACCGGGCCTTGGCCAGCACCTGGCAGCTGATGTCCGAGCCAATGATTTCCCAAGGGGTGGTGCCCAGGTCTTCGGCCAGGGTCATGGCCAGGCTGTAGGGTTCTTCCCCCGATGAACTGGCGGCACTCCACAGGCGAAAGGTTTTGCCCGGCGTTGCATGGGGCAGCACATGCTGGCGCAGGAAATCGAAGTGCTTGGGCTCGCGGAAAAAGTAGGTTTCGTTGGTGGTGAGCAGGTCCAGCGCCACCTGCAATTCCTCGGTGCGCTGGCCGTTCATGATCAGCTTGAAATACTCCCCGTAGCTGCCCAGCTCATAGTGTTTGAGACGCTTGAACAACCTTCCGGCCACCAGCGCCTTCTTGGCCGGGGACAGATTGATGCCCGCGGCCTGGTACAGCCAGGACTGAAACTGACTGAACTCCCGATCATTGAGCGTCAGTGAGTTCACAGTGCGTTCCGTGCAGGTGTCTGTGTTCATTGCGCTTCAACTTCCAGGGCGGTTGGACTGGCCTGGGCCAGCTGCGACATTTCATCGATGGACAGCACCCGGTCCACCTCCAGTACGATTACGAACTTGCCGTCGACCTTGGCCATGCCACTGATGAAGTCGGCGCGAATCTTCGCCCCGAAACTCGGTGGCGGTTCGATCTGCGAAGCCGGGATCTCCAGCACCGCCGACACGGTGTCCACCAGCAGGCCGATGTCCTGAGCGTGACCATCCTCGGTGCTGGCCTCGATGATCACCACGCACGAACGCCGAGTGATTGCCGAGTTCTGTCGGCCGAATCGGGCCGACAGGTCCACCACCGGCACGACCGCGCCGCGCAGGTTGATCACCCCGCGCACGAAAGCCGGCATCATCGGCACCACCGTCAGGTTGCCGTATTCGATGATTTCCTTGATGCACAGGATGCCGATGGCAAACATCTCCGTGCCGAGCATAAACGTCAGGTATTGCGCGTCTTCTTCAACCGCGATGGCGGCTTGGCGTGTGGTCGCGATGGCACCCATGCCTTTTTCTCCTTTAAGCGAGCCTGTGGAAACGCACCGTCAGAACCGGGTGAATTCGGATTCGTCGGGTGCGCTGGCCATGTTGTAGGCAAACGCCTTGGGCATCACCGTCGCGGGAGCACGCACTGCCTTGCGACTGGACGGGCCGGGGGTGTTGTCCACTTTCAGTGGCTGGCTGGCCGATTTGGCCGGCGCGTCGAGAGTGAAGAAACTCATGGCCTGTTGCAGTTGTTCGGCCTGGCTGCTCATCTCTTCTGCGGTGGCGGCCAATTCTTCGCTGCTGGAAGCGTTCTGCTGGGTCACCTGGTTGAGCTGGGTCATGGCCGTGTTGATCTGCGCCACGCCGGCGGCCTGTTCTTCGGAAGCGGCGCTGATTTCCTGCACCAAGTCCGAGGTCTTGTTGATGGACGGGACCATTTCGTTGAGCAGGTGCCCGGCCTTCTCGGCCATGTCGACGCTGCTGGAGGACAGCTCGCCGATCTCCTGGGCCGCCACCTGGCTGCGTTCCGCCAGTTTGCGCACTTCGGCGGCGACCACGGCGAAGCCTTTGCCGTGCTCACCGGCGCGGGCCGCTTCGATTGCCGCGTTGAGCGCCAGCAGGTTGGTCTGGTAGGCGATGTCGTCGATGATGCTGATGCGTTGGGCGATTTTCTTCATCGCCACCACGGTCTGCTGCACCGACTCACCACCGTCGGTGGCTTCTTTGGCGGCCTTGCTGGCCATGCCGTCGGTGACCTTGGCGTTTTCGGTGTTCTGGTTGATGCTGGCGCTCATCTGTTCGATGGAGGCGCTGGTTTCTTCGACGCTGGCGGCCTGCTCGCTGGTGGCCTGGCTCATGGATTGCGCGGTGGCGCTGACTTCTTCGGAAGCACTGGCCAGGTTGTCGGCGGCGTTGCGCACTTCACCGATGATGTGGGAGAGCTTGCCCACCATATTCTGCATGGCGTTGAGGACCATGCCGGTTTCGTCTTTGGAGCCGCTTTGGATTTTCGCGTTCAGGTTGCCTTCGGCCAGTTGCTCGGCGACCGAAACGGCCTGCTTCAAGGGGCGAGAAATGATCCGGGAAATGAACAGCGCCAGGCCCAGGCCCACCAGCAGGGCGGCAATCAGCACGGCAATGATCGACAGGCGCGCATCTTCATACAGCTCAGTGCCGTGAGCGCTGGCCACATCGGCCCCGCTGGCATTGAGCTCGACCAGTTTCTGCAGGTCGGCGGTCACCAGATCGAAATGACGTTTGGATTCGCCCTTGAGCAACGTCTGGGCTTCGGTGGTCAGGTTTTGCCGGGACAGCGCGAACAGGTCTTTGCTGACGGCCAGGTAAGCGACCCAGTCGCTGCGAGCGGTGTCGAAAAGCTGGCGATCTTCTGCGCTGGAGAGCAGCTTTTCATAGGTTGCCAGGCGTGTTTCGAAGCCCTGTCTGGCTTCCTCGGCTTCTTGTTCAATCGCCGTGCGCTCCTGCTCGGAGTCGGCCGTAATCTGGCGATTTTCCTTGAGGCGATAATTCGCCGCGTAGAAACGCATCCCTGAGGCGGCGCGCATCGAAGCCATCCAGTTTTCGCGGATATCGATGGTGGTGCCGTTGACCTCGTTGAGTTGGATGATCGAGAACACCCCCATGACGGCGGTCAACGCGAGCACCACCAGAAACGAGGTGATCAGTTTGGTGGCGATTCTAAGATCGTAGAACCATTTCATTGGGAAGTACCTCTCCATGGAATTGCTAAAGCGTCAGCGAACAGTGGCTTGTTGTAATGGGGGTGTGGTGTAGCGGTTGTCGGTTTGGGCGATCTGGGTCAGTAGCGCCGGCACGTCGAGAATCAACGCCACCGCGCCGCTGCCCAGAATGGTCGAGCCGCTGATGCCGCGCAGCGCGCCGAACAACTTGCCCAAAGGTTTGATCACGGTCTGGAACTCACCGAGCAGGTCATCCACCACCAGCCCGGCCTTGAGTTCGGCGTAGCGCACCACCACCACGTTCTGCCGACGTGAGGCCGGGCCTTCGTGGTTGAAGTGATCGCGCAGGTACACCAGCGGCAGCACTTCGCCGCGCAGGTCGAGGTAGCCTTGTTGGCGGCTGCAAACTCCGTCGTCCTCGCTCAGCTCGATGCATTCCTGAACCATGTCAAGGGGGATGACGTAGGTGGACTGGCCGATGCCCACCAGAAAGCCATTGATGATCGCCAGCGTCAGCGGCAGGCGGATGCGCACCACGGTGCCCTGGCCCGGTTGGCTGTCCAGATCGACGGTGCCGCGCAGCAGGGTAATGTTGCGCTTGACCACGTCCATGCCGACGCCACGCCCGGAAAGGTTGGTGACGGCCTGGGCGGTGGAGAAGCCGGGTTCGAAGATCAGGTTGTAGATTTCCTGGTCGCTGGGGCTGGCGCCGGGGGCGACCAGGCCGCGTTCCTGGGCTTTTTCCAGGATCCGGTCACGGTTCAGGCCGGCGCCGTCGTCGGCGATTTCCAGCACGATGCTGCCCGAGTCGTGATAGGCATTGAGGTGCAGATGACCCTTGGCCGGTTTACCGGCCGCCAGCCGCGCCTCGGCGGTTTCGATGCCGTGGTCCATGGCGTTGCGCAACAGGTGCATGAGCGGGTCGCCGATTTTTTCCACCACGGTTTTATCCAGCTCGGTTTCCGCACCGCTGATGATCAGGTCGATGTCCTTGCCCAGTTCCTGGCTGACATCGCGCACCACCCGGCGGAAACGATTGAAAGTTTCACCGATGGGGATCATGCGCAGACGCAAGGCGCCGTCGAGAATTTCTTCCACCAGCCCGGACACCGTTGAAGTCGATTCCTGCAACGAGTCGTCGTTGCAGTGGCGGGCCAGGAGGCTGGCGCCGGCGCTGGCGATGACCAGTTCGCCCACCAGGTTGATCAACTCGTCGAGCTTGTCGGCGTTGACCCGCACATAGGCGCCGTCCTTGGCTTTGCCGTCGCTGGTCGTCGGTTGCTTGTCGGGCGTGACCTGAGCGGGCATGCGCGCAGCCGAACGCTGGTCCGGCATCAGTTGGCCGGTGGTGACCATTGCCGTGTTGGGGTCATCCTGCTCTTGTAAGGTTGCAACCAGCCCGGTGTTCATCGGCGGCACAGGGTCATCAATGGCGACGATCTGGATCTGGCAGTCTTCGCGCACGAAATCGAAGACTTCGTTGATCGCTCCGTGGCCGGCAGCCGAACTGAACTCAATGTCGAACCCCAGGTAGCAGGACTCGGCATCCCAGGTTTCGGCAGAGGGCATTGCATCGGTTAGCGTGGTGATGTGGATGATCTCACCGAGGGTTTGCAGGTAACGCAGGAATGACAGCGGGTCCATGCCGTTGCGGAACACCTCCGGGCCAAAACGCAGGACGATGTGCCAGAGGCGCGTTTCGGCGGGCGCTTGTGGGTCGCTTGCTTCGGCGGCCTTCGGGGCTTGGGCGGGCGAGGGCGTCTGATATTCCTGAAGGATCTGGCACAGCTCCATTTCCCGGGCCAGGGCCGGGGGCGCCAGTTTCGCGCCCTGGTTGGCCACCACATTGATCAGCTCCAGCATGTGATCACTGGACTTGAGCAACACGGCGATCAGGCCGGCGTCCACTTCGACGCTGCCGTTGCGCAGCCGATCGAGCACGTCTTCGACGATGTGGGTGAAACTGACGATCGGTTCCAGGCCGAACAACCCGGCCGAGCCCTTGATCGTATGGGCCGCCCGGAAGATCGCGCCGATGGCATCATCGTCCCCCGGATCGCTTTCCAGCTGCAGCAGGGACTCCTCCATCGCCTGCAACTGTTCCCGTGCCTCGACGATGAACGTTTGTTGTGCCTGATCGAGATTGATGCTCACGCTCATATCCTTTGTCGTGTCCCACGTGTTGCGAGGTCTCTATACAACCAGGTTGCACAGGGCGAGTGTTTCGGTGACGGCCTTGCTCTGGCCCGTTATCTCCAGCCGGGTACCGGCCTTGGGGGCCTCGCGCTGGACCATCAGCAGCAGTTGCAGGCCGGCGCCGTCCATTTCCGTGATCTGCGACAGATCCAGCGCCATGCGTGGCGTCGCTCCCAGGCGCGGCAGCCACTGCGCGGCGAGGTCGGCGGCGGTATAGATCGTCAGTTCGCCGTCGATCTGCACCTGCGCGGTGTCATCCTGTGTTTCGTACAGCAACGGCATTTCACTCTCCGCGAATCAAGGAAGAATCAGCTTGGACACCGCCGCCAACATCTGCGCCGGCTGGAAGGGCTTGACCACCCAGGCCTTGGCACCTGCTGCCTGGCCCTCGAGTTTTTTTGACTCCTGGGATTCGGTGGTGAGCATGATGATTGGCGTGAACTTGTAGCTGGCCAGCTTCTTGACCTCCTTGACGAAGGTGATGCCGTCCATGTTCGGCATGTTCACGTCACTGATGATCAGGTGCACTTTCTGGCCGTTGAGCTTGCCCAGTGCATCCTTGCCATCGCTGGCCTCGATTACGTCGTAGCCGGCACTTTTCAGCGCGATGCCGACAACCTGCCGAACGCTCGCGGAGTCGTCGACAACCAATACACTTTTAGCCATGAACGGCTCTCCTAGAAGAAGGTTATTTCCTGTGAATTCTGTTGCGCGCCCGATTCGCCATGATGGTTGCGGCGTTGTTCTTCGGTGGCGTAAGTGGTTTCCATGCGCGCCAGCCATTGGCGGGCATCGATGGAAACGGCCTGGTCGGGCGACTGACTGGCCTGCTGCATATGCACATGCAGGTCCTCGATGTTGTCGCGCACGTGGCTGAGGATCTGGCTGACCCGATCCTGGAATTGCAGGTTGACCAGCACTTCGGTGAGCTCGTCGCGAATACCGAAGCTTTCCTGTTGCAACATGTCGGCCGATTCGGCCAACCGCCCGGTGACGCTCTTGAAGCGTTCCAGCACGCGCTGGATGCTGTCCTCGGAGACGGTGACCGACTGGCTGTCCTGATCCGCGCCGCTGGAGGCGGCCTGGACCAATTGAGTGATGGCGTTATTGATGATGTCGACCTTGGCCGACATCTGCTGGCCGGTCTCGCTGGATTTGCTCGACAGACTGCGCACGGCGTCGGCCACTACCGCAAAACCGCGCCCGGCTTCGCCCGCACGGGCGGCTTCGATGGCGGCGTTGAGGGCCAGCAGGTTGGTTTGCGCGGCAATGGCCGCGACATCGGCGGCCATGGTCCGCAGCTCGCCGGTGTAGGCGGTGAGGTTACGCACCTGGGCCAGGGTTTCATCGCGGCTGGCCTGGGTGGCTTTCAGGGAGTCGATGACCTGGACCAGCTCACCTTCGCTTTGGGCCAGTACCTGTACGGCGCCGCCACTGCTTTTGCCGGCCAGCTCACCGGCGGCCAGTTGCGAGGCTTGCACGGTGTCTTCCAGGCGTGAAGAAATACCGGTGAAGCGACTGGTCAGCGAGACAATCGCGGTTTCGGTCTGCTGCCGGGAGCTTTCCACCTGCTTGGCCCAGATCGGCATGGCACCGAGGATGACTTCGTTGAGTTGCGCGCCGGCCTTATGGCTCAGGTGGTCGGCGGCGTGTAGCGCGTGATGGGCAATGGCGGCGGCGACGGCTCTGTCGATCTGCTGGTGCTGGGCGCGGGCAGCCCACACGCCGACCCCGGCGCCAATGGCCAGGAGCACGGCGCACAACCCCAGGTTTTGTGTACTTGGACCGTTGAGAATCAGCAGGCCGACGCTCGCGATCAGGGCCACAAACAAGCTGGACCAAAGGATGCGCGGCGGAGTTTGGGATGGGGAATGACCGTGTGAATACGACGTCATGGTTCGGTCCTTGAACAGTGTTGCTAACAGGTTATTTGCGAATAACTGGTTATCTGCGACCCCACCCCGGACTTTAAGACCGGTCGTCCGATTCCGGAATGGCCGAGGGCGTTGACCTGCCCAGCGAGTGGCACTGTGCTACTTCAGGTTAGACGCAGTCCCTGAAATGTCGAGGCGCACTGACGAACAGATGAGTCGCGCACAACCCCCTCTACGTCGAGGGACTCTGTGGGAGCAAGGCTTGCCCGCGAAGCAGGCGACTCGGTTCCAGATCGAGCGCATGACCTTCATCGCGGGCAAGCCTTGCTCCCACAGATATTCTCGCCACAGGTTTGGATTGAGCTAAATTACTTCCCACCGGATTTTGAACCTGCCATCACGAGCCCTCATGCCCACCCAGCCTCTCTGGAAAATCTACCTCCTGTTCCTGGCCCCCATGGTCCTGTCCAATTTCCTGCAATCCATGTCCGGTACGCTCAATAGCATCTACATCGGCCAGATGCTCGGCACCCAGGCATTGGCGGCAGTGTCGGGCATGTTTCCCATCCTGTTTTTCTTTATCGCGCTGGTGATTGGCCTGGGCGCGGGAGCGGGGGTATTGATCGGGCAGGCCTACGGCGCCAGGGAAACCGGCACGGTAAAAGCGATTGCCGGCACCACGTTGCTGCTGGCGGCGATCATCGGGCTGGTGGCGGCGGTGCTCGGCAGTGTGTTCGCGCGCCAGGCGCTGCAGGGGCTAGGGACTCCGGCCGATGTGCTGGAGGACGCAGTGTCCTATGCCCGGGTGATGATGTGGATCCTGCCGATATTGCTGGTGTTCGTGGTGTTTACCCAGTTGCTGCGCGGGGTGAGCGATACGCTGTCGCCCATGCTGGCCTTGCTGGTGTCCACCGGTGTCGGGCTGTTGCTGACACCGGCGCTGATTCGCGGTTGGCTGGGGCTGCCGCAAATGGGCATCCAGAGCGCGGCGCTGGCGGGGCTAGTGGGTACGGCAGCGGCCATGGTCATGCTGGCGTGGCGCCTGAACCGTCGCGAGCATGCGCTGGCGCCGGACCGGGCGTTGTTCGCGGCGATGCGCCTGGACATGGATATCCTCGGCAAGGTGTTGCGCATCGGCCTGCCCACGGGGTTGCAGATGGTGGTGATCTCGCTGTCGGAGCTGGTGATCCTGGCGCTGGTCAATGGCCACGGATCCCAGGCCACGGCCGCCTACGGCGCGGTGACGCAGATCGTCAATTACGTACAGTTCCCGGCGTTGTCGATTGCCATCACCGCCTCGATCCTCGGCGCCCAGGCCATCGGCGCCGGGCGTCTGGAGCGCTTGGGGCCGATCCTGCGTACGGGGCTGTTGATCAACGTCTGGCTCACCGGTGGGCTGGTGGTCTCGGGGTATCTGTTGTCTCACTGGCTGCTGGGGCTGTTCATCACCGACCCGGCGGCGCGAATCCAGGCTGAGCACTTGCTGCACATCATGCTCTGGAGCCTGCTGGTCTTCGGCTTCCAGGCCGTGATCGGCGGCATCATGCGCGCCAGCGGCACGGTGCTGATGCCGGTGGCGATTTCGATCTTCTGCATCGTCGGCGTTCAGCTGCCCGTGGCTTACCTGCTGGACGCGCAGTTCGGCCTGCAAGGGGTATGGATGGCGTTTCCGGTGGCTTACTTGAGCATGCTGGTGTTGCAGACGCTGTACTACAAGATGGTCTGGCAGCATCAGCGGATTGAGCGGTTGGTGTAGCTCACCGCTTTCTGACACAACAAAAAACCTGTGGGAGCGAGCCTGCTCGCGATAGCGTCGGCACATTCAGCATCGATGCGAGCTGACCACCGCCATCGCGAGCAGGCTCGCTCCCACAGAGATTCGATGCTTGGCGATGTTACAGTGGCCGGCATTCTTCTACCGCCATCACCGAGGATCTCGATGTCTGCCCGCCCGCCCTCCAGTGTTTCCTACCGCGCCTTTCTCTTCGACATGGACGGCACGCTGCTCAATTCCATCGCCGCTGCCGAGCGGATCTGGACGCGCTGGGCCCTTCGTCACGGCGTGGAGGTGGCCAGCTTTCTGCCGACCATCCACGGCGTGCGCGCCATCGACACCATTGCCCGCCAGCACCTGCCAGGGGTAGATGCCCTGGCCGAGGCCGAGCAGATTACCCGCGAGGAAATCGAAGACGTGGAAGGTGTGGTGCCCGTGCCCGGTGCTGCGGCATTTCTGAACAGCCTGCCGCCCCTGCAATGGGCCATCGTCACCTCGGCGCCCATGGCGCTGGCCTTGCGCCGTATGGAAGCGGCCGGCATTCCTCGTCCGGCGGTGATGGTCACCGCCGAGGATGTCAGCGACGGCAAACCCAACCCTGCCTGTTATCGACTGGCTGCTGAGCGTCTGCAAGTCGCACCACAGGATTGCCTGGTGTTCGAGGATGCCGAAGCGGGCATCAAGGCCGGCGAAGCGGCTGGGGCGGATGTGCGGGTGGTGACGGCGACGCATACGCATCCGGTGGCCACCCCCCATCCGCTGATCAAGGATTACCGTGAGCTTGGCGTTGAGGTGGATGAGGCCGGACGGATGCGGCTGAACCCGACGCTGTGACCGCAGCAGAACCCCCTGTGGGAGCGGGCTTGCTCGCGATAGCGTCGGCAAATTCAGCATTGATGCAATCTGACCCGCCGCCATCGCGAGCAGGCTCGCTCCCACAGTTGGATCTGTGGTAATCGTTGAATCGGTCAGGTCACCACGCGGTAGCACGGTTCATACGCGGCGCCGCCCGGCAGTTTCATGCGGTGCTGGGCGACGAAGGCCTGGAGCAGCCGGTCGAGGGGTTCCATGATGGCGGCGTCGCCGTGGATCTCGTAAGGGCCGTGTTCTTCGATCAGGCGGATGCCCTTGTCCTTGACGTTACCGGCCACGATCCCCGAGAACGCTCGGCGCAAGTTGGCGGCCAGTTCGTGGGCGGGCAGGTCGCGCCTCAGGCCCAGGCTGGCCATGTTGGCGTGGGTCGGGTCGAACGGACGCTGGAAGCCTTCGTCGATTTTCAGCAACCAGTTGAAGTGAAAGGCGTCGTTGCGTTCGCGGCGGAACTGTTTGACCGCTTTGAGCCCTTGGGTCATCTGCCGCGCCACTTCGGCCGGATCGTCGATGATGATCTGGTAATGCTTCTGTGCAGCCTCGCCCAGGGTCGCACCGACAAAGGCATGCAGTTGATCAAGGTACGGCGCGGCGCTCTTGGGCCCGGTAAGAACGACCGGGAAGGGCAGGTCCTGGTTGGCCGGGTGCATGAGAATGCCCAGCAGGTAGAGGAACTCTTCCGCCGTACCGGCGCCGCCCGGGAAGATGATGATGCCGTGACCCACACGCACGAAAGCTTCCAGGCGCTTCTCGATGTCCGGCAGGATCACCAGCTCATTGACGATCGGGTTCGGCGCTTCGGCGGCGATGATGCCTGGCTCCGTCAGGCCCAGGTAACGGCCGCCGTGGATGCGCTGTTTGGCGTGGGCGATGGTGGCGCCTTTCATCGGGCCTTTCATCACGCCCGGGCCGCAGCCGGTGCAGATGTCCAGGCTGCGCAGGCCCAGTTCGTGGCCGACTTTCTTGGTGTATTTGTATTCTTCGGTGTTGATCGAGTGGCCGCCCCAGCACACAACGATTTTTGGCTCCACCCCAGGGCGCAATGTGCGGGCGTTGCGCAGCAGGTGGAAGACGTAGTCGCTGATGCCTTGGGAGGAACTGAGGTCGATGCGCTGGCTGTCCAGTTCGTTCTCGGTGTAGACGATGTCGCGCAGGGCGCTGAACAGCATCTCGCGGGTGCTGGCGATCATTTCGCCATCGACGAAGGCGTCGGCCGGGGCGTTCAGCAGTTCCAGGCGTACGCCCCGGTCTTGCTGGTGAATACGGATCTCGAAGTCCTTGTAGGCTTCCAGGATGGTCTTGGCGTTATCGACATGGGCGCCGGTGTTGAGAATGGCCAGGGCGCACTGGCGGAAGAGGGTATAGATACTGCCGGAACCGGCTTCACTCAGTTGCTGGACTTCGCGCTGGGACAAAGTCTCCAGGCTGCCCTTCGGGCTGACCGAGGCGTTGATTACATGTCTTTGATTCATTCAGCTTTCCTTGAAAACGATGCCGTACTCACAACGACGGCATCTTGAAAAAAACGTCCACGCAGAAAGATCGCACGATCCTTGCGGTATCGCCATGGACTTTGATCCGGATCCTTCGGGTCGGTTGCAACACAAAATGAGCCCCAGCATAGCTAAATCCACCGGGCAGGCGATAATGCGGGACTTTTTTTACGCTGCACAAGGAAATTGCACCGCGATGTTCGAGCTCAAGCCGTGGGACGCCGAAGTCTACCGACGCCAGACCCGACGCAGTACCCTCATCGTCGCCGTGACGTTCCTGGCACTGGCGATGCTGTTGTCCAGCCTTTCGGTGATGCTGTTCGGCACGCCCGGGGGGGATAATTTCCGCTTCAATCTCGGCGGGGTGATTGCCGCGGTGTTGGTGATGGTCGCCTTGATGCGCCTGTATTTCTGGTCGCAGCCGTGGATGGCCGCAGCGGTGTACGGCTGGCAGCTCAAGCGCAGCTTGATGAGCATCACCAATGTGATGCACCAGGTGCAGGCCGGGGTGCAGGCCCAGGACGTGGCTGCCATGAAGCTGCTACGGTTTTATCATCTGGGATTGACGCAGATGCATCAACTGGACGCCAACTCCAGCGCCCAGGGCTCACTCGCCCGCGAGGCTGATGAGCATCTGGCAAGGATGCAGGCGCTCAATCTCGACAGCGAGCAAGCTCGGCTGGACCCGATCTGGATCGACACGGTGAAAAAGGCTTATAGCGGGCGCTGATCGACGCCCCAGGGCAATGACAGGTTAAGCGCCGAGGCGCAGAAGGCGTGCGCCCCGGCGATTTTCAAGGTTACGATTTTCTGCCCGCGCCTTGGTTGCGGTCGGTTCCTTTGCGGCCCGCTTCAGAGCCTTTCTGACGATCATTTGCAACGTTGCCGCCCGATGCATGGCCGCCTTTCTTGCCGGCTTCCGATGCTTTTTCCCGATCATTTGCGAAGTTGCCTTGGTTTTTATTTCCACTACTGGCCATTTCGAGCATCCTCATTTTGGTTACGCGAGGAACGAGCCTCGCATAATTTGGGAAAGGAAATGGCCGGCAAAAGTTTAATGAAAACGGTTCGTCAGGTGACGAACGGCGCGAATGGACCAGACGGGGTCGCTAGTCCTCGCCACCACTGATTTTCCAATGCTTGGCATCCGCCGGGAAAACCACTTGCTCGACCCGGTGCGCAATGCCGAAGGCCAAAGAGTTTTCGGCCGGGATGACCCGTTCTTCGGCGCAAAGGCATTTGAAAATGTCCAGCTGAGTGGCGGCGCCGGCGGTTTCCTTGACGTAGATTTCCACGTACCTCGCCACGTCGTTGTCCAGGCTGGACAGGTATTCCCGTAAACGCGAGTGATCCACCGACTTCTGGCCGAAATACCAGTTCATCGGGTGAATCAGAAAGCGTGAGTGAGGCGTGGTGGTGCGGTCGCTGGCGGCCAGGTACATGATGATGCCCATGGACTCGATATTGCCGGCATTCACGGCACGCACCGGCACCGGAAGGGATTTGATGAAGGTGTAGAGGGTAAAGCCGAAGTTGGTACTGCCACCGATCGTCGAGAGGTTAAGCATCAGTGAGTCGGCGCCTTTTTCAATAGCATCCAGGCAGTTGTCCCGGAAGCGCTCGGTCGTTCCCTGATCGATCTGGCAATGAAAATGGACAATGTGTTCGGACATTTCAACCTCCTGTCGACTTCCTGTTGAACTGTCTGCGCAGCGGTAGCGCCGTACAGTTGGGAGTTCGCAGGTGCGCGGATGTTCCTCGTCTGTGGCCGGATGTTGGCGTTCGCGCAGGTGTCGTTCGCCGGGCTCAGCACGCTTGGGCAGTCTGGGCCATGCGTTGCAGAAACATCGCCAGCGCGGCTTCCTCCTCGCTGAGGCCTTTGCGGACCCGGGGGTTGGGCAGCTCCCTCAGCGAACCCAGCAGGAAACCCTCCACCACGGCGGGATGGATGTAGCATTTACGACAGACGGAGGGTGTATTGCCCAGTTGCCGAGCGACTTGCCTGACCATCTCGGCGAGGTGTTTTTTGGCCTCGGTCTCGGTTTCCCAGCACAGCAATCGCAGCCCCGCCAGCGCCGCGGCGCTGCCGGCCCAGGTGCGGTAGTCCTTGGCGGTGAAGTCCGCGCCGGTGAGGCTCTTGAGGTAGGCGTTGATGTCGGACGAGCTGATGGAGTGGCGTTCGCCGTTATCGTCCAGGTACTGGAACAGGTTCTGCCCGGGAATTTCCTGGCAGCGCTTGATGATCCGCGCCAGACGCCGGTCTTTCACGGTGATCTGGTGTTCGACGCCGCTCTTGCCACGGAACTGGAAGGCAATGGCGCTGCCGTTGACCTCGACGTGCTTGCTGCGCAGGGTGGTCAGACCGTAGGAGCGGTTGTCCCGGGCATACTGGGGGTTGCCGACCCGGATCAGGGTGACGTCCAGCAACGTGATAACCGTGGCCATGACCTTGTCGCGGCTGAATCCGGGTGTGGCCAGGATTTGCTCCAGGCGTTTGCGCAAGCGCGGCAAGGCGCGGCCGAACTCCAGCATGCGGGAGTACTTGTCGGCATCGCGCACTTCGCGCCAGCGTGGGTGGTAGCGGTATTGCTTACGCCCGCGGGCGTCCCGACCGGTGGCCTGGAGATGACCGCGCGGGTCGGTGCAGATCCATACGTCAGTGTAGGCCGGCGGCACGGCCAGGGCGTTGAGGCGCTGGAGTTCAGCCGCATCGGTGATCCGCTGGCCCTGGGGGTCGAAATAGCAGAACTTGCCCCGCACCTTCCTGCGAGTAATGCCGGGGGCGGTGTCATCGACATAATGCAGGTCGGCCGGCAACGCATCCGGCGGCAGGGTGTCGGGCATGAAAAAGGTCCTTGGCCACGAATCCGTTGGTCTGTGAAATCATTGACCGCAGGCCGTTGCGGTCGTGCCAAGTTTCTGTTGCTATCCGAAGTACCACCAAATCTCGGGTTCAACGCAGGATCCTGTGGGAGCGAGCCTGCTCGCGATAGCGTCAGATCAGCCCACATCAATGTTGACTGAGCCACCGCTATCGCGAGCAGGCTCGCTCCCACAACGGCAGCCCTACGCCAACACCGCCACCGCCTTGATCTGCGCCCACAGCAACTGTCCCGGATGAAGCTTGAGCTGATCGCGGGAGTAACGGGTGATGCGTGCCAATAGCGGTGTACCGGTAGCCTCCAGCCGTATCAGCACATGGGCGGCGTTGTCGGCGGCCAGTTCGCTGACCACGGTGACGGGCAAACGGTTGAGGATGCTGGTCTGGGCATCGTTTGTCAGGCTGAGGCTGACATCACGGGCCTGGACCTTGAAGCGCAGCGGCTGGCCGATGGCCAGGGGTGTATGGGCGACGCGCACATTCAAGAGGCTGTCGGGCAGTGTCAGGGACAGCAATTGATAGGCCGCGTCATAACCGCTGACCTTGCCTTGGACCACCACGCCCGCGTCATCCCCCAACGCCAGCGGCAGGTCGAGTCGCGCCAGTGTTTCGCCGATCGGCCCGCTGGCCAGTACACGACCGGCGTCCAGCAGTACGATGTGGTCGGCCAGGCGCGCCACTTCGTCCTGCGAGTGGCTGACGTACAGCACCGGGATGTCCAACTCGTCGTGCAGGCGTTGCAGGTAGGGCAGGATTTCGTTCTTGCGCCGAGTATCCAAGGCGGCCAACGGCTCGTCCATCAGCAACAGTCGCGGGCTGGTCAACAGGGCGCGGGCGATGCCGACCCGCTGGCGTTCGCCGCCGGACAGGTTGTGTGGCTGTCGATCCAGCAAGTGACCGATGCCCAGCAGCTCGGTGGCCTGGTCCAGGTCCACCCGTCGTTGCGCCGGCGCGATGCGCTTGAGGCCGAACGCCAGGTTGGCCTGCACGGACAGATGCGTGAACAGGCTCGCCTCCTGGAACACGTACCCCAGCGCCCGTTGATGGGGCGGCACGAACACGCCGCGCTCGCTGTCCTGCCAGACTTCGCCGTTGACCTCGATGAAACCGCGGGGCGGCCGTTCCAGCCCGGCGATGCAGCGCAGGCAGGTGGTCTTGCCGGAACCAGACTGGCCGTACAGCGCGCTCACGCCACGGCCCGGCAGTTGCACATCCAGGTCCAGGGAGAAGTCTCCATGGTCGAGCTGAAAACGCGCTTGAATCATCGATCAGCTCCAACCGGCCCGGGTTCTGCGGCTGGAATACAGCGCCAGCAGCACCAGAAATGAGAACACCAGCATTGCCGCCGCCAGCCAATGAGCCTGGGCGTATTCCAGGGCTTCGACATGGTCGTAAATCTGCACCGACACCACCCGGGTTTTTTCGGGGATATTGCCGCCGATCATCAGCACTACGCCGAATTCGCCGACGGTGTGGGCGAAGCCGAGGATTGCCGCAGTGATAAAACCGGGGCGGGCCAAGGGCAGGATGACGCTGAAAAACGTATCCCAAGGACCGGCCCGCAAAGTGGCCGCCACTTCCAGGGGGCGACTGCCGATGGCGGAGAATGCGTTCTGCAATGGCTGCACCACAAACGGCATGGAATAGATCACCGAGCCGATCACCAGTCCGGTGAAACTGAAGGTGAGGGTGCCCAGCCCGACGGCCTGGGTGAATTGGCCGATCCAGCCGTTGGGGCCCAGGGCGAGCAACAGGTAAAAGCCGATCACCGTGGGCGGCAGCACCAACGGCAGGGCCACCACCGCGCCCACCGGCCCGCGCAGCCAGGACTGGGTACGTGACAGCCACAGGGCGATAGGCGTGCCGATCAGCAGCAGGATCACCGTGGTCAGCGACGCCAGTTTCAGGGTCAGCCAGAGGGCGGCGTAGTCGGCACTGGTCAGTGGCATTTAGCGTTGATAACCGTAGGCTTGGATGATGGCGGTGGCTTTCGGCCCTTTGAGATAATCCATGAACGCCGAGGCGGCGGCGTTGTTTCGACCCTTGTTGAGAATCACCGCGTCCTGTTTGATCGGGGCGTGCAGTTGGGCGGGGACGATCCATGCCGAACCGCTGGCCAGCTTGCCGTCCTTGTACACCTGGGACAAGGCCACGAAGCCGAGTTCTGCGTTGCCGGTAGAAACGAACTGATAGGCCTGGGTGATGTTCTGGCCCTCGACGAGCTTGCCTTTGACCTGCCCGGTCAGCCCCAGCTTATCCAGCACCTGGGTCGCGGCCAGACCGTAGGGCGCGGTTTTCGGGTTGGCAATGGACAGGTGCTGGAAGCCATTGCCCTTGAGTACCTGGCCTTGGCTGTCGACATAACCGTCCTTGGCCGACCACAGCGCCAGCGTGCCGATCGCATAGGTGAAGCGCGAACCCTTGACGGTGTCGCCTTCGCTTTCGAGCCTGGCCGGGGCGGTGTCGTCGGCGGCGAGGAAGACTTCGAACGGTGCCCCGTTCTTGATCTGCGTGTAGAACTGCCCGGTCGCGCCATAGGCCGCCACCAGCGTGTGCCCGGTGTCTTTCGCGAAGCCGGCGGCGATGGCCTGGAGGGGGGCGGTGAAATTGGAGGCTATGGCCACCTGCACCTCATCGGCCTGGACGACGCCACCGCAAAAGAGTGTGGTCAGCAGCAGAGGTGCGAAGCGGGTGAGGTGCATGAGGGCTCCGTAAGGTGGGTTTCGCTATATAGGGAAATATATAGCGAATGGCCGATAAACGGAACGCGGCATTTCGGGAAGTTGGTGTGAGAGGGCTGCCGTCATCGCGAGCAGGCTCGCTCCCACATTGGATTGGTGGTGAACACACATCTTGCTGCCACACCACAACCCATGTGGGAGCGGGCTTGCTCGCGAAAGCGGTGGGTCAGCCAATAGAAATGTTGAATGTACCGCCGTCTTCGCGAGCAAGCCCGCTCCCACAGGTCCAGTGGTGTGCCCAGATGTTGTGTTCGCCACCGATCCAATGTGGGAGCGAGCCTGCTCGCGATGGCGACCGTCAGGACCGCCCACGGCCGTTCAGTTGGACCAGTGCCTCTTCGGCCAAGCGCCGGGTCAGCTCGGCGGTCGACAATTCCCGGCCCATGGCAAATGCCTGCCCGGCCCAGAGATTGCTGAAGTCTGCTTCATCCTTGGCGCGCAACGGCATCAACGCACCGCCCGCCAGGGGGAATGCCGGCGCCATCGGACTCATTGGCCCGATCTCGCGCATCACCCGGTTGACGATGCCCCGGGCCGGGCGACCGGTGAACAGGTTGGTGACTGCGGTTTGACTTTCCTTGGCCGTGCGCAGCGCCCGGTGATGGGACGGGCTGATCTTGGCCTCGGGCGTGAACAGATAGGCGCTGCCCAGTTGTACCGCCGATGCGCCCAGGGCAAACGCCGCGACGATTCCCCGCGCATCGCCAATACCGCCCGCAGCGATCACCGGCACGCTCACCGCATCCACCACCTGTGGCAGCAAGGCAAACAGGCCGACCTGGGTGTTGAGGTCGTCACTGAGGAACATCCCGCGATGGCCGCCAGCTTCATAGCCCATGGCGATGATTGCGTCGCAACCGTGCTGTTCCAGCCAGAGGGCTTCCTCGACGGTGGTGGCTGACGACAGGACTTTGGCACCGGTGGCTTTCACCCGGTCCAGCAGGGACTTTTCCGGCAGGCCGAAGTGAAAGCTGACCACTTCAGGCCGCATCTGCTCCAGCACCCGGCACGCTGCATCATCGAACGGCGTGCGGTTGGACACTGGTGTCGGCGCGTCGAAGTCGGCGCCCAGCTCTTCGTAGTAGGGCTTGAGGTGTTGCTTCCAGGCCGCGATGCGCTGTTCGTCGAACACGGGTGACTGGTGACAGAAAAAATTCACGTTGAACGGCTTGTCGGTCTGTTCGCTGATCGTCGTCAGCGCCTGACGCAATTGCTCGACATCCAGCATCGCCGCCGGCATCGAACCCAGCCCGCCGGCATTGCAGGCGGCGATCACCATGGCCGGTCCCGTCACTCCGGCCATCGGCCCTTGGATAATGGGCAGCTCGATACCAAGCAGGTCAAGAATGCGAGTGTCTGGCCACTGGCTCATGTACGGGGTCTCCGACGGCAGAAGGAAAGAGGGTTTTTAGCAGGTGTGGCCCAGCCAGGGCCAGTCGAGTTTTTCAATCGGATGCGCCAACTTGATCCCAAGAGCGGGTTACCATGCGGGCTTCATTTCTCAAGGAGCCTGACCCATGGACGTCAAACTCAAGGCAGTCGAACCCTTCACCGTGGCCGGCCTGCAGGTACACACGCGCAACGCTGACGAACAGCAGCCCGACACGGCACGGATCGGCCCGATGTGGCAGCAGTTCTTCACTGAAGGGCTGTTCGACAAGATTCCCGCCAGACAGTCGGAGTCGTTTGTCTACGGGGTCTATTCCAGCTACGAATCCGACGCCACCGGGTACTTTGATGTGACGGCCGGGGTACAGGTGGATGCGACCAGCGCAGGCTACGCCGCCGTGGACATCGAAGGCGGGGATTACCTGGTGTTTTCCGCCAAGGGGCCGATGCCCGATTGCGTGATCCAGACTTGGGGCCTGATCTGGGCATATTTCGCGGATAACCCGCAGACGCTGCGCCGCTTCACCACCGATTTCGAGGTCTACAGCAGCCCCGACTCGGTGGCGATCTACATCGGCGTTCAGTCCGCGGACGAGCGCTCCAGCGCCAGCAACTGACGCTTGCGCTCCACGCCCCAGCGATAGCCCGACAGGTTGCCGTCGCTGCGCACCACCCGGTGGCAGGGGATCGCCACCGCCAGGTTGTTGGCGCCACAGGCCTGGGCTACGGCGCGCACGGCTTTAGGCATGCCGATGCGCTGGGCGATCTCGGCGTAGCTGGCGGTGCTGCCCGGCGGAATATCCCGCAGGGCTTGCCAGACCCGTTCCTGGAACGCCGTGCCTTGCAGGTCCAGCGGCAGGTCCAGGCCCAGGGCCGGTGCTTCGATAAAACCCACCACTTGGGCGATCAACTGCTCGAAGTCGCGGTCGGCTCCGATCAGGTTGGCGCGACGGAATTTGTCTTGCAGGTCCCGCACCAGTGCGTCCGGATCATCCCCCAGCAGGATCGCGCACACCCCGCGTTCGCTTTGCGCCACCAGAATCGCCCCCAGGGAGCATTGGCCGACGGCGAAGCGGATATCGGTGTTCTGCCCGGCGGCGCGGTAATCGGCGGGTTTCATGCCCAGCACTTTGTCGGCGGCTTCATAGAAGCGACTGTTGGAATTGAAGCCGGCGTCGTACAGCGCTGCGGTGATCGATCCGCCATCGCTCAGGCGTTCGCGCACCTTGCGCGAGCGGTGGGCGGCGGCATAACCCTTGGGTGTCAGACCAGTGACGGCCTTGAACACCCGGTGGAAATGGAAGGGACTCAAGCCTGCGCTTTGCGCCAGCTCATTGAGCCCAGGCAGTTCTTCGGCGGCCTCGATCTGCCGGCAGGCGGCCGCGACCCGGGCCGCTTGTTGGGCGGCGATCTGGGTCTGGTCCCTGGCCACGCGCTTGCTGGGACGATACCCCGCCGCCTGGGCCTGTTCCGGCGTGTCGAAAAATTCCACGTTACGCGGATTGGGCAGGCGCGACAGGCTGCTGGGGTGGCAATAGATGCCGGTAGTTTTCACGCCATAGACGAATTGCCCATCGGCGCGCGGATCCCGGGCGAGCACGGCGGCCCAGCGAGGATCCTGTTCAGCGGTGAGGGTGTTCGAAGTGCTGTTCATGGTCGTTATGTCCATTGGCCCGTTTTGCCTAAGGTAGCGAGCCTGTGAGAGGGCAACACTCCGGGTCTTGCGGTTGAATTCTGCGCCTTCATCCGGCGGTGCGAAATGTCAGGTTGATCCGCTGGGCGCCCAGCTTTGGATGTTGGCCTTGCTTGAGCGGCAGCACGCCGTGATAACGCATCCGGTCCACGCCGCCCCAGACCACGATGTCGCCATGGAACAACGGGACGCGCAGGCTCTTGTCGCTGCGCTCGAAGCCGCCGAATTGAAACACTGCCGGCAAGCCCAGGGACATCGAGACGATAGGGGCGGTGAGTTGGCGTTCGTTCTTGTCTTGATGCAAAGACATCCGTGCGCCGGGCACGTAGCGGTTGATCAGGCAGGAATCCGGCTCGAAGTGCTCGAACTGCGCCTGTCGGGCAGCGGCCTGGGCCAGTTCGCGAAACACTGTCGGCATGTCGGGCCAGGGCAGGCCGGTCTGCGGATCATGGGCCGTGTAACGGTAGCCACTGCGATCGGTGGTCCAGCCCAGCGCCCCGCAGCTGCTCAGGGCCACCGACATGGTAAAACCGCCAGGCGTGACCATCTGCCGGAACGGCGCGGCCAGTAATACCGCTTCCAGGGCCGGCAGCAAACGTTCGAGCCAGGGCAGGGCAAAACCGCGTAACACAAACGATTGCTCACCGATCTGTTCGGTCAGGCCGGGTGTCGTCGGCGTCTCGTCGGCGAACAGGTCCAGCGTGATAGGGGTGTCATCATTGCGCATCATGAAAAATGATTCCAAGTGTATGCCGGCTGCCGCTGTGCACGCGGCTGACGCCATGGCGCATGTTCACTCGATAATAACCGCGAACGCCTTTGACCGGCCGCTGATGCACCGCGAACACCAGCGCATCGCCCTGTTTCAGATCGATGACCTGCGCACGTGACTGCATGCGCGGGCGCTGCTCGGTCAGCACGAACTCACCACCGCTGAAGTCCCGCCCCGGTTCCGACAACAGAATCGCCACTTGCAGCGGGAACACCTGCTCGCCGTACAGATCCTGATGCAGGCAGTTGTAATCCTGGGGGCCGTATTGCAGCAACAACGGCGTAGGACGCCGTTGCCCGGCGGCGTGACAGCGCTGAATAAAGTCGGCGTGCTGGTCGGGGTAGCGCACTTCAAGGCCCATGCATTCATTCCAGCGGTTCGCCAACGGCACCAGCGCCGGGTACAACGACTGTCGCAATTGCTCGACGACTTCGGGCAGCGGATAGCGAAAATACTGATATTCGCCACGCCCGAACCCATGGCGGGCCATGATCACCTTCGAGCGGAAAAGATCGCCCTCGGCGTATAGGCCGCTGAGCATTTTGCATTGCCTGGCCGTGACCAGGTTGCGGATGATTGCGCTGCCATCCTGGTCGAGGTTTTGTTCCAGGGTAGGCCAATCAAGGCCGTCTATGTGTTGTGTCAGCGAGGGGGCTTGCAGGATAGCGGACATGCGCACAAACCTTGGTGGGAAAGGTTGGCCAGTCTGGGGAGTATCCTGGTTGTTGACACTCCGGAGCTTGCGATCAATGTCTGCCGAAGGGGCTGGCCCCTGTGGCGAGGGAGCTTGCTCCCGCTGGACTGCGCAGCAGGCCCCTGGGGCGGTCGCTGCGCAACCGAGCGGGAGCAAGCTCCCTCGCCACCGAGATCCAACGAAATTTTTACAGTGCTTTACTGACTTTGACGTCGCTGATCACATCATCGGTCTGGCCATGCATCGCCTGCAGCGCCGCCATGGCTTCGTCCATTGTACCGGTTTGCAGTTGCGCGAATTCGAAGCGGCGTTCGCCGTTGAGCTTGTACTTGATGACGTATTTGGTTGTCTGGGCCACGGTTTTGCCTGTCTTGAAGGGCGATGCTCAGCTCAGTTTCGAGCTGGAACGCCGGATGATTTTGATTTTGTGGGTCAGGGTCGGCTTGCGCGTGACGCTGATGGCACGGCGGTTGACGGTGTCGATGGTGATGTTCCAGAAACCGGTGCTCGGTGCGGTGATCCTGGCCGGGAACGTGTCGAACGCGCCGCCGTGATAAGTGTGCCGGCCGCCGTTCTTGAAGCTGCGGAAGTTGGCGTCGTTCATCAAGCGGATGTTGCACATTTGCGAGCATTCGATGACGACGATATCGTCTTCGTTGAGGTGCTCGCGCTGGTGAATGAATTTCATGGGCGCCTCCAAAAGGGCTTTTTCTACCAAATCAAAACGATAGCAAGGTCAATGCTGCGCAGTTTATCAGCACCGGGTGCTAATATCCGGCCTGCGCGCCACGCTTTGTTCATTTATCGCAGGACGCGCAAAAAAACACGCAGGACCCTGGAGAAAAGCAGCGTTTACATTGTCGGAGGATCTTTATCGGAGGAATCATATGAAGCGCAGCGTGTGGGTGTTGGCATTGGCCATGAGTGGATGTGCATCGGTATCGGACATCAACCAGACACCGCCCACCATGAATGTCATCTCCGGAAAGAAGCCTCAGGAATATGCCAAGTGCGTCGCTGACAAGCTGGCCAGCACCCGGGGGCCGCTGCAAATGGAACCGAACAAGAATGGCGTGCGCTTGATCGTCCCCGGCAAATTGTCGACGCTGCCGGCGGCGGTGTTCGACATTGATGAGCGCTCCAGTGGCAGCAGTATCAAGCTGCACGAAAGTCTGTCCAACGTGCCCGTACGTCCAGGTGATGTGCAGGACGCGGCCAACGCCTGCATTTCCGGTTGAGCCAGGGCTCGGCCTGACGGGCAGGCCGGGCATCGGATAAACTGCTGCCCTCGACAAAAAATGCCGCCACGGTCGACGTTGGCGGCATTGTCATTTATGGAGCCAGTCGATGAAGCGCGAGCAGGTGCGTGAGCGCCATGCAGAAGGTCTTATCTGCGCCACCCATGTGATTCAGAACCCAGCGAACCCGGGGGAGTGGATCGTCTTTTTCAAGAAAAGCGCAGGACGCAGCTTTTTTCTGGTGGATGATCAGGACGAAGTTGAGTCCTTCAGCCGTCTCGACGACCTGATCGAGATCATCCGCGGCCTGGGGATCAAGTTCGCCGAGATTCACATCTGAGTGTCAGGCCACCGGGTTATTTACACACCACTAGGACGCTGCGGCTGGTGAAGTTGCCGACATCGACCCCCAGGGTCTTGTCGCTTTCCTTGGCTTGCGGCGTGCCATCGGTACCGACGATGCGGTAGCCGGTGCCGGCACAGGAGGCGTCAGCCTTTTCATAACAGGTGGCCCAGGAGTTCGCTTCGCCCGAGCAGTCGATGGTCAGGCCTTGTTCGCCGGTGTTCAGGTAGGTTTTTTCGGCCGTGGCACAGCCTGCCAGGGCCAGGACTGCAAACAGCGCCAGAAATTTTTTCATGGAATCGTCATCGAGAAGGAAGGGGCTGGCGCGAGGTTATAGCGAATGGCCATTTCGGTACAGATAAACAAAGCCTCGTTCCATGCCAGACGACATTTACTTGAGGCTTGTCTCGTTACTTTTTACGACGGGGGCTGCGCGCTGGAGCTGTTTCACGCTCTTTGGCTGCCGGGGCAGCGCGCTCGTCCTGAAACACAGCGGCCACTTCCACCGCCATCGCTTTGCTGGGCAAGGGGCCGGCGACCTGTTCACCGTGGTAGTTGATGATCCACCACTGACCGTCTTTGTCCTGGCTGACCGAATAACCGTTTGCGTTTTTTGTTGCCGACATCTAGCTGCCTCATTGGCGGGATCAAGAGCGCCATGATACGTCAAATGCTCGCAAACAGCGCCCATGAGCGTACAGTGAGACCGCCTGGCCGTCGCAATGAAAGATGATTGAACTATCCGCCATTTTTTATTTCTCTATGATGGCATCGATTGGCCAGCCTGGGCATTGTAAGGTGCCTGCGGCCTGATTAGACTGCGCCGAAACTCGTACATACCGCCTTTTCAAGGACTTATATGATCAAGAAATGCTTGTTCCCAGCAGCCGGTTACGGTACTCGCTTCCTGCCAGCGACTAAAGCCATGCCTAAAGAAATGCTGCCGGTGGTGAACAAGCCACTGATCCAGTACGGCGTCGAAGAAGCCCTTGCTGCGGGCCTGACGGAAATCTCCATCGTCACTGGCCGCGGCAAGCGCGCCCTGGAAGATCATTTCGACATCAGCTACGAGTTGGAAAACCAGATCAAGGGCACCGACAAAGAGAAATACCTGGTCGGCATCCGCAAACTGCTGGACGAATGTTCGTTCTCCTACACCCGCCAGACCGAAATGAAAGGCCTGGGCCACGCGATCCTGACCGGCCGCCCACTGATCGGTGACGAACCCTTCGCCGTGGTCCTGGCGGACGACTTGTGCGTCAACCTCGAAGGCGACGGCGTGTTGACCCAGATGGTCAAACTGTACAAGCAGTTCCGCTGCTCCATCGTGGCGATCCAGGAAGTCGATCCGCAGGAAACCAACAAGTACGGCGTAATCGCCGGCGAAATGATCCGTGACGACATCTACCGCGTTCACAGCATGGTTGAAAAACCAAAGCCTGAAGATGCACCGTCGAACCTGGCGATCATCGGTCGTTACATCCTGACCCCGGACATCTTCGACCTGATCGAACAGACCGAGCCAGGCAAGGGCGGTGAAATCCAGATCACCGACGCCCTGATGAAGCAGGCCCAGAACGGTTGCGTCATGGCCTACAAATTCAAAGGCAAGCGTTTCGACTGCGGTGGCGCCGAAGGCTACATCGACGCGACCAACTTCTGCTTCGAGAATTTCTACAAGACCGGCAAGGCTTACTGATCGCCTGCGCCGCCCCTTGAAAAACGCCCCGACTGGTTCGGGGCGTTTTTTTGTCTGGAAATCAAACCCGCATGGCTGTGTAGGAGCTGTCGAGCGAAGCGAGGCTGCGATCTTTTCACCGCCCATTGAGTCGAGAGCGAAAGAGCAAGATCAAAAGATCGCAGGCTTCGCCAGCTCCTACACAGCCGAGCGGGAGCAAGCTCCCTCGCCACAGAGATGAAAACAGCAGGTATGCTGATGGCCTGCCGAAGGAGATAGAAAATGGCCTACGATTTTGACTTGTATGTGATTGGCGCCGGTTCCGGTGGTGTGCGGGCTGCGCGGTTCGCGGCCGGTTTCGGGGCCAAGGTGGCCGTGGCGGAGAGCCGCTACCTGGGCGGTACCTGCGTGAACGTGGGGTGTGTGCCGAAGAAACTGCTGGTCTACGGTGCGCATTATGCCGAGGACCTCGAGCAAGCGTCGGCCTATGGCTGGACGACGGGAGAGGCGAGTTTCGACTGGGCTACGCTGATCGCCAACAAGGATCGGGAAATCAATCGCCTCAACGGGATTTACCGCAACCTGCTGGTCAACAGCGGCGTGGTGTTGCATGAGGGCCACGCCAGGCTCACCGGGCCCCATGAGGTCGAGATCAACGGCCAGCGTTACACCGCCGAACACATCATGATCGCCACCGGTGGCTGGCCGGTGATACCGGATATCCCGGGCCGGGAACACGCCATCAGCTCCAACGAGGCGTTCTTTCTCAAGGAACTGCCCAAGCGCGTCATCGTCGTCGGCGGTGGCTACATTGCCGTGGAGTTCGCCGGGATTTTCCATGGCATGGGCGCGCAGACGTCGTTGCTGTACCGCGGTGAGTTGTTCCTGCGCGGCTTTGACGGTGCGGTACGCAAGCATCTGGCCGAAGAACTGAGCCGTCGTGGCCTGGATCTGCAATTCAACGCGGATATCAAGCGCATCGAAAAACTGGACGATGGCAGCCTGGAGGTAGAGCTCAAGGATGGTTGCATACTGGCCACCGATTGCGTGTTCTACGCCACCGGTCGGCGGCCGATGCTCGACAATCTCGGCCTTGAACACACCGGCGTCACGCTGGACGAGAAGGGCTTTATCAAGGTCAACGAAAAGTACGAGACCGCCGAGCCATCGATCCTGGCCATTGGCGATGTCATCGGTCGCGTACAACTCACTCCCGTTGCCCTGGCTGAAGGCATGGCGGTGGCGCGGCGCCTGTTCAAGCCCGAGCAGTATCGCCTGGTGGATTACCGGATGATCCCCACGGCGGTGTTCAGCCTGCCGAATATCGGCACGGTGGGCCTGACCGAAGAGCAGGCCAGGGAGGAGGGGCATGACGTTCAGGTTTTCGAAAGCCGCTTCCGCCCGATGAAACTGACCCTCACCGACTGCCAGGAGCGCACGTTGATGAAGCTGGTGGTGGATGCCCGCACGGACAAAGTGCTGGGCTGCCACATGGTCGGGCCGGATGCCGGGGAAATCGTCCAGGGGCTTGCCATCGCGCTCAAGGCGGGCGCCACCAAGCGTGATTTCGACGAGACCATCGGCGTACACCCGACTGCCGCCGAGGAATTCGTCACGATGCGAACCCCAACCGCCTGACACTGCAGGAGCTATGCAGAAGCTATGTAGGAGCTATGTAGGAGCCCGTGAGAACTGTGTGTAGGAGCTGACGAGTGCAACGAGGCTGCGATCTTTCCCCAGCCCATTGAGTCCCAAGCGAACCCCAACAGCTCCAACGCAAGATCAAGATCAAAATCAAAATCAAAAGATCGCAGGCTTCGCCAGCTCCTACAGATTTTTTCTATCTATATGGATTCCTGATAGCCAAAACCAATCATTCACATGAGGTTTGCCAATGAGCCTGCCGGGGGATGAGTGGTTAAGATTCACGCCATCAACTTTTCAACCCCTGACGGAGAGTCATAGATGCCTATCATCAACAGCCAAGTTAAACCGTTCAACGCTACCGCTTTCAAAAACGGCGAGTTCGTCCAGGTTTCGGATGCCGACCTGAAAGGCAAGTGGTCCGTGGTGTTCTTCTACCCGGCCGACTTCACCTTCGTTTGCCCAACCGAGCTGGAAGACCTGGCCGACAACTACGCTGAATTCAAGAAGCTGGGTGTCGAAATCTACAGCGTCTCCACCGACACTCACTTTGCTCACGCTGCCTGGCACAACACCTCGCCAGCCATTGGCAAGATCCAGTACACCATGATCGGTGACCCGACCCACGTCATCTCCCGCAACTTCGACGTGCTGATCGAAGAAGTTGGCCTGGCTGACCGCGGTACTTTCGTGATCAACCCTGAAGGTCAGATCAAGATCGTTGAAATCAACGACGGTGGTGTAGGCCGTGACGCTTCCGAGCTGCTGCGCAAGGTCAAGGCTGCTCAGTACGTTGCCGCTCACCCGGGCGAAGTCTGCCCAGCCAAGTGGAAAGAAGGCGAGGCCACTCTGGCGCCGTCCCTGGACCTGGTCGGCAAGATCTAAGTCTGTGAGTCATCCGAGGGCGATCCGCTCTTAATCAAGCAAGCCGCTTCGCCCCAAAAAACGCCCGGGCGAGATTCGCTCGGGCGTTGTTTTTTCTGAAATTCAAAAAATGGAAATCGCCCGTATGTTGGACGCCAATCTTAAAGCTCAGTTGAAGTCATACCTGGAACGGGTCACCCAGCCGATCGAGATCGTCGCCTCCCTCGACGACGGTGCGAAATCCCAGGAAATGCTCGCGTTACTCAAAGACGTTGCCAGTCTTTGCAACCAGATTACTTTGCTCGACAACGGCACCGATGCGCGCAAGCCTTCGTTTTCGTTGAATCGCCCGGGCGCCGATATCAGCCTGCGTTTTGCCGGTATCCCCATGGGCCACGAATTCACTTCGCTGGTGTTGGCCTTGCTGCAAGTCGGCGGTCATCCTTCCAAGGCCAGTGTCGAAGTCATCGAACAGATTCGCTCCCTTGAAGGGGAGTTCAACTTCGAGACCTATTTCTCGCTGTCCTGCCAGAACTGCCCGGACGTGGTCCAGGCACTGAACCTGATGGCGGTGCTGAACCCGAACATCCGCCACGTCGCCATCGACGGCGCGCTGTTCCAGGCCGAGGTTGATGAACGCCAGATCATGGCCGTGCCGAGCATCTACTTGAACGGCGTGAACTTCGGCCAGGGCCGTATGGGCCTGGAAGAGATTCTTGCCAAGATCGACACCAGCGGTATCGAGCGCCAGGCTGAAAAGATCAGCGCCAAGGATGCGTTCGATGTGCTGGTGGTGGGCGGTGGCCCAGCCGGCGCTTCGGCGGCCATCTACGCGGCCCGTAAGGGCATCCGCACCGGTGTCGCGGCTGAGCGCTTCGGCGGCCAGGTGCTCGACACCATGGCCATCGAGAACTTCATCTCGGTGCAGGAAACCGAAGGGCCGAAACTGGCCGTCGCCCTGGAAGAGCACGTCAAACAGTACGACGTGGACATCATGAACCTGCAACGCGCCGATGCATTGGTGCCAGGCAAGGATAGTGCGCTGCACGAAATCAAATTCGCCAGCGGTGCGAGCCTCAAGGCCAAGACCGTGATCCTGGCGACCGGTGCCCGCTGGCGCGAAATGAACGTGCCGGGCGAGCAGCAATACCGCAATAAGGGCGTGGCGTACTGCCCGCACTGTGACGGTCCGCTGTTCAAAGGCAAGCGTGTTGCGGTGATTGGCGGTGGTAACTCCGGCGTTGAGGCGGCCATTGACCTGGCCGGTATCGTCGCCCATGTGACCTTGCTGGAGTTCGATGTGCAATTGCGTGCTGACGCGGTGTTGCAGCGCAAGCTGCACAGCCTGCCGAACGTGACCGTGATCACCAATGCCCAGACCACCGAAGTGACGGGCGATGGCCAGAAGGTCAACGGCTTGCGCTACAAAGACCGCCCAAGCGCTGAAGTACGGGACGTGGCGCTGGAAGGGATCTTTGTGCAGATCGGCCTGTTGCCCAACACCGATTGGCTCAAAGGCACCGTAGAGCTGTCGCCACGGGGCGAGATCATTGTCGATGCCCGCGGTGAAACCTCGATCCCGGGTGTGTTCGCCGCCGGTGACGTGACGACTGTTCCGTACAAGCAGATCGTGATCGCCGTGGGTGAGGGGGCCAAGGCTTCGTTGAGCGCCTTTGACCACCTGATCCGCACCTCCGCGCCGGCATAAATAGACAGTCGACAGCGGGAAACACAAAAACCCCATGAGCCAGTGCTCATGGGGTTTTGTTTTTTGGATCACGCATTACCTTGTGGGAGCGAGCTTGCTCGCGATTGCGACCTGTCTGGTACATCTATGTTGAATGTGCTGCCGCTATCGCGAGCCGGCTCGCTTCCACAGGATTTTTGTTGGCCACAACCCTACGATGGGGCTTACAGCGGCGCAGGCTGGATGATTTCGACCCAGTAGCCATCCGGGTCCTTGATGAACGCCAGGCTTTTCATGCGACCGTCGCTCAGGCGTTTCTGAAAGTCGCAACCCAGCGCTTCGAAGCGCTCGCAAGCGGCCACGATGTCCGGGACCGAGATGCAGATGTGGCCGAACCCGCGCGGGTCAGTGTTGCCGTTGTGGTAGGCGAACGCAGGGTCGCTTTCGGTGCCGTGGTTGTGGGTCAGTTCCAGGATGCCGGGGATGGATTTCATCCATTCGGTGCGCTGTGCAGCGTCGGCCGGAATCTGGCTCTTGTCCACCAGGGCGAGGAAGTACAGGCTGAATTCAGCTTCCGGGAAGTCGCGCTTTTCCACCAGGGAAAAACCCAACACTCGGGTGTAGAAGTCCAGGGACTGGGTGATGTCCTTGACCCGCAGCATGGTGTGGTTGAAGACGAATTTGGCTGTGGCGGTATCGGGTTGGGCGGTGACGCCAGGGAAAGTGTTGAGTTCGTGCAGGCTCATGGGCCCTCCGGAAAATAAGTGGGGCAAACGGCATCGCAACCTGGCTGCGACGGTCCTGGCTTGCGCTAAACGGCTTCCTTGCAGGTGCACCCATGATACGCAAGGGGCGCGGCATCGCCAAACGCCTCTGGCTATTGCTTGCCGGGGCGGCGGGCTTCAGACTTTACGAATCGTCCTTGAGTGCAATGCAATGATTCGACCGTTTCTTTCGCTGTTTGTCCTGTGGCTGGTCGCGATGGCAAGTGTCGCTGTCCAGGCGGCCGAACCGCAGGTCGCCTGGCCCCCAGGCTGGGTCATCGAACCCTTGCCCTCAGATGCGGGCACCTCGTCGGCAGCGCCTGGAACGACCCGGCAACGGGCGACAAAGAGTGATTCAGCGGGCACGGCGGTGATGGTCATGGAACTGACCACGACGCCCATCGAGCCAGGTCATCAAGTCAACTTGCAAGGCGTGTTACTGGAAATGCGCAAGTCAATTCAAAAGGACTTTTATCAGAGCGGTTATCAAAGTGTCTGTAATAAAATTCATGCTTCGATGTTGGGCGACGTTGCCGCACTGGAGACCACTTGCACGATCACGCAAAACGGCCGGCACGTGTTATCTCAGACACTCGTCGCTGCACTAAAGGAGGGCAGGGCTAATGTGCTGTCCTATGCGGGACAGGCTCAGGAGTTTGTAGAAAACCAGGATGAAATACAGTCGGTACGAAATAGCCTGAAACTATAAAGCCGGCGGTATTAGAACCACTTAATCCAGAAATCCTCCCCATAAAAAACCCTGAGCAGACTCAGGGTTTTTTTATTCGGCCAGCTTTCTCAGCTGCGCAACCAGGCGTCAACGGTTTTTGCACCGTACTGTTCTTTCCAGGCTTTCAGGCCCCGATGGTTGCCGCCTTTGGTTTCGATCAGTTCACCTGTGTGCGGGTTCTGGTACACCTTGACCACTCGCGCACGGCGGGTTTTGACAGGTTTGGTCGATGGCAGGCCCCCCTTGGTCGGGTTCGGGTCGAGAATCGCGATGACGTCGCGCAGGCTCTTGCCGTAGGTTTTCATCAGTCCCTGGAGCTTCTCTTCGAATTCGATTTCTTTCTTGAGCCCGGCATCATTCTTCAGCTTTTCCAGCTGCTTGAGCCGCTCTTGAAGGTCCTGTTCTGCTTTACGAAATTCAGCGAGTCTGGACAATATCGTTACTCCAATCAGAATATTTGGCTGATACCAACCGCAAACAAAGCTATAAGCCAAGTGCCTTGAAGCGACTCAGTGATAATGACGCTCCTGCTATTAGCCACAGGTAAAAAAATTGTAGTAGTGAAACCCACGGGTGTAAATCGTAACTTTTTCGTTATGTAACAAGGGATGCGAATTTTATCAGTCCGACTGTGGTTGCCCGTAGAGGGGCGCAGCATCAGGGGTTTCAATGGCAGACACCGCCGTAATGAAATCCGCGCCACTCATCGGGCGACCAAATAGATACCCCTGTAAAAAGTTCACCCCGTGAGCGGCCAGATAGTTGCTTTGTTCAACGGTTTCGACCCCCTCGGCAACGATTCCCAAGTCCAGCTTGCCCGACAGTTCGATGATGCTGTCAAGGATGTGCCGCGACAGGGCATCGACGCCGATCATGGCAACAAAGCTCTGGTCGATTTTCAGGAAGTCCACGTTGAACTGGCGCAAGTAGTCCAGGCTGGAATGACCGGTGCCGAAGTCGTCGATTGCGATCTTGACCCCCAGTTCACGCAGGTGATGGAACAGCTGGTGAGTGGTGGGTGTCGGTTCGATCAGCTCGCGCTCGGTCAGTTCCAGCACCAAGGTAATGACCCCCGGTGGGAAGGCCTCCAGGAACTCGCGGCAATCTTGCACCAGTTCCAGATTCTGACAATGGCGCGCGGTGATGTTGATGCCGACGTGAAAGGGACTTTGCAGTTGCGGGACCAAGGGCGCCAGCAAATGCATGGTTTGCTGCATCAATGCCCGGGTCATCGGCACGATCAAGCCGCTGTGTTCAGCAAAGGGAATGAACAGGTCCGGCCGCACCAGGCCTTCCTTGGGATGGTTCCAGCGCATCAGCACTTCGACCCCGGCCCAGCGCTTGCTGTCGCCCTGCACGACTGGTTGCAGATACGGCACGAACTCCCCAGCCTCAAGCGCGCGTTGCAGCTCATGGCTGGGGGACGTGGCGCGTTTTTGCAGCCAGTGGCCGAGCGTTCCGGCGATGACACCGAAGAAGATCAGCAGGCTGAACAGCGGCGGATACTCACGGGCCATGTAGCGCCAGATTTCACCCTCATCGAAGCCGGCTGCAACATTGAAGGCATAGCGCGATGAGGTCAGGTTGCTGCGGGCGACCGGCAGTGCGGGCAGGGGCGCTGGTCGGACCTTACCGTCCGCGGTCAGCCAGTTTGGCCCGACTTGCAGCAACAACCGGGTTTCGCCGCCGATCAGACGCAAGACATTGGCCAGGTGATAACCGTCCAGCGTTGCCAATGCCCCTTGTTGTCCTTCATTGAGCCGGTAAATCAGCAGCGCGGTGTCGGGGGTGATCGGGTTGCCGTTCATGAGCCACAACGTGCCCTGATGGTAGGCATTCGGATCAACCGTCTCTTCGAAGGCGCCAAACAGCGAACTGCAATAGAGGGTGTTGTTCCACACCAGGTTGGTCGAACGGACGAATGGCCGACGTGTCACCTGTTCGCGCAAGGCCAGTTTCACCGCTTCGCAGGGCTGGCCGGCCAGAGGCAGCAGTTCGCGGGCCGCCAACGCGGTGTTGTCGAGCATCAGTTCGATCTGCCCGACCAGCTCTTCGCTGGTCTGCTGGCTCTGTTGTTCCAGTGTCCGTTCAGCTTGCAGGTACAGAATGCCCAGCCCTGACAGTATCGGCAGCACGCCGCAGAGCAGCGTGATCAGGTTGCGACGGGGCCGCTTGCGCAAACGAGTGGCGGTCAATGGCATCTGCATAACCTGTGAGGGCTGGAGGAACAGCTTCGATAGTGTATCCGGTTGCGGGTGATCAGACTGACTGCCTCGCCAGCTCGATAAACGCCAGCGTAGCGGGCGAGGCCTGGCGGCTGTCCAATACCGCCAGGCCTATCTGCCGCGGGACCTGCGGTGACAATGGCCGCGTGACGAAACGCGGGTTGTCGCCGCCCGGCAGTGAACCTTCGGACACCAGGGTCACGGCCTCGCCGCGGCTGACGACATCCAGGGTGCTGAGCAGCTGCGAGCAACGATAGCGCACGTTCGGTGTGAGCCGGGCTGCGTTGAACAGGCGCGAAACCAGTTCAGAAGAGCCGGCCTCGGTGAGCACGAACGGGTCGTTGCACAGGTCCTTGAGGCTCAGGCTGGCTTGGGCGGCGAGGGGGTGAGCGCTGGGCAGCACGGCGACCATCTGGTCTTGCATCAGCGCGAACGTGTCGAAACGGTCTTCGGGCAGCACCACGAAGCCGACGTCGATCCGCCGTTCATCCAGCCACTGGATCACTTGCCGGTCCGGTCCTTCGTCGATGTGCACTTCGATCCCCGGATGCAAAGCCCGGTAACGTTGCAGGATGGCGGGCAATAACTTCATCGACGAAGTCGGGCCGAACGAGCCGATGCGCAGGGTGCCACGGCGCATACCCCGCGCATCCGCGGCTTCCTGGCGCAGGGTGTTGGCCAGCCCGAGCATGGCCCGGGCGCGCAGCAGCAACTGCCGGCCAATGTCGCTGGGCTCGATGAGGCTCTGATGACGTCTGAACAACTCCACGCCCAACTCCTGCTCCAGGGATTTGATGGCGTGGGACACCGCCGACTGGCTGATACCCAACCGCGTCGCCGCGGCGGTAAAACCGCGCAGCTCGGCGACTTGGGAGAAGATTTCGAGTTGGGTGAGGGTCATGAGGGAATGCTCATTTTACGATGATCAGGCATGAGCTTGATGATGAGGCATCTGCTTCGAATCACAAAGTAATACAGAACCTGTGGCGAGGGGATTTATCCCCGCTGGGCTGCGTAGCGGCCCCAAACCTGACGACTCCGGGTGTCAGGGAGTTCGAGGGGCCGCTTCGCGCCCCAGCGGGGATAAATCCCCTCGCCACAGGTTTTGTGAGCTACTTCACATACAGGTTTCGGTGAACCATGAAAACCCTCGAACAAACCGTCCCAACCCCGTCGGACCTGCCGGTCTACTTGAAGCTCGCCATGGTCACCATGATCTGGGGCGGCACCTTCGTCGCTGGCAGGATCCTTTCCGATGCCCTGGCACCGCTGCTCGCCGCCAGCCTGCGGTTTCTGCTGGCCAGTCTCGCGCTGTTGCTGTTTCTCGGCCTGGCCGGGATTCCGCTGGCCAGGCCGAGCCTGAAACAAGGGCTGCAATTGGCGGCGCTGGGGTTCTTCGGGATCTTTTTCTACAACCTGTGTTTCTTCTACGGCTTGCAGTACATCAATGCGTCGCGGGCCTCGTTGATCGTGGCCTTGAATCCGGCGGTGATCGGGCTGGCGTCCTGGTGGCTGTTCAAGGAGCGGCTGAGCCGGGCGAAAGTCGCAGGCATCGTGCTGTGTATCGGCGGGGCGGGGTTGGTGATCGTCAGTCGCGATCCCTCTTTGCTGCAGCGTGCAGGGCAGGGTTGGCTGGGCGATCTGCTGATTTTTGGTTGTGTGCTGGGCTGGGGCATCTATTCATTGTTTTCCAAAAGCCTGAATGAAAGCCTCGGGCCGTTGCAAACCGTGACCTGGTCGATTCTGCTGGGCACCTTGATGTTGTGGCTAGCTTGCGCGGCCGCAGGCGAAGTTCGCGTTGAAGCATTGCGCGGGTTGGACGTCGGGCAATGGTTGAGCCTGCTGTACCTCGGTGTGCTGGGATCGGCATTGGCCTATATCGCCTGGTATGACGGCATCCGTCGGATTGGCGCGACCCGTTCTGGCGTGTTCATCGCGCTCAACCCGTTGACCGCAGTGTTGTTCGGGGCGTTGCTGTTGGACGAGCGGCTCACCGTCTTGATGGGGGTAGGAGCGGGGCTGATCCTGACCGGGATTTTCCTGTGCAACAAAGCCCTTGCGCGCTCGCCGCAAAAGACGATTTGATACCGAAGGCGGACAAATATGGTTACGCTGTGTAGAATCGATTTACGCATACAAGAATAAACGTCTTCTGGCAGCAGAAGCCTCGCCCGCAAGAGCCTTGGGTCGACAATGAAGATATTCGGGTTTCAACTGATCTACGGCGATTTTCTCGCCCGCACCGTTCGCGGCATTTCCTGCGCGCCACCGCGTGCCCTCAGCATGGCCGGCAACTAACGCTCCGTTAATTGATAAGCATGATGAGGCGCCAACATGGCAGATCTATACGAAAACCCGATGGGCCTGATGGGCTTTGAATTCATCGAATTCGCATCCCCGACCCCCAACACCCTGGAGCCGATCTTCAAGATCATGGGCTTCACCAAAGTGGCCAGCCATCGTTCCAAGGACGTGCATCTGTATCGTCAGGGCGCGATCAACCTGATCCTCAACAACGAACCCCACAGCGTGGCCTCATACTTCGCCGCCGAACACGGCCCGTCGGTGTGCGGCATGGCTTTCCGCGTCAAGGATTCGCAACAGGCCTACAAACGTGCCTTGGAACTCGGCGCCCAGCCGATTCACATCGAAACCGGCCCGATGGAGCTGAACCTCCCGGCAATCAAAGGCATCGGCGGCGCGCCGCTGTACCTGATCGACCGTTTTGGCGAAGGCAGCTCCATTTATGACATCGACTTCGTGTTTATCGAGGGTGTTGACCGCAATCCGGTGGGCGCAGGCCTGAAAATCATCGACCACCTGACCCACAACGTGTATCGCGGGCGCATGGCCTATTGGGCCGGTTTCTACGAGAAGCTGTTCAATTTCCGTGAGATTCGTTACTTCGACATCAAGGGCGAATACACCGGCCTGACCTCCAAGGCCATGACCGCTCCGGACGGCATGATCCGCATCCCGCTGAACGAGGAATCGTCCAAGGGCGCCGGGCAGATCGAAGAGTTTCTGATGCAGTTCAACGGTGAAGGCATCCAGCACGTGGCCTTCCTGACCGACGACCTGATCAAGACCTGGGACCAGCTCAAAAGCATCGGCATGCGCTTCATGACCGCGCCGCCGGACACCTACTACGAAATGCTCGAAGGTCGCCTGCCGAACCACGGCGAGCCGGTGGATGAACTGCAAGCGCGGGGCATTTTGCTGGACGGCGCTTCGGAACAGGGCGACAAGCGTCTGCTGTTGCAGATTTTCTCGGAAACCCTGATGGGGCCGGTGTTCTTCGAATTCATCCAGCGCAAGGGCGACGATGGCTTCGGCGAAGGCAACTTCAAGGCGTTGTTCGAGTCCATCGAGCGTGACCAGGTGCGGCGTGGTGTGCTGGCTACTGAGTAATACCTGAGCGCAAAAAAAGCCCGCCTGGCAGTGATGCCCGGCGGGCTTTTTATTGCCGATGCAAAACCCCTTGTGGGAGCGGGCTTGCTCGCGAAAGCGCAGTATCAGTCAATATCAGTGGCGCCTGACACGACGCCTTCGCGAGCAAGCCCGCTCCCACAAGGGGGGGCTGGATAAGCCTTAAGCCCGGCGGCGCTGGCGCATCAGGTGCTTGAACCCTTCGAATACCAGCACCGCCACGGCCATCCAGATGGGAATGTAGGTCAGCCATTCACTGGCCTGGATGCTTTCTCCCAGCAGCAGCGCAACGCCCAGCAGCAATACCGGCTCGACATAGCTCAGCAGTCCGAACAGGCTGAATGGCAGCAACCGGCTGGCAACGATGTAGGCCACCAGTGCCGAAGCACTGATCACCCCGAGCAACGGGATCAGCAGCGACAGCCACGGGTACTGGTCGAAAACAGCGAAACCTTGTTCACCGCTTTGCACGAACCAGAGCGCTAGCGGCAGCATCAGGGTCATGTCTAGCCACAACCCGCCCAGGTTGTCGGTCCCCAGGCGTTTGCGCAGAATGAAGTAGATCGGATAACCCACCACTACCAGCAAGGTCGCCCAGGAAAAACCACCCACCTGGTACAGCTCGTTGACCACGCCGAGGGTGGCGAAGAACACGGCGATTTTCTGCAGGTAGGACAGACGCTCGCCATAGACGAGGCGCCCGGTCAGAACCATCGACAGCGGCAACAAAAAATACCCCAGCGACACGTCCAGGCTGTAGCCGTTGAGGGGCGCCCACATGAACAGCCACAACTGCGCCCCCATCAACGCCGAAGACGCCATGGCACCGATCAACAGCCGCGGCGCGGCGAGCAGGCGCCGGCCGAGCGCCGTCACCAGGTTCCACTCCTTGGCCACCAGCATGAACACCGTCATGCAGGGCATCGTCAGCAGCATGCGCCAACCGAAGATCTCCACGCCGGTCAGTGGCGAGAGCAGGGAGGTGTAGTAATACATGACGGCGAACAGCACAGAGGCCGAGACCGATAGAGCGATGCCTTTGGACACGGTGATTCTCTTGAGGGCTATCAATCAACACCCGAACCTGTGGCGAGGGGATTTATCCCCGTTGGGGGCGAAGCTCCCCTCTTTTGTGACCTGGCATATTGCAGTGTCAGGTCCAGGGGGCTGCTACGCAGCCCAGCGGGGATAAATCCCCTCGCCACAAGGATGTTTGGCTGGAGAAAACGTGATTATGACGTGCGCGCCACACGCCCCGGTACGAAATGCCCCACGTCATTGAACCCGGGTGTCGAGGCATGCCCCGGTGTCACCAGCGAATCGATGAAGGCTTCATCTTCGGCGGTGATCGTCACCGACTGCGCCTTGGTGTAGCCATCCCATTGCTCTTCGGTGCGCGGCCCGACGATGGCCGAGGTGACAGCGCGGTTGTTCAGCACCCAGGCAATGGCGAACTCGACCATGCCCACGCCGCGTTCCTGGGTGTATTGCTGGATCTGTTGGGCGATGCGCAGGGATTCGACTCGCCATTCGGTTTCCAGGATGCGTTTGTCCTGGCGACCGGCGCGACTGTTGGCGTCCGGTGCCACGTCCGGTGCGTACTTGCCACTGAGCACCCCGCGGGCGAGGGGGCTGAAAGGCACCACGCCGAGGCCGTAGTTCTGCGCGGCGGTGATCTGCTCGGTTTCGGCCTGGCGATTGACGATGTTGTACAGTGGTTGGCTGATCACCGGCCGGTCGATGCCCAGGCGGTCGGCGATCCGGATCACCTCGGCGATGCGCCAGCCACGGTAGTTCGACAGGCCCCAGTAGCGGATCTTGCCTTGGCGAATCAAATCACCGATGGCCGACACCGTGACCTCGAGCGGGGTATTGTGGTCTTCGCGGTGCAGGTAATAGATGTCCAGGTAATCGGTGCCCAGGCGCGTCAGGCTCGCCTCGATGCCATTGAAAATGTGCTTGCGGTTCAGGCCGCTGCGGTTGGGCACGCCATCCGGCGGGCCGAAGCCGACCTTGGTGGCCAGCACCCATTCATGACGGTGACGGGCAATCGCCTCGCCGACGATCTCTTCGGAACGACCGTTGGTGTAGACGTCCGCAGTGTCGATGAAATTGATACCCTGGTCCCAGGCCTTGTCGATGATCCGCAGCGAATCCTCGGTGCTGGTCTGTTCGCCGAACATCATCGTGCCCAGGGTCAATGTCGAAACGTGCAACCCAGAATGGCCTAGCGTGCGGTAGCTCATGACAAGGTCCTTTTATCGATGGGAAAGGTCCAATCAAACCCCAGATAAGGCGTGCGGAGCAAACAGATTTATCAAACACCCCAAATCACCTGTGGGAGCGAGCTTGCTCGCGATGAGCCATGAGCCTCAACACAGTCCCCACCCAACCGGAGAATAATATGAAAATAGTCATCGCCCCCGACTCGTTCAAGGACAGTCTGAGCGCCCAGGGCGTGGCGGATGCTGTCGCCCACGGCTTGGCCCAGGTCTGGCCGGATGCACAGTTGATCAAGTGCCCGATGGCCGATGGCGGGGAGGGTACGGTGGAGTCGGTGCTGGCGGCCTGCAACGGGCAGTGGCGGCGCAGTTGGGTGAGAGGCCCGCTGGGGGCCAGCGTCGAAGCGCGTTGGGGCTGGTTGCCCGACAGCCGCACCGCGATTATTGAAATGGCTGAGGCCAGCGGCTTGCAGCTGGTACCTCCTGGGCAACGTGACGCCTGTTCCAGCAGCACCTACGGCACCGGCGAGCTGATTCGTGCCGCCCTGGACGAAGGCGCCGGACGGGTGATCCTGGCAATCGGCGGCAGTGCTACCAACGACGGCGGTGCAGGGGCGATGCAAGCCTTGGGCGTGGGGTTGCTGGATGAAAACGGGCAACCTCTTGCGCCCGGTGGTCTGGCCCTGGCGAAACTGGCGCGTATCGACTTGAGCGAGATGGACCCGCGCCTGGCCCGGGTCAGTTTCGAGATCGCGGCTGATGTCGATAACCCGTTGTGCGGTCCTCACGGCGCTTCAGCAATTTTTGGTCCGCAGAAAGGTGCATCCCCTGAGCAGGTACAGCAACTGGACCAGGCTTTGGGGCATTTCGCTGAACACTGTGCCCAGGTGTTGAGCAAGGATGTACGCGACGAACCGGGCAGCGGCGCCGCCGGGGGGCTGGGGTTCGCCGCCAAGGCGTTCCTGGGCGCGCAGTTTCGCACCGGCGTTGACGTCGTCGCCGGGTTGACCGGGCTGGCCGATGCGATCAACGGCGCTGACCTGGTGATCACCGGCGAAGGCCGTTTCGACGCCCAGACCCTGCGCGGCAAAACACCCTTTGGCGTGGCCCGCATCGCCCGCCAACACGGCGTACCGGTCGTGGTCATCGCCGGCACGCTGGGGCAGGATTATCAGGCGCTGTATGAACATGGCATCGACGCCGCGTTTGCCCTGGTCAGCGGGCCGATGACCCTGCAAGAGGCCTGCGCCGATGCGCCACGCTTGCTGGCTGAACGAGCCCGGGACATCGCCCGGCTTTGGCGAGTGGCCGCCCGATAGACCTGTGGCGAGGGCGCTTGCTCCCGCTAGGCTCTGTAGGAGCTCTGTAGGAGCTGTCGAGTGCAACGAGGCTGCGATCTCCCCAGACACTTGAGTCTCAAGCGAAAGATCAAAAGATCAAAAGATCGCAGGCTTCGCCAGCTCCTACAGAAGCCGAGCGGGAGCAAGCGCCCTCGCTACAAAAGCGCTGGCGCGAAATGGGATTTGAGATAGGGTTGAGGCTGGACTTCGCGCAAAACAGGAGTGGTACATGCGCTTTTCAGACTTGACCCGCCGCATCACCGGCGACGGTGCCGCTGCGTGGCAGATCCACGACCGGGCGCTGGCCATGCGCGAGCAGGGCATGGATGTATTGCTGTTATCAGTGGGCGATCCGGATTTCGACACGCCACGCGCTATCGTCGATGCTGCGGTGACCAGCCTGCGGGTCGGAGAAACCCACTATTCAGATGTGCGTGGCTTGCACAGCTTGCGCGCCAGTATTGCCCGGCGTCATCGCGAGCGTTGCGGTCAGCCGGTGGGCGCCGACCAGGTTACCGTGTTGCCGGGGGCGCAATGCGGGGTGTACGCGGTCGCGCAATGCCTGCTCAACCCCGGTGATGAAGTGATCATCGCCGAACCGATGTATGTCACCTACGAAGCGGTGTTCGGTGCTTGCGGGGCTAAAGTGGTGCCGGTGGCGGTGCGCCCGGAAAACGGGTTTCGGGTTGATCCGGCCGACGTCGCCCAACTGATTACCCCCCGTACTCGGGCGATGTTGCTCAACAGCCCCAACAATCCTTCCGGCGCCAGCTTGCCGCTGGCCACCTGGCAAGCACTGGCGCAATTGTGCATCGGGCATGATCTGTGGCTGATCAGCGACGAGGTCTACAGCGACTTGCTGTACGAAGGCGAACACATCAGCCCGGCCAGCCTACCGGGCATGGCCGAGCGCACCGCCACCATCAACAGCCTGTCCAAGTCCCACGCCATGACGGGTTGGCGCATCGGCTGGGTCATCGGTCCCGAATCTTTGGCCGGACATCTGGCGAACCTGTCGCTGTGCATGCTGTTCGGCTTGCCGGATTTCGTCCAGCGAGCGGCCCAGGTTGCGCTGGAGACGGATTTGCCCGACGTGGCCCAGATGCACGAGGCGTATCGCCAGCGTCGGAATCTGGTCTGCGCCGCGCTCGAAGGGTGCCCAGGGCTCAAACCGGTATGGCCCGATGGTGGCATGTTCGTGATGGTGGATGTGCGCCAGACGGGTCTCGGTGCCCAGGCGTTTGCCGAGCGCCTGCTGGACGGATATGGCGTGTCTGTCCTGGCCGGCGAAGCGTTCGGGCCGAGTGCAGCGGGGCATATACGCATCGGCTTGGTGGTCGACCAGTCTCAGCTTGACGAAGCCTGTCGGCGCATCGCCCGGTGCGCGGCGGATTCGCTGGAGCAACGTTGACGCCATTGCCTGGTCCGACGAACGGCCGGCAAACCTGTCAGATCTGACAGTAGGCGTAATAGTCATATCCACGTCTAATTTCTCCAGACATTTAGAAGGCCCGGTCTGGAGAATGGTGCATGTCCTCTACAGATAAGAAAGTAAGGAGCGGGACGATTCTGGCGGCGCCTTTAAGTATTGAAGGCGTTGGTGCGGATCGCATACTCCCGCCCGAAGCCTCCATCGTAGGGGCCACGTTGCTTATCCCGATGTGGGTCTCTCCATCCGAAAAGGAGGGCAGTAGTGACTTGCTGGAGATTTGGGTATTGGAGCCGGGAGCTGCGGACGAAATAGGATTTTATAGCAACGCGTTTCCCGTCCCGGTGACACCGCCACCGCCCATTACCTTGCCGGCGCAATATCTGCAGCGCGATGGAGAAATTCGCCTGATATATCGGGTAACCCGGGGTGACGACGGCAACCCGGATACATCGCTCCCACAAGTATTCATTGTGAATCGTCCACCTCCCGTGAATCTGAAAGAACCGCGTTTTCCCAGCGCGACGTTATGGGGCTATCTCAATTGCGACTCGCAACCCAAGGTGTGGGAGAGGCTATTGGTGCGTGTGCCCGCGCAACCGGGGCGGTTTATGAGGGACGATGAATGCGCCTTGGACTGGGAGGGTTTCTATAACCTTAATGGTACTGATCCGATCGTTGGCACGGCGCTTCGGCTAACTAAGTTGTTGACGCAAGAGGAGGCTTCGTCTGATCTGGGATTCGACTTTATATTGGAGAGCGATAAGTATGAACAGTACATAAAACCGATGGAAAGAAATGCATCGGCACTGGCCAGTTACACGCTTTATCGAAACGGTATCGCACAAGGAAAATCGGCGCCAGGGCTGGTGAAGATTGATCGAATCATTCCTGGCCAGTCACTTTCCTGTGGTCCTCTTGGCAGGACAGCTTTGCAAGCATCCACTGAAGATGCTTTAGCATTTTCAGGCAGCAAAAGTCGCGATATATCAACGCCGGAAGTATGGAGCCTGCCATCGAGCGGTCATCCATCGGATTATAACATTGGCGATTCAATGAAGAATTCCTCGATGGAGTCTACAAAAATGAATGTGCAAGTTAAATCGGGTGGCAGTATGCTCGGCGTCCCCCCAGTTGTTGTCAATCAATTACCGGATGGGAGACTCACTTATAAGCAGCTTAGAGAGGATCGTAGCATCAAGGTGCACTTGACAAGTATTACTGATCAAAGCCCCGACGGCGGAGCGGCGGTAGAGCTTCATTTGTCTCCAAAAGATGTTGATATTGTTGCGGGCGACCCGGCCTATATAATTGAGACAAAGTATAAAGATCAGCAGCCCGGAGGTGTCTGGACATTTCCGATAGAGTTTGATGTGGATGTCAGCGGCCTGAATGATGTATTTGACCCTGCCGGTGAATACAACTTGTATAACTTTACGTTTGTTGATTACGATGTTAACGGAAATATTGATACATCCGATACCCCCACCGCAGTTCTGGTTGATTTGACCGCACCCTACCAGCGGCAACCAGGCACAGGTAATGGCACGGGCGCGCGCCCAACAATACTAACCTTGGGAGGCACGTTTCCTGAAGTTATTGACGATACCTGGCTGAGCGATCCCGCCAATGCCGGAGGGCTGAACCTGACCATTCCCACGGCCTACCAGAAGTTCGAGGCAGATAAAGACAAGGTCAATTTTTATATTTCGACGCAATTATCGTTCAGCTTGATGCAGGCCGAGACGCCTGCTTACAGTGGTCCAGTGCCTGCCTCTGGGGTTATCAATATTCCGCTGGCTTTTCTGCGGGGGCTGAGTGATGGGCGATACTATTACTCATACAATCTCACTGACCTTCCTGGAAATATCAGCAACAACGCGGCCATTACTTCCCTGTTCCGTAGGGTCAAGACGCCGGCACCGGTACTCCACGACCCCAGGATTCCGGTAACCGATGGGGGCAAGTCCATTAATTTCACGATGGTGACGGAGCCCCCAGACACCCGGGTCATCCTGGAAGTAGATTATCCAGACAATGCGCTTGCGAACGACCGAATCATTCCTTACCTCTACTCGTCGGAGGCTACGACGGTTGACTTGCCAGAGCAATCCATTCCTGGACCGGGCCCGGGGACGCTGAAGTTCGAACTGGACTACCCGCTGTTGGCGGCGATGTTTGGAGACCCCAACAAGCAGGACGAGACGGAGTTGGAATATTGGTATGAACTGGAGCGCGCGACACTTACGCCAAATCCGGTTTCATCCCGCAGGTTCACTCTGATCGACTTTGCCTATGCCGGTCCGGAACAGCCTAATTTACCGGATCCGGTGAACCCCGCCATCGTCCCCGTAGTGGTGCAAGGCGCGGGCCCCACTCCCCCTCCACCCAATACCTTGGGGCCCGATCAGGCCGGGATGGCGGCGATCATGGAGTGGCCTCTATGGAATGAGGTCGACCGCCCCGTGACCGGCCGTGAAATGGTTACGTTTTACTATCAGGGTAAACAGGTGGGTGAGCCAGAACCTGTGCGCGTGGGCGCTACGAAGGTCACTACAGAGCTGCCCTGGGACACGATTTTCAAGGAGGGCAACGGTACCGTTGCAGGCGGTGATGCCAGAGAGGCTTACATCACTGTTGAATACCCGGGCAGCGAAAACGTGATGAAACAGGAAATCACGACCAAGGTCGACGTGACGGCCATCGTGATCGACTTGCCTGCGCCAATTGTGATTGTTTCAGCGTTCACCAGCTCATCAGGCTCCCTCGTGCCAGAACGGACCATCCCACCGTCTCCCCCCGGCATACTTCCCCCCACTATCAACTGCCCGAGCCTCAACCATCCGGCTGTAGCGAATGGCCCCATGCCTCCCTATAGGCCTCGCGCCCTGCGAGTTCGAATCCGGCGCGATGTCAATATTCCCACGGGAGCCACCGTTACTCTGGAGTTCGAAGGACGCACGACCAATACACCGAGCGGTACTTCCATTCCCGGTACGCAAATCACTGACTCGGCACCGATGCCTGCGACAGGGGACTTGGAATTCTGGCTGACGGATTACGCAAAAATCCGCGAGATCCAGCTACCGCCCAATGGTACTCAGCGGCCCGCCGCCCGCTACGCCCGTATCGCTTATACGGTTAACGGCATCGAGTCGGAGTTCACCTTTCCCGTGGCGTTGTTGAACTCCAGTCTGGTTTATTGCGAACAGGAGCGTCCCGAAACACCCTGATTATTTCGATAGGGTAGTCAAGGACGACATTAGTTGTCGTCCTTGACTATTGAAGTAATGTTCCACGCATTAAAAGTAGAGCTCTCACATTAAAACGGGAAAAGTCGTACGTATCTACGGATTTGTCCTACATAGGACTTGATGAGTAAACCGTAGTCTGGCGACCGTTTTTTATTCCGGCTCGCACATGTAATGGGTCGGAGATTCGTTCCCCAGGGAATGTCATCGAGCAGGACTCATTTATGTCGTCTAGACCCGGATTTATCTTTCGCAAAACATCCATCAGTCTGTCGGTGCTGTTGTGCCTACCGCTGCTGATAAACGCCTCGTTGGCCCAAGCCGGCACGGTCCCAGCGGGGCAAAGCCTGCCCATCGACGCCACTACCCCCGTCGAAACCTGGGCAATTGAATCTGGCGCTACATTGATCGGCTCGGGTGCTACGACGTTCGGTATCACCAGTACGACAGGTGGAACGGTTGACATGACCAACTCCACAATCAGCTCCGCCGGAGAGGGGGGACTCAACCAAGGTATTTTTCTCTCCAATGCCAGCGCCACGCTGAATAACTCTACGGTTACCAGTACTACAGGGACCGGTATTTCAGCTGTACGCAACATCAACAGCGTGGGTGGCTCAAGGGTGACCTTGAGTAACAACAGCACGGTACGGGGCTTGACGGGCGGGATCGGGGGCAATCGTTTCAGCGAGCTGAACATTCAGAACTCCACCGTAGAAGGCACTGGCGCCAACAGTTTCGGCATACGCCTGCTCGAAAGCACATTGTCTGCCAGTGGCAGTACGATCACGGGAGGGCTCAACGGATTGACCGTGGGTACCGACACCCTGGCAACAACGGTCATTCCTACGTCCATCGTGCTGGACGGCACTCGGGTCGAAGGCGTCACCGGCTCGGCCATTGTCGTTGGTATCAATGCTCCGAATTTTCCGACCGTTGCCAACATCACGGTGCGTAATGATTCAACCTTGGTTGGCGGAAACGGTACTTTGCTTGAGATCCGCGACGGTGCTTCGGCTGATCTGCTCGTCGATAACAGCGAGCTGACGGGCAATGTCGTGGTGGATGCGGGCGGTTCGGGCAATGTCGTTCTGCAAAACGCAGCATCATTGACCGGCGACCTGCAGAACGTCACCAGTGCAACGCTCAACAATCAGGCTCGTATGACCGGCAATGTGCTGGGCGCCTCGAGCGTGGTGATCAACAACGCGTCCTCGCTCACAGGTAATTTGCAAGAGGTGGGCAGTGCTTCCATCGATAACCGGAGTGTGATGGTCGGGGATGTGACCGGCGCCGCCAACAGTGTTTCCAGTCTGACACTGGACAACGCTGCCAGCCTGACCGGCCAGGTGAATAACATCTCCAATTTCGCTATCAGCAATCAGGCGTTATGGCAGATGACCGATAGCCAGTCGGTGAGCAACCTCACGCTCAACAGTGGCGGGACGGTTCGGTTAGGCGGCGATCAGGAGTACTTCCAGTTGGACGTAGCCAATCTGGCGGGCAATGGCAGGTTTGAGATCGGCACCGATTTCAATCAGGGCATCAGCGACCTCCTGAACATTACCGGCAGCGCAACCGGTAATCATCAATTGCTGGTGGCCAGTTCGGGACTTGATCCGGTCAATGAAGACTCGATCAAGGTGGTACAAAGCGTTGCCTCCGGTGCTCAATACGATCTCGTCAATGATCGCGTGGATGTCGGCGCTTATACCTATCGTTTGGTGAAGAATGGCGATGACTGGTACCTGCAGCCCGATAAGGATGTCATCAGCACACCGACCCGTTCGGTCATGGCCATATTCGGCACGGCACCCACGGTGATCTATGGCGAGATGGCGTTGTTGAACACGCGCATGGGTGACTTGCGCGTCAATGGTGGGCAGACGGGCGGCTGGGTTCGGACGTTCGGCAGCCGATACAGCATCACCAACAAGGCTTACGGCAACGGCTACAGCCAGAATCAACACGGTATTTCCTTGGGCGTCGATACCCCAGTGGATATCGCGGGCGAACGTGTGTTGCTGGGTGTGTTCGCCGGTTATAGCAAGTCGAACCTTGACTTGAGCCGTGGCAGCTCTGGAGAGATCGATAGCACGTCCCTCGGTATGTACGGCACTTGGCTGGGTGATAGCGGTTACTACCTGGATACCGTGGCCAAACTCAACCATTTCCGCAACGATGCCAAGGTAACGATGAGCGACGGTACCAAGACCAAGGGCGGTTATAACAACCTGGGGGCCAGTGCGTCCGTTGAGTTTGGTAAACATATCGATATCAAGGATGGCTACTACGTGGAACCGTTTACGCAGTGGCAGGTGGCAACCGTGCAAGGCAAGGACTTCAACCTCAATAACGGCCTGAAAGCTGACGCCGACACGACGCGTTCCATGCTGGGCAAGGTGGGTGTGACAATGGGGCGGGGCATGACCCTGGATGATGGCAGCGTACTGCAACCGCATATTCGCACGGCCGTGGTCCAGGAGTTTGCCAAGCATAACGAAGTTCGGGTCAACGACAACAAGTTCAACAACGATCTGTCCGGTACTCGCTTCGAAGTGGCCGCCGGGGCTTCATGGACCTTGAGTGATCGCTGGCAAGTTCATGCTGAGCTTGACACCAGTAAAGGTGACAATCTCACCAAGGATTTCGGTTTCAATTTTGGGGCTCATTACCAGTTCTGACCAAAACAAAAGGGAAGCTTTGGCTTCCCTTTTTAATGGGTCTTGTCAGCGCCGATTTATCAGGCCTTGAGTACTTGGAACTGACCCTTCAGGATGAAGGTTTGTCCGTCGGTGTCCGGCAGCTCAAGATCAATGTTGAATTTGCCTCTGACGTTCCCCTCCGGTGCCGGTACCAGGTCGATAGTACCCGAAACACCTTCATAGATAGTCATGTCGGATTCTTTGAGACTGAAGCTCACATCATCGCGTGTTTTCAGCTCATAGCTGCCCGGCTCATAATCGGCCGGAATGCTGATGATGAGTTCACGCGTAGTCGTAATCGACGCTCTGGTCTGTTTTTCTTCCCGGTCAATCGCAGTAATCACCACCGTTTCTATTTGTTTGACCCCCGCCTTTTTCTTTTCAATCAGCCTCGAGGTAGCCGCGAAGTCGGGAAAGTCTTTGTCATGGTTTGAGAACGCTGACGCCGTGACATAATTGCCTTTGGCGAAACTCAATTGGTTGATGACGGCATTCATGGATTCAGTCTCCGTTACAGGAAATAAGGTATCCAAAGGCCATGCCGACCTTAATGCTGGATAGGCTATGAAAGCCTGTTTTTTCGAAGCTTGTAAACTGTCATCCTTGACAGTTTACAAAGGTAGATCGCTGTGGGTGTTGTATCAGCCGTGGGCTTTATCCATGCTACCGACGCGAGCAGCGAAGGGGTTAGCGGTCTTCATTACGTTGACCCACGAGCCTCATCACCCCCACGAAAAACACCGGCACAAACACCACTGCCAGCGTCGCGCTGATCATCCCGCCAATCACCCCGGTCCCAATGGCCTGCTGGCTTGCCGAACTGGCGCCGGTGGCGATGGCCAACGGCACCACGCCGAGAATGAACGCCAGGGAGGTCATGATGATCGGCCGCAGGCGCAGACGCGCGGCCTGGAGCGTGGCGTCGATCAGGTCGTGGCCCTCGTCGTACAGATGCTTGGCAAACTCAATGATCAGGATCGCATTCTTGGCCGACAAGCCGATGATGGTCACCAGGCCGACCTTGAAGAACACATCGTTGGGCATGCCACGCAACGATACCGCCAACACCGCGCCGAGCACCCCCAGCGGCACTACTAGCAGCACCGACGTGGGGATCGACCAGCTCTCGTAGAGCGCCGCCAGGCACAGGAACACCACCAGTAACGACAGGCCCAGCAATAGCGGCGCCTGACTGCCGGACAGGCGCTCCTGCAACGACAGCCCGGTCCATTCCTGGCCCAGGCCGGCGGGGCCCAGGGCCACCAGGCGTTCGATTTCCGCCATGGCCTCGCCGGTGCTGTGGCCGGGGGCCGGTTCACCGGAGATGCTGATGGCCGGGTAGCCGTTGTAGCGGGTCAATTGCGTCGGGCCCTGAGTCCACCGAGCCTGGACGAAGGCTGACAGCGGCACCATTTTTCCAGTGTCGTTGCGCACATGGATCTTCAGCAGGTCGACCACCTGGCTGCGTTGATCGCCCTCGGCCTGAACTACCACCCGCTGCATCCGCCCCTGGTTGGGGAAGTCGTTGATGTAGGCCGAGCCTACTGCGGTGGCGAGCACGTTGCCCACGTCGGCGAAAGACACTCCCAAGGCATTGGCTTGTTTGCGGTCGACCTCCAGTTGCACCTGCGGCGCTTCGGCCAGGGCGCTTTCGCGCACGTTCATCAGCACCGGGCTCTTCTCGGCGGCGGCGAGCAAAGCCGTGCGAGCCTGCATCAGCGTGGCATGGCCGAGGCCTCCGCGGTCTTGCAGGCGGAACTCGAAACCGCTGGACGTCCCGAGGCCATCCACCGGTGGCGGGAGTACGGCGAAGGCCTCGGCATCCTTGATCTGGCCGAAGGCCTGGTTGGCACGCTCGGCAATGGCACTGGCCGAATCGTCGCGGCCACGCTGCGACCAATCCTTGAGGGTGGTGAACGCCAGCGCGGCGTTCTGCCCGCTGCCGGAGAAACTGAAACCGAGGATTACGGTGCTGTCGCCCACCCCCGGCTCGCCGGCGTTGTGCGCTTCGATCTGCTCGACCACCTGCACCGTGCGGTTCTTGCTCGCGCCGGGCGGCAGCTGGATATCGGTGATGGTATAGCCCTGGTCTTCCACCGGCAGGAACGAGGAGGGCAGGCGACTGAACAACAGCCCCATGCCCACCAGCAGCACACCGTAGATCAACATATATCGCCCGGTGCGCTTGAGTGCATAGGCCACCCAGCCTTGATAGCGGTCGCCTAATCGCTCGAAGCCACGGTTGAACCAGCCGAAGAAACCGCTTTTGGCGTGGTGATCGCCTTTGGCGACCGGTTTGAGCAAGGTCGCGCAAAGTGCCGGGGTCAAGGTCAGGGCGAGAAAGGCCGAGAACAGGATCGACGTCGCCATCGATAGCGAGAACTGTTGGTAAATCACCCCCACCGAGCCCTGCATGAACGCCATCGGAATGAACACCGCCACCAACACCAGGGTGATGCCGATGATGGCCCCGGTGATCTGCTGCATCGCCTTGCGCGTCGCTTCCTTTGGCGACAACCCTTCGCTGGCCATGATTCGCTCGACGTTTTCCACCACCACGATGGCATCGTCCACCAGGATGCCGATGGCTAGCACCATGCCGAACATGGTCAGCACGTTGATGGAAAAGCCCAGCGCAAACATCGTCGCGAAGGTGCCCATCAGTGCCACCGGGACCACCAGTGTGGGAATCAAGGTGTAGCGCACGTTCTGTAAGAACAGGAACATTACGGCGAACACCAGCAGCATCGCCTCGCCGAGGGTGTAGATCACTTTGGTGATGGAGACTTTGACGAAGGGCGACGTGTCATACGGGATCTTGTAATCCACGCCGGCCGGGAAGTATCGCGCCAGTTCGTCCATCTTCTGGCGCACCCGGTTTGCCGTGCTCACGGCATTGGCTCCCGGCGACAATTGCACGCTGACGGCGGTGGACGGCTTGCCGTTCAAGCGGGTGGAGAATTGATATTCCTGACTGCCGACCTCTACCCGCGCCACGTCGCCGATTCGCACGGTAGATCCGTTGGGGTTGGCCTTGAGTACGATGTCGGCGAATTCTTCAGGCGTCGACAATTGGCCCTTGACCAGGACGGTGGCGGTGATTTCCTGGGTCGTACGGGTTGGCAAGTCACCGATGCTGCCTGCCGAGACCTGGGCGTTCTGCGCCACGATGGCGGCATTGACGTCGGCCGGGGTCAGGTTGAAGCTCAGCAGCTTCTGCGGGTCGATCCAGATTCGCATCGCCCGCTCGGCACCGTATAACTGAGCTTTGCCGACACCGTCCAAACGCTTGATCTCGTTCATCACGTTACGCGCCAGGTAGTCGCTGAGGGCCACGTCGTCGAGTTTGCCGTCACTGGAGGTGAGGGTGATCAGCAGCAGGAAACCGGATGAAACCTTGTCCACCTGCAGGCCTTGTTGGGTGACCGTCTGAGGAAGACGCGACTCGACGGCCTTGAGGCGGTTTTGCACGTCCACCTGGGCCAGCTCGGGGTTGGTCCCGGGCTGAAACGTGGCGGTGATGGTTGCACTGCCCAGGCTACTCTGGGATTCGAAGTACAGCAGGTTATCGGTGCCGTTGAGTTCTTCCTCGATCAGGCTGACCACGCTTTGATCCACAGCTTGCGCCGAAGCGCCCGGGTATACCGCGTAGATCTCGATCTGCGGCGGCGCGACATCGGGGTATTGCGCCACCGGCAGTTGGGGTATGGCCAGCGCGCCGGCCAACAGGATGAACAACGCGACCACCCAGGCGAACACCGGGCGGTCGATAAAGAACTGAGGCATGAGCGATGTCCTGCTTACTGGCGCTGGGCAAGTGGAGAGTCTTCGATCCGGACTTTTTCGCCGGGACGCGCATGTTGCAGGCCTTGCACCACGATGCGATCACCGGGTTTCAGGCCATGGGTGACGATCCAGCGGTCGTTTTGCACAGCGCCCAGTTCCACCGGTTGCAGGCTGACCTGCTGCTGCGTATCGAGCAGCAGTACCTGGGCAACGCCGGCGCTGTCGCGCTGGATGGCCCGTTGCGGCACGCTGATGCCTTGGCGGTCGACGGCTTGCTCCAGGCGCACGCGCACGAAGCTGCCGGGCAGCAGGTCAAGGTCAGGGTTGGGAAACTCGCTGCGCAGGGTGATCTGGCCGGTGCCCGGGTCGACGCTGATGTCGGTAAACAGCAACTTGCCCGGCAACGGGTAGAGGCTGCCGTCATCCTGGATCAGCGTGGCCTTGGCCTGATCCTGGCCGACCTGCTGCAACTGGCCGGAGCGCAACGCCCGGCGCAGTTCGTTGAGTTCGCGGGTCGACTGGGTGAGGTCGGCGTGGATCGGGTTCAATTGCTGGATGAGGGCCAGCGGCGTGGTTTCGTTCTGTCCCACCAGCGCACCCTCGGTCACCTGCGCCCGGCCGATGCGTCCGGCAATTGGCGCGGTGACTGTGGCGTAGCCCAGGTTCAGTTTGGCTCGTTCCACGGCGGCCCTGTTCGCGGCGACATCGGCGGCGGTCTGGCGGACGGCGGCGCGGGCATTGTCGTAGTCCTGGCCGCTGACAGCGTTATCTTCGATCAACTGCGAATAACGCTGCGCTTGCAGGCGGGCCTGGAACGCGTTGGCCTCGGCTTTGCGCAACGCCGCTTCGGCGCTGTCCAGGTCGGCCTTGAACGGCGCCGGGTCGATGCGAAACAGCACATCGCCTTTCTTCACGTCGCTGCCTTCGCGAAAGACCCGTTCCAACACCACGCCGGGGACGCGCGCGCGCACTTCGGCGATTCGCGGCGCGGCAATGCGTCCGCTCAGTTCGCTGCTGATAGAGAGTGGGCGGGCTTCGAGGGTTTCGATCGCCACAGTGGCCAGCGGTGCCGCGTCTTCAGGGCTCGAGGCGCTATCGCAGGCGCTCAGCAGCAACGCGCCGAGCAGCAGGCCCAGGGTGGCAATAGAGTTCTTTGGCATGGTGCTTCCCCGATAATGAACGTTGCATGCTACGGGGGGTGAAAGCGTGGATCGGTAAAGCTTTGTAGGGGCTGTGTGAAATTGTGTAAGGGGTTTGCTCGGGAGGGGGCGAGGGCGTATATCCTTGGCAGCTTGAGATTTTCTGCGTTTGTCATACCGCTATCGCGAGCAGGCTCGCTCCCACACTGGTTTTGTGTCGCACCGAAAGCCAAATGTGGGAGCGAGCCTGCTCGCGATAGTGGCATAGCCGACGCCCCAGCACTTTCTGGAAACACCCATGCCCAACATCCTCCTGGTGGAAGACGACACCGCTCTTTCTGAACTGATCGCCAGCTACCTGGAGCGCAACGGCTATCGGGTCAGTGTGCTCAGCCGTGGCGATCATGTACGTGAACGGGCGCGTGTCGATCAGCCGGACCTGGTGATCCTCGACCTGATGCTGCCGGGGCTGGACGGCTTGCAGGTCTGCCGCTTGTTGCGGGCTGATTCGGCCACCTTGCCCATACTGATGCTCACTGCCCGGGATGACAGCCATGATCAGGTATTGGGCCTGGAAATGGGCGCCGATGACTACGTCAGCAAACCCTGTGAACCCAGGGTGCTGCTGGCACGCGTTCGGACCTTGTTGCGCCGCAGTAGCCTCACCGAGCCGCAGACAGTCAACGACCGCATTCTCATGGGCAACCTGTGCATCGACCTGTCCGAACGCACCGTGACCTGGCGCGGGCAAGCGGTGGAGTTGTCCAGCGGCGAATACAACCTGCTGGTGGTGCTGGCCCGGCATTGCGGCGAAGTGCTGAGTCGCGACCAGATTCTGCAGCGTCTGCGCGGCATCGAGTTCAACGGCACCGACCGCTCGGTGGACGTGGCGATCTCCAAGCTGCGGCGCAAGTTCGACGACAACGCCGGCGAAGCCCGCAAGATCAAGACCGTGTGGGGCAAGGGGTATCTGTTCAGCCGTTCCGAGTGGGAATGCTGAGTCGATGTGGAAGCTGCTGATTCGCCTGTACCTGGTCACCATCGTGTCCTACAGCGCCGCGATCTACCTGATGCCGGAACTGGTGGTCCGGCTGTTCCATGAACGCTTTCTGAACTACAACCTCGATTACTCCCGTGGCCTGCAAACCTTGATGGTCAGGCAGTTCCATAACGTGCCCAGCGAGCAGTGGCCGGCACTGGCGGCACAGATGGACAAGGAGTTCGAGCCGCTGCGCATCGAACTGGCGGCCATTGATGATGCAGGTTTCAGCGCCGCCGAGCAGGCGCGTCTCCAGCGCGGCGAGAACGTGGTGCGCCTGGGCGAATGGGCCTGGCGAACCCTGGCGGCCGCGCCGCTGGATGAGCGCACGGCGGTCAAGATGATCGTGCCCCCGGACCCGACCGAGGTCAGTTGGTTGTATTGGAGCATCAACGTGTTGATCGGTGCGACGATGCTGGCCTGCCTGCTGCTTTGGTTACGGCCGCATTGGCGCGATCTGGAACGGCTCAAACGCACCGCTGAACGCTTCGGCAAAGGCCATTTGAGCGAACGTACGCAGATTGGCTCCAGCTCGAACATCGGCAGCCTGGCCCACGTGTTCGATACGATGGCCGGCGACATCGAGCGCTTGCTCAACCAGCAGCGCGATCTGCTCAATGCGGTGTCCCATGAATTGCGCACGCCATTGACCCGCCTCGATTTCGGTCTGGCCCTGGCGCTGTCGGATGACCTGCCTCCGGCCAGTCGCGAGCGGTTGCAAGGGTTGGTGGCGCACATCCGCGAGCTGGATGAGTTGGTGCTGGAGTTGTTGTCCTACAGCCGTCTGCAGAACCCCGAGCATCTGCCCGAACGAGTGGAGGTAGCGCTGGACGAGTTCATCGACAGTATCCTGGGCAGTGTCGACGAGGACCTGGCCGCGCCGGACGTGGTGATCGATGTGCTGCTGCACGGTGCGCTGGAGCGTTTCGTGCTGGACCCGCGCCTGACGGCCCGGGCGTTGCAGAACCTGTTGCGCAATGCCATGCGTTATTGCGAAAAGCGGATCCAGGTTGGCGTACTGGTCGGCGTCCAGGGCTGCGAGATCTGGGTCGACGACGACGGTATCGGTATTCCTGACAGCGAGCGCGAGCGCGTGTTCGAACCGTTCTATCGCCTGGACCGCAGCCGCGACCGCGCCACGGGCGGTTTTGGCCTCGGCCTGGCCATCAGCCGTCGCGCCCTGCAAGCCCAGGGCGGCACGCTGACGGCGCAAGCCTCGCCGCTGGGCGGCGCGCGGTTGCGCTTGTGGTTACCGACACCGTACTGATGCGGCTGTGGAGGGGGGGCATGTAGCAGGGGTCAGGCGTCTATTGCACTCGACTCAATCAGCGCTACACCCGCTTGCTGCATCCGCCGGATTGCTGCCTCCATCGAACCGTCGATATCAATGCCCCGACAGGCATCGAGCACCACCAGCGCATTGAACCCCGCAGCGCGGGCATCCAGCGCCGAAAACATCACGCAAAAGTCCAGCGCCAGCCCCACCATATACACCGTGTCGATGCCGCGCTCCTTGAGGTAGCCCGTCAAACCGGTGGGGGTCTGGCGGTCGGCTTCCATGAAGGCCGAATAGCTGTCGATGTCCGGGTTGCAGCCCTTGCGAATGATCAGTTGGGCGTGGGGCAGGTCCAGGGCCGGGTGCAGCGCGGCGCCTTGGCTGCCCTGTATGCAGTGGTCAGGCCAGAGTTTCTGTTCGCCATAGGGCAGTTGAATGAGGTCGAACGGCTGCTTGTCCGGGTGGCTGGAGGCAAACGAAGCATGCCCGGCCGGGTGCCAGTCCTGGGCGAGGATCACCTGCCTGAATGAACGGCCCAGGCGGTTGATCAATGGCACGATTTCGTCACCCCCCGGTACGGCCAGTTGGCCTCCGGGGACGAAGTCGTTCTGAACGTCTATTACCACTAACGCGGCGGTTGGGGGTGTCATGAATGGGTCTCCTGAACATGGCCCACCACAGCTTAGCCGAACGGAACGGGATGTCTTTCGTCGCAAATATTCCAGAGGTGATGGCTTTTTGATATTTGGTCGGTACGCCCGTACCGCAATTGAGTACAATCGCCGCCTTTCAACCGGGCATGGAAGCAGTTCGGCTTTCCAGTCACGAGAAAAACCCATGCTCATCGGCAGTTATTCACCGGCCCTTGTTTCAATTTCCCTGTTTGTTGCGGTACTGGCTTCCTACACCGCACTGGACATGACCGGACGCATCGCTACCACCCAGGGGCGCGCGGCGCATTGGTGGATGGCCGGTGGCTCCCTGGCAATGGGCGTCGGGGTCTGGTCCATGCACTTTATCGGCATGCTCGCGTTCACCTTGCCGGTGGAGCTTGGCTACGATGTGTCGATCACCGCCTTGTCGCTGCTGATCGCCATCCTGTCCTGCGGCTTTGCCCTGTGGTTGGTCAGTCAGCCGCAATTGCCGGCGTGGCAACTGGCTTTCGGCGCGTTGATCATGGGCGCCGGCATCAGTGCCATGCATTACACCGGCATGGCGGCGCTGCGGATGCAGCCGGGTATTGATTATGACCCCTCGTTGTTCGGGGCTTCGCTGGTGATTGCGGTCGGCGCTTCGGCGGCAGCGTTGTGGATCGCCTTTCGCCTGCGCCAGAACATCCCTCATGTACGTCTGGCTCGTGCCGGTGCCGCCGTGGTGATGGGCCTGGCCATTGTCGGTATGCATTACACCGGCATGGCCGCCGCGCGGTTCAGCGACGGCAGTTTTTGCGGCGCCCTGGACGGCTTGAGCAGCAAGGGCCTGGACAATCTGGTGCTGATCACCACGCTGGCGGTGCTGGCCATCGCCTTGCTCACCTCGATTCTCGATGCACGCCTGGAAGCCCGGACCGCAGAGCTGGCCCAGTCGTTGACCCTGGCCAACCGCGAGCTGACGCAACTGGCCCTGCACGACCCCCTCACCGAACTGCCCAACCGCGTATTGCTGGCCGATCGTATCGATCAGGCCATGCATCGGGTGCATGAGCAGGGCGGCTGTTTCGCCTTGATGTTCATCGACCTGGACGGCTTCAAGCCGGTCAACGATGCTTTCGGCCATCACATGGGCGACCTGTTGCTGCGCGACGTGGCCCTGCGCCTGCGGGAAGACTTGCGTAGCCAGGACACCCTGGCGCGGATCGGCGGTGATGAGTTCGTGCTGCTGGTGCAACTGGCCGAGCCTGACGATGCGTTGCGCCTGGCGGCCCGCCAGGTCGGGCTGATCGGTCGCACGTTCCGGGTGTCCGATCATGACTTGCAGATATCCGCCAGTGTCGGCATCGCGCTTTATCCGGGCAACGGCCAGAGCGCCGAAGAGTTGCTGATGAATGCCGATGCGGCGATGTACCACGCCAAGGGTGCCGGCAAGAACGGCTACAGCTTTTTCGATGCCTCGATGAACAGCAACGCCCGCAAGCAATTGCAATTGCTGCAAGACCTGCGCATCGCCGTCGAGCAGCGCCAGTTCAGCCTGCATTATCAGCCCAAGTTCGACGCGGCCAACGGCCGTCCGGTCGGTGCCGAAGCCTTGTTGCGCTGGACGCATCCAACCCAGGGCCTGTTGATGCCCGATACCTTCATCGACCTTGCGGAAAAGACCGGGCTGATCATTCCCATCGGTGAATGGGTGTTGAACGAGGCCTGCCGCCAGATGCGCGAATGGTACGTGCTCGGCTACACCGACTGGCGCATCGCGGTGAACCTGTCGGCGTTGCAGTTTTGCCACGTAGGGCTGGTGCAGAGCGTCGCCACGGCGCTGGAGACTCATCATTTGCCGGCCAACAGCCTGACCCTGGAAATCACCGAGACCACGGCGATGAGCGATGCCGATGCCAGCATGACCGTGCTGCAGCAGCTCTCGGACATGGGCGTGGACTTGTCCATCGACGACTTCGGCACCGGTTATTCGAGCCTGATGTACCTCAAGCGGTTGCCGGCCAACGAGCTGAAGATCGATCGCGGTTTCGTGCGCGACCTGGAGCACGACAGTGATGATGCGGCGATTGTCTCGGCCATCGTCGCACTCGGCCAGGCGCTGGGGCTGCGAATCGTTGCCGAAGGGGTGGAAACCGACGTGCAGCAGGATTTCTTGACTCAGTTGGGGTGCGATTCGCTGCAAGGTTATCTGCTGGGCCACCCGCTGCCGGCCGAGCGCTTCTTGCAGGACATTCGCAAGGCACAACGGCTGGCGCTGGCCTGAGCGGCTGCTCAGGGAACGATATCGAACGCCGTGCTGCCTAGCCGCTCGCCATTGACCAGCAGATGCACCGCGTGCCGGCCCGCGTAGTGTCGGCGGGTGGTCAGCTCGCGAATGTGCTGGGAGCGGCTGAGGCTGACGCCCTCCAGGGCGGGCAGGTCGAAGGTCTTGAGCTTGAAGACTTTGGCCGAGGTGCCGCCCGAGGCTTTCACGTAGTCGATGGCATAGTCGATCACCAGACGTTGGCTCTGCTCGAGGGTTGATTGCACCTTGAACGACAAGGTGATGGGCTCGCCGAGCCGAATCACTGCCGGCGTGACCTGCAAGTTCAGCACCTGGATCTGCGCTTTGCCGCCGACCCCGATAACCGCCAGTGCCCGCGCATTACCTTGTTTGATCAGGCTGCGCAAAGCATGGCGGGCGACCCATGCGGTGTGGCGATCTTGCAGGGGCCAGCCTTCGATCCGGTCCAGCACCCAGTCAGGGTGCTGCTTGGTGATGTCGTTGAGATGATTGGCCACGGACTTGCGTACATACAGGCTGTTGTCGGCCTTGAGGGTCTCAAGGATGGCGGCGGCGAGGTCGGGATTGGCCTGGATCGGTTCCAGATGGAACGACCACGGCAAGCGCGGCCTGCTGCCTTCGCTGGCCAGGCGACGTACGTGTTCGTTGGGATCGTGTGCCCAGTCGTGCATGGCCTTGAGGGTGCGCGCTAGGTCATCGCGCAGGAAATGCCGCACGGCGAACTCCGAGGAGCCGAACCGGGTGAAATACTTGAGTGCATCCAGGGACAAGTCGAAGCTGTGCCGGCCGTAGGACGCCACGTAGTGGGGCAGGAACATGCTGACAAACATGCTGTTGAGGCGGGGCGCCAGGTCCCGCAGCACATCCAGCGAGGCCTCGTAGTCCAAGGGCAGTACCGCATGCAGGCACTCACTGACACGCGCCATGCGTTGCATCACCGACAGCTCGCTCAGCCCGTCTTTGGCCATGTTCAGGAACGCCCGGCTATCGAAAGCCGGATACACCGTGCTCATTTCACTGGCGATGTGCTCAAGGCGTGCGGCGTTGAAGATTTCCTTGAGGGCAGGGGACGAGTTGGTGGGGGTGGTCATGGCCGGGTCCGTGCGGTGAGGTGTGTTGGACTTTATAGGGGATGTGGCAGCCAAAGAGTAGCCCGACCCGTGACGAGGGAGCGGGCTCCCTCACCACCGGGCATCGCGTCAGACTTGCGCCATCTCACTCACATATTGGCGAATATGCCCCAATCCCCGCTCCACATAAGCCTCTTTCTCGCCCACCGGGGCAAAGTAGTGCAGCACTTCCCGGGCGGTCTCCAGCCCCTTGAGCCGCGCCAGCACCCAGGCCGACAGGTACTGGGCGGAGAAACAGCCTCCGGCGGTGGCGATATTGCCATTGGCGTGGAACGCCTGATTGACCACGTTGACACCCGCCGCGACGACCCAGGGTTTACTGGTGGTGTCGGTGCAGGCCGGTGCCTGGCCGAGCAGCCCCAGGCGTGCCAGCAGGAATGTGCCGGAGCATTGCGAACCGAGCAGTTGGCGAGTCGGGTCCAGGCGCAACTGGCTCATGATGGCCGGGTCATTGGCGACCTCGCGGGTCTTCATGCCACTGCCGAACAACACGGCGTCGGCCTTGCAGGCCTGCTCCAGGTCGATCTGGGCGTCGATGGTCAAGCCATTCATGGACGTGACGCGCGGGGTAGGTGAAGCGATGCTTACACGCCAATCCTTATCGCCCACCAGGGAGATGCGGCTGAGCATGCCGTAGGCAATCAGTGAGTCCAGTTCGTTGAAGCCGTCGAAGGTCAGAATGGCGATGTGCATGGCGAGCCCCGGTTTTTATAAATGGCTTTTTTGCCAGCCTACGCCGGTTGCAGGCATCACCGCCCCGTACAGTCGGCGACGGATTCGTCACTACAGTAAAAGGAATGATTTGCCGCCGTTGAAGTCGGAGAGTTCAGTATTCTCGAAATCACTGGAGTTTTTATGCGTAACCCTACCCGGATCGCCAGCCTGGTCCTGATCACCGGTCTCGCCGCCTTTGGTCCTGTGGCGCAAGCGGTCGAGGCCACCGGAGATGCGGTGGAGCATTCCCCCAACAATGGTCGCCGTTTGGTGGAAGCGGACCGGACGCCGGCTGAATATCAGCGCTCGGACAAGGCCATTAAAAACTGGAAAGAGAAGGGGCTCGAAGCCCCAGAGGAAGGCGCGCAATGGGTGCAGATCCATGACAAGTACGTGATGGTGGTGATTGCCTCCGGGCGGATTCTGAAAATCACCCCCACCACGCGCTAGTTCCTTCAGCTGACTTGGCCTTTGTCCCACAGGCGCACCAGCTCGCCAGGTGCCTGATCTTCAGGCACCTGCAGCACCATTTCGTCGTCCTGGTCGTTGGCGCGGTAGCGCACTTCGATGCGGAAAAAACGCTGGTCGCCACGCCCCGGCGCCGCCGAGTCCAGCGGCAGGCACCCCTCCAGTACTGAGCAGATACGCGTGCGTTGGTCGAGATCGCACAGGGCGAAATCGATTTCCCGAGGGCGAGTCAGGGCGGAAATCGCCGCTACACCGCCCTGACGAGACAGCCGGACCACCGCGTGATCGTCGAGGTGTGGAAGAGGTTTCATCAATGCTCCTCGGTTAAATCGACGCCTACCTGCGCCCAGCCATTCTGCACAGCCTGCACTTCCCGGGCACCGAAGCGCTGGCGGGCGTGCTCGACGGTCAAGCGGGCGAAGGCGCTGAAGGACGCGTCGTTGGCCAATCTTCTGTCGCACAAGGTTTCATACCAGATCCGCCCGGCCTTTTCCCAGGCAAATCCGCCCAGCGTCGTGGCCGCCAGATAGAAGGCGCGGTTGGGAATGCCGGAATTGATGTGCACGCCGCCGTTGTCCTCGCGGGTGATGACGAATTGACGCATGTGCGCCGGTTGCGGGTCTTTGCCCAGCAGCGGGTCATCGTAGGCCGTGCCGGGGTTGGACATGCTGCGCAGGCCGTCGCCGTTGATCTTGTCCGTGAGCAGGTCGGCGCCGATCAGCCAGTCGGCCTGGTCGGCGGTCTGCTCGAGCACGAACTGCTTGACCAGCACGCCGAATACATCGGACATGGACTCGTTCAATGCGCCAGACTGGTTGGCGTAGATCAATCCGGCTTCGCTTTCGGTCACGCCATGGGCCAACTCGTGGGCCACCACGTCGAGGGAGCGGGTGAAGCGCTGGAAGATTTCGCCATCGCCGTCGCCAAACACCATCTGTGCGCCGTTCCAGAACGCGTTTTCGTAGTCCTGGCCGTAATGCACGCTGCCCACCAGGGCGAAGCCTTTGTTGTCGATGGAGTCGCGCCCCAGCACTTTCCAGAAAAAATCGTAGGTGGCGCCGAGGGCGTTGTAGGCCTCGTCTACAGCCGCATCGCCAGTGGCTGCCTGGCCTTCGAGGCGTACCGGCTGGCCGGGCAGTTCCATGGTGTTTTGTGCGTCATGCACGCTGCGCTGGGGTTGGCCGGGCTTGCCCGGCCTGGGCAGCGCTGCGGCGGCGGGCGGGTTGTGTGGCGGACCGGGGTTGTGCCGCAGATTGCGTACATGGGTCAGGGTGCCGAGGGCGCTGGAACGTTGATGTTCGGAGCCGTGGGCGATGATTCGGTTGAGGATATAGGGAGGAATGAAACCGTGAAGCGGGCGAGAGTCGATCATCAGAATATCCTTATCTGAAATGCAGGGTCGATACCCATGTGAACCGAAGCGACCGCTGCGGTTCCCTTGTGCAGCCAATACACAAAAGTTTGCCAGCCGCGCGGATTTCTGCGAAAACCCGCGCCTGAACCAAACGGGAGTGCCCCATGAACGAAGAGTTGCAAATCATCGACCTGGAGCAGGGCGACGGCAAAAGCGTAGTCAAAGGCGCGCTGATCACCACCCAGTACCGAGGCACACTGGAAGACGGCACCGAATTCGATTCGTCCTACAGTCGAGGCAAACCTTTCCAGTGCGTGATCGGCACCGGTCGGGTGATCAAGGGCTGGGACGTCGGCCTGATGGGCATGAAGGTCGGCGGCAAGCGCAAGCTGTGGGTGCCGGCGAATCTGGCCTACGGCGAACGGTCCATGGGCGCTCACATCAAGCCGGGCGCGAATCTGATTTTCGAAATCGAACTGCTGGAAGTGCTGACCCGCGACGATTGAAAGGGTTGCTACTCTCTCCAGTCCTAGCATGGCGCTATTCATCGGGGTGCGAAATATGAATGCAGAGCAACATGATCTTGGGGTGTCCCAGGTCGCCGCGGCCATTGCCGAACCGGCCCGTACCCGAATGCTGTGCGCGTTGATGGACGGCCATGCCCGAACCAGCACGGAGTTGGCGAGCATCGCCGATGTCAGTGCCTCTACCGCCAGCAGCCATTTGGCAAAGCTCAAGGAACTGGCCTTGGTGCGTCTGTACGTCCAGGGTCGACATCGCTATTACAGCCTGGCGGATAGACGCGTTGCCCAGGCCCTTGAAGCGTTGATGGTGATCGGCCAGAACGCCGCCCCGACCTTCACCCCGCGTACCCCGGATCGCCTGCAATTTGCCCGCACCTGCTACGACCACATGGCCGGCACGCTGGCGGTGCGCTTGCACGATCGGATGCTTGAAGCCGGATGGCTGGTGGAGATGGAAGGCAAAGGCTATCGCCTGAGTGACGATGGCGAGGCGCTGTTGCAAGGGCTGGGCATTGATGTCCAGGCGCTTGCCGTTCAGCGACGCCGGTTTGCCTGCCCATGCCTGGACTGGAGCATGCGCCGTCCGCACCTGGGGGGAGCTTTGGGGGCGGCACTGCTGCAAATGGCGATCAAGCGCAAATGGGTGATCCAGGACCTGGACAGTCGGGCGCTGGGCTTGACGGCCAGTGGCCGCAAGGAAATGGCGACGCGATTGGGTGTCGATGTCGAGATGGATGTCGCCCCTGCTGGCGCCATCGCGAGCAGGCTCGCTCCCACAGTGGAACTGCGCTGAACATATGATTGATGTCCAACGACAAACCCTGTGGGAGCCTGCTCGCGAAGGGGCCTTCACATCCAGCATCCATGCAAGCTGATCCACCGCCTTCGCGAGCAGGCTCGCTCCCACAGTGGAACTGCGCTGAACATATGATTGATGGCCACTGACAGACCCTGTGGGAGCGGGCTTGCCCGCGAAGGGGTCTTCACATCCAGCATCTATGCAAGCTGATCCACCGCCTTCGCGAGCAGGCTCGCTCCCACCGTGGAACTGCGGTGAACACATGATTGATGGCCAACGACAAACCCTGTGGGAGCGAGCCTGCTCGCGATAGCCATTCCAGCACCACCCTCATTATCCAGACATGTGCCTGCGTCGATACTCATCCGGCGCAGTCCCCATCATTTTGCGAAACATGCTGATGAATGCCGAGGCGCTGCTGTAGCCCAGGTCCAGGCCGATGGTTTCCACGCTCTGGCCACGTTCGAGCAGGGCCAGGGCTTCGATGACTTTCAGGCGCTGGCGCCATTGCACCAATGACATGCCCAGATCCCGCTGGGCCCGGCGCATCAGCGTGCGTTCGGTGGTATTGGCGGCGCGGGCCAGGGCCGGCAGCGAGCGCGGATCGCCGGGGTTGGCCTCCAGGATCCGTAGCACGGGGCCCAGCAGCGGGTCATCGGAGGAGGGCAGGTAGCTGCCGACATGAGGTGCCTGGGCCAGCTTGTCCACCAGCACCTGCAACAGGCGTTGCTGTTCAGGTGTCTGTGGCTGGCTTGGCGGATCGCTGCGCAGCTCTTCCAGGAGCGCGCGGATCAACGGGCTCAAGGTCAGCGCGCAGGGTGCGGCAGGCAGCGCACTGCACAGTTCGGCCGCCAGGTACAACGAACAGTGGCAAGCCTCGTGCCGATTGAACCCCACATGCTCCATGTCCGGCGGTAGCCAGATACCGTACTGCGGTGGTGCCAGATAATGGTGCCGGGCGATTTCGATCTCCATTACACCACTGTAGGAGTAGACGAACTCCCCCCAGGCATGCCGGTGCCGTGGGTATGTGGTATGGGCGGGCATGCAGGCGCTGCGAAAGTAGATCGGCGCCGGCAGCGCCGTTTCGAACGGAGGCATCTTCAAGTGTTGGGCATGAGGTTGCATATCGACCGCGATGGCGGATTACCGGGATGGTTTGTCGGATAATCACTATATCCAGTAAAGGTGTCAGGGACACACTCCCTTTATCGAATCCAGCCCAAGGACTGTTCCCATGACCACCCGCCGCGCCCTGGATGGCCAGGTCTGCGCCCTGATGACCGGCCTTTGTGCCATCTGGGGTTTCCAGCAAGTCGCGATCAAGGCCAGCGCCGCCGACATGGCGCCGATGTTGCAGCTTGGCGTGCGCTCCGCCATCGCCGCGGTGCTGGTCTGGCTGCTGGTGTGGGCGCGCGGTGAACGCTTGTCCTTGGGCGATGGCAGTTGGCGTCCGGGCCTGGTGGTGGGCTTGCTGTTTGCCCTGGAGTTTGTGTTTGTGGGTGAAGGTCTGCGCCACACGACGGCTTCGCACATGGTGATATTCCTCTACACCGCACCAATGTTCGCCGCCCTCGGGCTGCACTGGAAACTGCCGAACGAACGCCTCAAGCCGCTGCAATGGCTGGGCATCGCCGTCGCTTTCGCTGGCGTGGTGGTGGCGTTCAGTGGTGGTTCGGGTGCGCAGAACGGCAGTTCATTGCTGGGTGATGGCATGGGTTTGTTGGCCGGTGCCTTGTGGGGCGCGACCACGGTGACGGTGCGTTGTTCGCGGTTGACGGACCTGCCCGCCAGCCAGACGCTGCTGTATCAACTGGTCGGTGCGGGGGTAATGCTGATCGGGATGGCGGTGGTGCTGGGGCAAACGACGATCAACCCTACAGCGCAATTGATGGCCAGCCTGGCGTTCCAGGTCTTGCTGGTGTCCTTCGCCAGTTTTCTGATCTGGTTCTCTCTACTGCGCCGCTACCTGGCTTCGCAGCTGGGGGTGCTGTCGTTCATGACGCCGCTGTTTGGCATCGGTTTCGGTGTCTGGTTATTGGATGAACCGCTGGAGCCGAACTTCATCGTTGGCGCGGCTTTGGTATTGAGTGGGATTCTACTGGTCAGCGGTTACGGATGGTTTCGCCAGCGTTGGGGGCGATGGCCGGTTTTGCGGCGCGAGTAAGGGAGACAAACCCATGGGGCGAGGGAGCTTGCTCCCTCGCCACAAAAGCCCCCTAGTGTAACGGGGAGGCTTGGATCAGACCTTGACGATCCAACCCGCTGGCGCTTCCACGTCACCGGTCTGCACGCCGGTCAGTTCTTTGTAGAGCTTCTGAGTGATCGGACCGACTTCGGTTTCGCTGTGGAATACGTGCAGCTTGTCCTTGTAGCTGATGCCGCCAATCGGAGTGATGACCGCAGCGGTACCGCAGGCGCCGGCTTCCTTGAAGTCCGACAGTTTGTCGATGAACACGTCGCCTTCGATCACTTCCAGGCCCAGGCGCGATTTGGCCAGTTCGATCAGCGACAGGCGAGTGATGCCCGGCAGGACCGATGGGGATTTTGGGGTGACGAATTTGTTGTCGTGGGTGATGCCGAAGAAGTTCGCCGAGCCGACTTCCTCGATTTTCGAGTGGGTCATCGGGTCCAGATAGATGCAGTCAGCGAAGTTCGCCTTCTTGGCCTGGGAACCGGGCATCAGGCTGGCGGCGTAGTTGCCACCGACCTTGGCCGCGCCGGTGCCTTGTGGGGCTGCGCGGTCGAAGCTGGAGATCAGGAAGTTGTGCGGGGTCAGGCCACCTTTGAAGTAGGCGCCGACCGGGATGCAGAAGACCGAGAAAATGAACTCGGGGGCGGTGCGTACGCCGATGTTGTCACCCACGCCGATCACGAAAGGACGCAGGTACAGCGCGCCGCCGGTGCCGTAAGGCGGGATGAAACGCTCGTTGGCGCGGACCACTTGCTTGCAGGCTTCGATGAACTGCTCGGTCTCGACGAACGGCATCAGCAGGCGGGCGCAGCTGCGTTGCATGCGGGCGGCGTTCTGGTCCGGGCGGAACAGGTTGATCGAGCCGTCCTTGCAACGATAGGCTTTCAGGCCTTCGAAGCACTGCTGACCGTAGTGCAGGGCGGTGGAGCCCTCGCTGATGTGCAGCACGTTGTCGTCGGTCAGGGTGCCGGCGTCCCAGGCGCCATCGCGCCAGTGCGACAGGTAGCGCTTGTCGGTCTTGATGTAGTCAAAGCCCAGTTTGTCCCAATTGATGCTCTCGTTACCCATGACACCCTCTATTGCTTAACAACCGTCGAAACGGTTCAAGGCTTCTGACGTTTTTTGGATGGGGACAACAATACTTCATTCCGGGGTTGTTTCGCAGCCTGTGGCGAGGGGATTTATCCCCGCTGGGCTGCGAAGCAGCCCCCCTTGGTTCCGATACCCCCATATACCTGACGTCCGGTGCTGACAGGTATTGGGGTTGCTGCGCAACCCAGCGGGGATAAATCCCCTCGCCACAAGGTCATTCACCCACAGCTGTTATAGATGCAACGCATGCCCCAACGCTCGCAACGCCGCTTCCTGCACCGCCTCGCCCAGTGTCGGGTGGGCGTGGATGGTGCCGGCGATGTCTTCCAGGCGAGCGCCCATTTCCAGGGACTGGCCGAACGCGGTGGACAGCTCCGAGACGCCAACGCCGACCGCTTGCCAGCCGACGATCAGGTGATTGTCCCGCCGCGCCACGACCCGCACGAAACCGCTTTTCGATTCCAAGGTCATGGCCCGGCCATTGGCGGCGAACGGGAAGCTGGAAACGATGCAGTCGAGCCCGGCGGCCTTGGCTGCGTCCGGGGTCTTGCCGACCACCACCAGTTCCGGGTCGGTAAAGCACACCGCCGCGATGGCCGTCGGAGCGAACTCGCGAGGCTGGCCGGCGATCAGCTCGGCAACCATTTCGCCCTGGGCCATGGCCCGGTGGGCGAGCATCGGTTCGCCGCTCAAATCACCGATGGCCCAGACGTTGCGCATGCTGGTCTGGCAACGGTTGTCGATTTTTACCGCCGCACCGTTCATTTCCAGCTGCAACGCTTCGAGGTTCCAACCCTGGGTGTTGGGTTTGCGACCCACGGCCACCAATACCCGGTCGGTGTCCAGGTCCAATGTGTCGCCTGCCGGATCACGCACCTGCAAGGTACTGGCCTGGGCATCGAAGCCTTCGACGCTGTGCTTGAGGTACAGCTTCACGCCCAATTGTTTGAGCGCCTCGTGCACCGGTTGGGTCAGTTCGCCGTCGTAGGCCGGCAGAATCCGCTCCTGGGCTTCGACCACGCTGACCTCGGCACCGAGCTTGCGGTAGGCAATACCCAGCTCCAGGCCGATGTAGCCACCGCCCACCACCACCAGGTGCTTGGGCACCGAGGCAGGGGCGAGGGCTTCGGTGGAGGAAATGATCGGCCCGCCAATCGGCAGCATCGGCAGCTCGACGCTTTTCGAGCCGGTGGCCAGCAGCAGGTGTTCGCACTGGATGCGCGTGTCGCCGACGTCCACGGTCTTGCCATCGACGACGTTGGCCCAGCCGTGAATGACCTGGACCTTGTGTTTTTTCAGCAGGGTCGCGACGCCGGTGGTCAGGCGGTCAACGATGCCGTCCTTCCATTCCACGCTCTTGCCGATGTCCAGGCTCGGCGCCGACACCGTGATACCCAGGGCCGAGGCCTGACTGTGGTGCTGTGTCTGGTGGAACTGCTCGGCCACATGGATCAGCGCCTTGGATGGGATACAGCCGATGTTCAGGCAAGTCCCGCCCAGCGCCTGGCCTTCCACCAGAATGGTCGGGATACCCAACTGACCGGCGCGGATCGCTGCCACGTAGCCGCCGGGGCCGCCGCCGATGATCAGCAGCGTGGTGTTCAAAGTTTGCATCGCCTGCTCCATTGATGATTAGTCCACAAACAGGGTGGCGGGTTGTTCGAGCAGGCCGCGCAGAGCCTGGATGAATTGCGCCGCGTCCATGCCGTCGACCACCCGGTGATCGAAGGAACTGGAGAGGTTCATCATTTTGCGGATCACGATCTGGCCCTTGATCACTACAGGCCGTTCGACGATTTTGTTCACGCCGACGATCGCCACTTCCGGCAGGTTCAGCACCGGGGTACTGACGATACCGCCCAACGCGCCGAGGCTGGTCAGGGTGATGGTCGAGCCGGACAACTCATCGCGGCTGGCCTTGCCGTTGCGGGCCGCCGTGGCCAGTCGCGAAATTTCTGCCGCGCTGTCCCACAGGCTGCGGGCTTCGGCGTGGCGAACCACCGGCACCATCAGGCCGACGTCGCTCTGGGTGGCGACGCCCACGTGCACGGCGCCTGAGCGGTGGATGACCTGGGCTTCGTCGTCGTAGCGGGCGTTCATTTGCGGGAAGTCCCGCAGGGCCACGACCAGGGCGCGTACCAGGAAGGGCAGCAAGGTCAGCTTGCCGCGATTGGCACCGTGCTTTTCGTTCAAATGCATCCGCAGCTCTTCCAGGGCGGTGACGTCGATTTCCTCGACGTAGCTGAAGTGCGCGGCGCGCTGAGTGGCGTCCTGCATGCGCTGAGCGATCTTGCGGCGCATGCCGATCACCGGGATCTGCTGTTCGTCGTGGCGTTCGGCATAGCCTGCACCGCCCTTGGCCTGGACCGACGGCCCTTGGGCCAGATAGGCGTCCAGATCTTCGTGCAGAACCCGCCCGGCCGGGCCACTGCCCTGGACCAGGCGCAATTGAATGCCCAGGTCCAGTGCGTGTTTACGTACAGCCGGAGAGGCCAGCGGCCGCTCGTCAGGATCGCGGGCTACCGGCGCTTGCGGCGCGGGGCGTGGCGCCGCAGCGGGTTTTTCCAGCGTTGGCTCAGGCGTCGCCACCGGTGCGGCTTTCGGCGCTGGCGCGGCAGCGGCGGGTTGTGCCGATTCCTTGAGGTTGCCGGCACCTTCGACTTCAATGCGGATCAGTTCGCTGCCCACCGCCATGACTTCACCAGGCTCGCCGCCGAGGGCGATCACCCGACCATGCACGGGCGAGGGAATGTCCACCATGGCCTTGTCGGTCATGACATCGGCCAGTACCTGATCCTCGACCACCAGGTCGCCCACCTTGACGTGCCACACCGACAGTTCAACTTCGGCGATGCCTTCGCCAATGTCCGGCATCTTGATAACGTGCGTGCCCATTCAGACCTCCATGACCCGTTTCAACGCCGCGCCCACACGGGACGGCCCTGGGAAATACGCCCACTCCTGTGCATGCGGATAGGGTGTGTCCCATCCGGTGACACGCTCGATGGGCGCTTCCAGGTGATGGAAACAATGTTCTTGCACCAGCGACACCAGCTCGGCGCCGAAGCCGCAGGTGCGGGTAGCTTCGTGGACGATCACGCAACGACCGGTCTTTTTCACGGACTTGACGATGGTCTCCAGGTCCAGCGGCCAGAGGCTGCGCAGGTCGATGACTTCGGCGTCGATGCCGGTTTCTTCGGCGGCGACCTGGGACACATACACCGTGGTGCCGTAAGTGAGGATGGTCACGTCCTTGCCTGGGCGGGTGATGGCGGCGACATCCAGCGGCACGGTGTAGTAACCGTCCGGCACCTGCGCCGACGGGTGTTTCGACCACGGCGTTACCGGGCGGTCGTGGTGGCCGTCGAACGGGCCGTTATACAGGCGCTTGGGTTCGAGGAAGATCACCGGGTCATCGTTTTCGATCGAGGCGATCAGCAGGCCCTTGGCGTCGTAAGGGTTCGAGGGCATGACGGTGCGCAGGCCGCAGACCTGGGTGAACATCGCTTCGATACTCTGGCTGTGGGTCTGGCCGCCATAGATGCCGCCGCCGCAGGGCATGCGCAGGGTCATTGGCGCCGTGAACTCGCCGGCCGAGCGATAGCGCAGGCGCGCCGCTTCGGAAATGATCTGGTCCGAGGCCGGGTAGACGTAGTCGGCGAACTGGATCTCGGCCACCGGCCGCAACCCGTAGGCGCCCATACCCACCGCGACGCCGACGATCCCGCTTTCAGAAATCGGCGCGTCGAATACCCGGGAGGTGCCGTATTTGTTCTGCAGGCCTTCGGTGCAGCGGAACACGCCGCCGAAGTAGCCCACGTCCTGGCCGAACACCACGACGTTGTCGTCGCGCTCGAGCATCACGTCCATGGCCGAGCGCAGGGCCTGGATCATGGTCATGGTGGTAGTGGTCATGGCGGTGTCCAGCTGGATATTGTTGTTGTGATCGTTCATGTCAGATCCCCAACTCCTGACGCTGGCGCTTCAAGTGCTCCGGCATCTCTTTGTAGACGTCTTCGAACATGGTCGCGGCGCTTGGAATCTGCCCGCCGGCGAGGGTGCCGTACTGCTCGGCTTCCTTCTGCGCGGCGATCACCTCGGCTTCGAGTTCGGCGGTGACTGCAGCATGTTCCTCTTCAGACCAGTGGCCGATTTTCACCAGGTGCTGCTTGAGGCGCGCAATCGGGTCGCCCAGCGGAAAGTGGCTCCAGTCGTCGGCGGGGCGGTATTTGGACGGATCATCGGAAGTGGAGTGCGGGCCGGCGCGGTAGGTGACCCATTCGATCAGCGCCGGGCCGAGGTTGCGCCGGGCGCGTTCGGCGGCCCAGCGCGAAGCGGCGTAGACCGCCATGAAGTCGTTGCCATCGACCCGCAGCGAGGCGATGCCGCAACCGACGCCGCGTCCGGCGAAGGTGGTGGCTTCACCACCGGCAATGGCCTGGAACGTGGAGATTGCCCACTGGTTGTTGACCACGTTGAGGATCACCGGCGCCCGGTAGACGTGGGCGAAGGTGAGGGCGGTGTGGAAGTCCGATTCGGCGGTGGCGCCGTCACCGATCCAGGCCGAGGCAATCTTGGTGTCGCCCTTGATCGCCGAGGCCATGCCCCAGCCCACACCCTGGATGAATTGTGTGGCCAGGTTGCCGGAAATGGTGAAGAAACCGGCGTCCTTGACCGAGTACATGATCGGCAACTGCCGGCCCTTGAGCGGATCACGCTCGTTGGACAGCAGTTGGCAGATCATGCCCACCAACGGCACTTCGCGGGCCATCAGGATGCTTTGCTGGCGATAGGTGGGAAAGCACATGTCATCGATGTTCAGCGCCAGGGCCTGGCCGCTGCCGATGGCTTCCTCGCCAAGGCTCTGCATGTAGAACGACATTTTTTTCTGGCGCTGGGCGACCACCATGCGGTTGTCGTAGATGCGCGTCTTGAGCATGGCGCGCATGCCTTTGCGCAGGATCTCCAGAGGCACGTCTTCGGCCCATGGGCCGTGGGCATTGCCCTGGTCATCGAGCACGCGAATCAGCCCGCGGGCGAGGTCGGCCGTGTCGGACGGTTCAACGTCGATGGAGGGTTTGCGCACCGTGCCGGCATCGCTCAGATGCAGGTAGGAGAAGTCGGTCTGGCAGCCGGGACGGCCCGATGGTTCGGGGACGTGCAGGCGTAGCGGTTCATACGCTGGGTTCATGGCTTTCTACGCTCGATCTTGTGAATTTCTTGTAGTGGGCGCGCTAGCTGACGAACTTTCCCGGGTAAGGAAAATTGTCCTACAACAATCATAGGCTCGACGCAGAAGAATATTTTTCTCTGTTGGGTTGCTGTTCAGATCATTTGCAGATAAAAAATCTGCACAACGATAAAAAACAGGATTATTTGTCTCATGCGTAAACTGGATCGCACCGACATCGGCATTCTGAACAGCCTTCAGGAAAACGCCCGCATCACCAACGCCGACCTCGCACGGTCGGTCAATCTATCGCCCACGCCATGCTTCAATCGGGTCCGAGCCATGGAGGAGCTGGGGGTGATACGCGAGCAAGTCACGCTGCTGGATGCCGATTTGCTGGGGCTGCATGTCAACGTGTTCATCCACGTCAGCCTGGAGAAGCAGGTGGAGGAGGCGTTGCAGCACTTCGAAGAGGCGATCTCCGACCGGCCGGAGGTGATGGAGTGTTACCTGATGGCAGGCGACCCGGATTACCTGATCCGTGTGCTGGTGCCGTCGATCCAGTCGCTGGAGCGGTTCATGATGGACTTTCTGACCAAGGTCCCGGGTGTGGCGAATATTCGTTCGAGCTTTGCGCTCAAGCAGGTTCGCTATAAGACCGCGCTGCCGCTGCCGGCCAACGGGTTGACCTTGGGGACCTGACATCCCGCTGGGCCTGTAGGAGCTGTCGAGTAAAGCGAGGCTGCGATCTTGTCCCAGACAATTGAGTCGCGAGCAAAAGATCAGATCAAGATCGTCCGAACGCGGCCCGAGCCTTCGGCAGCGCCAGAAGCCTGGCTGGAGGGGACTACAGGAGTCGGCACTGCATCGAAAACCCCAGCGTCACCGATTGCCCTTGCTCCAGCAAGCGCAACCCTGGCCGCCCTGGCAGGTGGTGGGCATTGACCGGATGGCTGACCGGTTCGATGCAAAAGAAATCCAGGCCCACGGGACAGTAGAGCAGGAAGTATTCGCTGCCGCTGGCTCGGCATTCCAGCTCATAACCCAGGTCCGGTTGCTGGATCAGGCAATGCCCGTCCCATCCGCCGAAGCCGTTATCCACCAGTGTGTCCGGCAGCAAGCGGGGTTGTTGGAAGTCCCAGATTCGAGGAACGCTGCCCAACGTTGTCGGGAGTTTTTTCTCATCGCACATCCAGACGTCGGTCGCACGGGTTTGCAGGCGCGTGCCGGCAGTGCGCGGGAAATACGGGTGCAAACCCAGCCCGTGCCACGCGGCCTGTTCGGCCAGGTGGGTGACGTGCATTGCAATCTGCAACTGACCGCCGCTCAAACGGATCCGCAGGCTGGCGCAGTAGGCGAACGGATGTTGGCTGTCGAGCTGCAACAGCGCTTCTTGTGGGCTGTGTTCGATCACTTGCCAGGGTTGCTGCCAGGCGCTGCCATGGATCGGGAACGGGTCGTTGGGGCTATTGGCTTGCAGGGCGAGCCAGCCGCCAGGGCAATCGAAACCGCCCTGGGCGATCCGGTTCGACCATGGGATCAGCGGGAAGCAGCCGAGCTTGCCGGGCAGGCGGTTTTCCAGCGCTTGCGGCGCGGGTGGGCGTAGCAGGGGAGCACCGGTGCTGCGCAATGTCCATTCAACGAGACTGGCACCCAGGTGCGGGGCCAGGGTCAGGCGAGTCTGTTCGTCTTCGAGTTGGAGAAGAGGCGGCGTCATGTTGGCTTGTCTGCTGGGTTGGAAATAACTTCGGGACGATTCTTGTGTGAATGCTTTTGTGGCGAGGGAGCTTGCTCCCGCTGGACCTGTAGGAGCTGCCGAGCGAAGCGAGGCTGCGATCTTGTCCCAGACAATTGAGTCGTGAGCAAAAGATCGCAGCCTTCGGCAGCTCCTACAGCCTCACGGGAGCAAGCTCGTTTACAGGGTTACAACACCAGCCGCGGCAACCACAGCGAGATCGCCGGAATGTAGGTCACGGCCAGCAACACCAGGAACAGCACGCCGTAGAACGGCAGCAGGGCCTTGACGGTGCTTTCGATGCTGACCTTGCCAATGGCGGCGCCGACGAACAGCACGGCGCCCACCGGCGGGGTAATAAGCCCGATACCCAGGTTCACCAGCATGATCATGCCGAACTGCACCGGGTCCACGCCGATACCCATGATCACCGGCATCAGGATCGGCGTCAGGATCAGGATCAGCGGCGCCATGTCCATCACCGTACCCAGAACCAGCAGCATCGCGTTGATGCACATCAGGATCACGTAGCGGTTGTCGGAGATGGTCAGGAACAGGGTGGTGATTTTCGCCGGTATCTGCATCAGCGTCATGATGTAGCCGAAGCTGGCGGCGAAGCCGATCAGGATCATCACGATGGAGATGGTACGCACCGTGCGATGCATCAGTTTCGGCAACTCGCTCCACTTGTAGTCGCGGTAAATGCACATGGTCACGAAGAAGGCCCAGAGCACAGCGATGGCGGCCGATTCGGTGGCGGTGAAAACACCCGAGAGGATGCCGCCGAGGATGATGAACATGGTCATCATGCCCCACATGGCTTCCCGGCAGATTTTCAGCGCCTGCTTGAGGGGAATCACTTCGCCCTTGGGATAGTTGCGCTTCTTCGCGAAGATCAGGCACAGCACCATCAGGCAGGCGTTCATCAGCAGGCCCGGCACGATGCCGGCCATGAACAGCGCACCGATGGAAACTGTACCGCCGGCCGCCAGAGAGTACAGCACCGCGTTATGGCTGGGCGGGGTCAGCAGGGCTTGTACCGAACCACTGACCGTCACTGCGGTGGAGAACTCCCGCGGGTAGCCGCGGCGTTCCATCTCCGGGATCAGTACCGAACCCACCGAGGCGGTGTCGGCCACCGAGGAACCGGAAATGGCACCGAAGAACGTCGAGGCCATGAGGTTGACCAGTGACAGACCGCCGCGCACGAAACCCACCAGCACCCCGGCGAAGGCCACCAGCCGGCGAGACATACCGCCCTCGGCCATGATTGCACCGGCCAGGACGAAGAACGGAATGGCCAGCAACGAGAATTTATTCACCCCGCCCGCGACCTGGATCATCACGGCCTGGAACGGGATGTCGATCCACCACGCGCCGATCAGCGCAGCGGCGCCCAGGGCGTAGGCGACCGGCATGCCGATCAGGATCAACAGGAAAAAACTGCCCAGCAGAATCAGAGCGTCCATTAAGCGGCACCTTCACTTTCTTCGACCAGGTCGAACTGCACGACCCGGCGCTTGCTCTGATCACCGAGCAAGAGTTTTTCCAGGACAAAAATCAGGGTCAGAAAACCACCGACCGGTATGGGCATGTACGTGATGCCGACCCGCAGCGTGGGCAGGGCGCTCATGTACTGATTCCAGGTGGATATGCAGAGTTTGGTGCCGCCGCTGATCATGAAGATGCAGATTGCCGCCATCAGCAACTGGGAAAACACCGATGCCGCGGTTTTCAAGTGAGGGGGCAGGCGGTTGGTGAGCATGTCCACGGCCATGTGCGCACCGGCGCGGTAACTGGCGGCGGCGCCGATGAACGTGAACACGATCATCAGCAAAATCGCGGTGGGCTCAGGCCAGCTTGAGCCAGTGCCCAGCACGTAGCGGGCGAACACGCCCCAGGGAATCATCAGAGCAATTGCCAGGACAGAGAGGCCGGCGACCCAGATGCAAGTCATGTAAATCTTGTCGTTGATGCGTAGCAGCAGATTCTTCATCGGGTTCCACCGTAACCGGGCACGCCTTGGACATCAGGCGTGCCCGGCCTTTTCAAGTACAGATTGAGAGGTGTTACTGAACGGCTTCGATACGCTTGATCAGATCGGCGTACGGCGCACCGTATTTGGCCCGGATCGGCGCGGTAGCGTCATAGAAGGGTTTCTTGTCGACCGTGATGAACTCAACGCCGGCAGCTTTGAGTTTCTCTTCACTGGCGAGGGTCTTCTTGTCCCACAATTCGCGCTCGTCCAGTTGGGACTGCTTGGCGGCTTTTTTCACCAGGGCCTGCTGCTCGGGGGTGAGTTTTTCCCAGGTGAACTTGGACATCACCACCGGCTCCGGCAGGATCAGGTGACCGGTCAGGCTGTAGTACTTGGCGTTCTGGTAGTGGTTGTGCTCAAGCATGGTCGGCGGGTTGTTTTCCGCGCCGTCGATCACACCGGTCTGCAGCGCGCTGAAGATTTCACCGGTATCCATCGCAATCCCGTTACCGCCCATGGCGTTGAGGGTCTCGATGAACATCGGGTTGCCCATCACGCGAATCTTCATGCCCTTCATGTCTTCAGGCTTGTGCACCGGCTTCTTGGTGTAGAGGTTGCGAGTACCGCCGTCCATCCAGGCCAGGGCGACCAGGTTGAATTCGGAATTGGTGATCTTGTCGAGGATCTCCTGGCCGACTTCACCGTCGATGACTTTGCGCATGTGCGCCTGATCGCGGAAGACGAAGGGCATGTTGAACACGTTCACGTCCGGCACCACCGGGCCAACGATACCCAGGCTGACGCGGGCCATTTGTACGGCACCGACCTGAAGCTGCTCGACCACTTCCTTCTCCGAGCCCAACACGCCGCCGGAGTACATTTTGAAGGTGAACGGGTCTTTATCGCCTTTGCTCTCCTCGACCAGCGTCTTGCCGAGGATTTTTTCCGCTTCTACGGTTGGATAGCCATCGGGATGGATATCGGCAAACTTGATCTCAAGCGCCTGTGCCGCCTGCGCAAGGAAGGCCAGGGGGAGGGCGGCGATCAGAAGCGTACGTTTGAAATTCATGGTCAATCTCCAGTGTTGTTGTTTTTATGTCTATCGAATGAAGCGGTGGTGCAGATCAGTTGGCGGCGTGCTTCGCTCCTCCGAAAGTCGGTTCGGCAAGGCCCTTGACGCCGGGGTTGAGGGCAAACACGCCCCCGGCCAGCGATTGCGCATCGGTGTCGTCGCCAGGGCGGATTGAAGTGACGAACAGGGTGTCCAGACGGCTGCCGCCAAAGGCGCACATCGTCGGTTTCTTCACCGGCACCGCCAAAGAGCGGTCCAGGCGGCCATCCGGGGTGAAGCGATGGATGAGGCCGGCGTCGTTGGCGCAGATCCAATAGCAACCTTCAGCGTCCACCGCCGCGCCGTCCGGGCGTCCGGCCAGGGGCATCATGTCGACGAACAGCCGCCGGTTGGAGGGCGTGCCACTGTCGATGTCGTAGTCGAAAGCCCAGATCTGCTGGACCAGCGGATGTGAGTCAGAGAGGTACATCGTGCGTCCGTCCGGGCTGAAGCCCAGGCCGTTGGGCACGATGAACCCGCCCAGTTGCGCCGCGACCGGGTTGCGCTGCCCGCCATCGAAGCGGTACATCCGGCCGACGTCGGCATTGGCGCTCATGTTCAGCACCATGCTGCCGGCCCAGAAACGGCCCTGGCGGTCGCAACGGCCATCATTGAGGCGCATGTCGCTGCGGTCGTGCTCGACACTGGCGCACAATTCGCTGTCCAGGCTGCCGTCATCAAAGGGGTGCAGGCGAAAGAAACCGCTCTCCATGCCGGCGATCCAACCCCCGTCCTGGTGGCGGGCGATACAGGCGAGCATCTCGGGCGTTTCCCAGCCCTTGAGTTGCCCGGTCCCGGCGTTCCAGCACTGCAGGCCACCGCTGGGAATGTCTACCCAGTACAGAGCGTTTTCCTCGGGGACCCATACCGGGCTCTCACCGACAGCGTTGCGTGCATCGACAATCAATTCGGCTTGCATGGTGATTCCTTGGTTCGTGCGTATCCCATGAAAAACAGGCCAATCAGTTGTCGAACGGGCCGGCTGCGACAAAGGCGCCGCCCTGGTAGATCCTGGCCGGGTCATCGGCGGCCGGCATCGGCTGTGCTTCGACCTTGGCACGGAAGACTTCGGAGCTGTCCTTGGGCTGGTAGCCCAGGTGCGCGGCCTGGCTGTTGTCCCACCAGACGTCGCGGTTGGCAGACATGCCATACACCACGGTGTGGCCGACTTTCGGGGTATAGAGCGAGCATTCGATCAGTTGAGTGAGGTCGTCGAAGCTCAGCCAGGTGCTCATCATCCGGCGGTTCTGCGGTTCGGGGAACGACGAGCCGATGCGGATGCTCACGGTTTCGATGCCGTAGCGATCGAAGTAGAAACTGGCCATGTCTTCGCCGTAGGACTTGGACAAGCCGTAGTAGCCATCCGGACGGCGAGGGGAAAGGGCGTCGAGGGCCTCGTCCTGTTTGTAGAAGCCGATGACGTGGTTGGAACTGGCGAAGATCACGCGCTTGACGCCATGCTTGCGGGCGGCTTCATAGATGTGGAACACGCCACTGATGTTGGCGCCGAGGATTTCTTCGAACGGGCGCTCTACCGAAACACCGCCAAAATGCACAATGGCATCGACGCCTTCCACCAACTGATGCACCGCCTGTTTATCAGACAGGTCGCACGGCACCACTTCTTCACTTTCATCAATGGCCGGGGCCATGTTGGCGATGTCCGACAGGCGAATGTGGCGGGCGAAAGGCTTGAGGCGTTCGCGCAAGACTTTGCCCAAGCCGCCGGCGGCGCCGGTCAGCAGTAGACGATTGAAGGGCTGGCGAATGTGTGTCGTAGTCATGAAATTACCTGAGCAAACGGTGAGAGGTATCAGTTGTTATAAGTTGTCGTACGACCGAGAGGGAATATCCTTATCCTACCGCTACCTTGTCAACGTTTGATCGACGAATCGCTCTACCACGGCGTCCCTGCCTTTGGCGGTTGCGTCGCCATGGTCCTTTTGAACAGCAACCATGGCGACGGATCCCGGCTTAAAGAAGCGAGATCGGGTAGCTGACGATCAAGCGGTTTTCATCGAACTCAGTGGTGCTGTAGTCCCGGCGCATCGTCGAGTTCCGCCATTTCACGTTAAGGCTTTTCAACGCACCGCTCTGTACGGTGTAGGCCAGTTCGCTTTCACGGCCCCATTCCTTGCCGTCGTCGACGGTGGCGGTGTGCACGTTGTCGCCGCTGATGTAGCGGTTCATCAGGGTCAGGCCCGGTACACCGACGGCGGCGAAGTTGAAGTCGTGGCGCACTTGCCAGGATTTTTCCTGGGCGTTGTCGTAGCTGGAGTTGTAGCTGTCGTTGGCCAGGGTGCCGCCGCTGGTGCCGTTGACGCGCATCCAGCCATCGTCGCCGCTGAGTTTTTGCAGGCCGACGTAGAAGGTGTTGCCACCGTATTTGGCCGAGAGCATGGCGAAGGCGGTCTTGTTGTCCAGGTCGCCCGCCAGGGCACTGCCTTCTTCCTTACCGATGAAGTAGCCGAGGTTGGCGCCCAGGGTCCAGTCACCGATGGGCTGGCTGTGGGTCAGGTTGAAATATTTTTGCTGGTAGATGTCCGACAGTTCGGCGTACCAGACGCCGACTTGAGTGCGCTTGTCGTTGAAGGCGTATTCGCCGCCGCCGAAGTTGAAGCGATCGGAGAGGAACGCACCACGACCGTTCATGGACATGTCTTCCATGCTCGCGTCGTTGCGCATGCTGTTGGCGCGGAACTGGCCGCCGTAGAGGCTCAAGCCGTTGATCTCGGTGGAGGTGACCTGGCCGCCGCGGAAGGTCTGCGGCAGGGAGCGACCGTCGTCAGAGCGCAGGATCGGCAGCACAGGCATCCATTCGCCGACCTTCAGTTCGGTTTTCGACACCTTGGCCTTGAGCGCGACGCCCAGGCGACCGAAGTCATCGGCCGGGTGACCGCCATCGTGGACCGGCAGCAAACCGGTATTGGCAGTGCCACGGCCGCCATCGAGCTTGACCGAGTACATGCCCAGCACGTCCATGCCGAAACCAACCGTGCCCTGGGTAAACCCGGACTTGGCGTCGAGAATGAAACTCTGGGTCCATTCCTCGGCTTTGCCTTGAGCGTTGTTCGGGTTGGTGAAGTTGCGGTTGATGTAGAAGTTGCGCAGGTTGAGATTGACCTTGGCGTCATCGACGAAACCTTCGGCGCTGGCGGTCATTGGCAAGAACAGGGCCAGGCTGCTGCAACTGATCAGCCCCAGGGCATGCCGGGAGTTGAAAAGGGTACGACGGGTTGGGTGACCGGGTGAAAAACGGACAGGTGTGCTCACTATGACGCTCCCTACTTTTTTGTTGTTTTTATTTGTCATACGTCGTCGTACAACATGGGGCGGATTATTTGGGCGTCGTTCCTCGTTGTCAACTGGCCATTATCGGAATTGTCACTGTCCTTGTGCTTGAAGATGGGACATTACGTTGGTTCCAGGGGCGATAAGGGTGGCTGTGGAAGCTTCGGCCCCAGCAATCCACGGGGCCTCAGAATAGCTGCGCCTGCTCTTAGTTGTGCGATGACTGGTCTAAGACCTTAGTCGAATGATCATCCTCGAACGCTCCCCAGCCGGGCTGCTGTAGGAGCTGTCGAGTGAAACGAGGCTGCGATCTTCCCCTGCCAATTGAGTCTCAAGCGAAAGATCAAGATCAAAAGATCGCAGGCTTCGCCAGCTCCTACAGGGACCACCGGTGTTTTCAGAAGTGGGTGAATGCTAGTCTTGACCAACGCTGTCGCCAGGGAGCCCTCATGGGCAATCACAAGATCGAGATTCGTCGCAGTAACGTCGAGAAAATCCTGCTGGCCGCCGAAAAGGTCTTTGCCGAAAAGGGCTTCGGCGGCACCGCCATGGCCGACATCGCCGCCGAGGTGCAACTGCCCCGATCCAACCTGCATTACTACTTCAGCACCAAGAGCGAACTGTACAGCGCCGTGTTGTTCGATCTGCTGGAGGTCTGGAAGCAGGACGCCTTGTGCTTCGAGATGTTCGATGACCCACGGGTGGTGCTCAGCAGTTACATTCGCGCCAAGATGAACCACTCTCGTAGCCGGCCCTACGGCTCGAAGGTCTGGGCCAACGAGGTAATACACGGCGCTCCGACATTGGGCCAGGCGCTGGACGCCAGCCTCTATGACTGGGCCAAGATGAAAGAGGCAAAAATCCGCCAGTGGGTGGAGGACAAACGCATCCTCCCCGTAGAGCCCTCAAGCCTGCTCTACATGATCTGGGCTTCGACCCAGCACTACGCCGACTTCGACCACCAGATCAACATCCTCAATGATCACCAGCCCCTGTCCGATATGCAGTTCGAGCGGGCGGTGCAGACGGTGACCAGTGTGATTTTGCGGGGGATTGGGTTGGAGCCCTGAAGTTTGTGGTGCGGCTGATGGCCCTATCGCGAGCAGGCTCGCTCCCACACTGGATCGTGTCGTTCACAGATTTTGTGAACGCCAGAAATCTACTGTGGGAGCGAGCCTGCTCGCGATGGCGTCAGTCCAGACACCTCAGTCCTCAGACCGCTACATGATAAGGATTACGCGGATCATGGTTCCAGTCCAAAAATGGCTTGCCCGTTTCCACCGTCACCATCTCGATGCAGTCCTGCACTGGACAGGTAATCTGGCACAGGTTGCAGCCCACGCACTCTTCATCGATCACTTCATATTTGCGCGTCCCGTCCGCTTGCTTGAGGCTGGCGATGGCTTGGTGGGACGTATCTTCACAGGCGATGTGGCAGCGACCGCAACCGATGCAGGCCTCTTGGTCGATCTTCGCGATGACCTGATAGTTGATGTCCAGGTACTTCCAGTCGGTGGTGTTGCCCACCGCGCGGCCGGAAAATGCCTGCAGGTTGGCGTGGCCGTGATCGTCCATCCAACGTGACAGACCGTCCTTCATCTCTTCGACAATCCGAAAACCGTGGAGCATCGCCGCCGTGCACACTTGCACGGCGCCACTGCCCAGGGCGATGAATTCCGCCGCGTCGCGCCAACTGCCGATGCCGCCGATGCCGCAAATCGGCAAGCCCTGGGTCTGCGGATCGCGAGCGATTTCGGCGACCATGTTCAGGGCGATCGGCTTGACCGCCGAGCCGCAATAACCGCCGTGGGTGCTCTGACTGCCGACGATGGGCAGGGCGACCATGCGGTCCAGGTCGACACTGGTGATGGAGTTGATGGTGTTGATCAACGACACCGCATCGGCGCCGCCCCGATGGGCCGCCCGGGCGGCGACGCGGATGTCGGTGATGTTCGGCGTGAGCTTGACGATCACCGGCAGCGAGCAATAAGTCTTGCACCAGCGCGTGACTTGCTCGACGTACTCCGGCACCTGGCCGACGGCCGCACCCATGCCGCGTTCCGGCATGCCATGGGGGCAGCCGAAGTTCAGCTCGATCCCATCGGCACCCGTGGCCTCCACCAGAGGCAGGATGCGTTTCCAGGATTCTTCCACGCACGGCACCATCAACGACACGATCAGCGCCCGGTCCGGCCAGTCCTTTTTCACCTGGGTGATTTCCCGCAGGTTGATCTCCAGCGAACGGTCGGTGATCAGCTCAATGTTATTGATGCCCAGTACCTCGCGATTGGCGCCGAAGTGGGCCGAGTAACGCGACGACACGTTCACGGCTGCCGGGTCCTCTCCCAGGGTTTTCCAGACCACGCCACCCCAGCCGGCCTCGAAGGCGCGGACCACGTTGTAGGCCTTGTCGGTCGGCGGCGCGGAGGCCAGCCAGAACGGATTGGGGGCTTTGATGCCAGCGAAGACAATCGACAGATCGGCCATTTACGCAGCCTCCACGTTGAGCATGAGTTGAGCGTTGATCGCCTCGGCGGCGAGCTTGCCGTGCTGCACCGCCTGCACCGTCAGGTCCTGGTCCAGGCTGGTGCAGTCACCGCCGGCATACACGCCGGCAATGCTGGTGCGCAAATGCTCGTCCACCAAGATTCGTCCATCCTGGCGTTTGAGTTCCCGGGCCAGCGGGTCCGCCAGTGCGTGATCATCGAAGGCCTGGCCGATGGCTTTGAAAATCCCGTCGGCGGGCAGTTCGAAGGTTTCGGTGCCGATGACCAACCGCCCGTTCTCCAGGTGGGTGCGGGAGAAACGCATGCCCCGCACATTCCCTGCCTCGTCCAGCAGCACCTGTTGCGGCTGGGCCCAGGTCAGCAGACGCACCTGATTGGCCTTGGCGATGTCTTGCTCATGGACGGTGGCGCCCATGTCCTCAAGGCCGCGCCGGTACACCAGGCTGACGTCCCGAGCACCGAGACGGGCCATCTGCACGGCCATGTCGATGGCGGTGTTGCCGGCGCCGAGAACGATGCAGTGCTCGGCCAGCGGCAATTGGCTGAGGTCGTCGGCCTGACGCAACTCGCGGATGTACTCGGTGGCGGCCAGCAGCCCCGGCGCTTGTTCATCGCTCAGGCCCAGTTGTTTGCTGGCGGCCAGGCCAAGGCCGAGGAACACAGCGTCGAATTGCTGGTGCAAGTCACTCAAGCTGAGGTTTTCGCCAAGCTTTTGGCCGTGGCGGATTTCGATGCCGCCGATGTCCAGCAGAAAGTCCAACTCGCGCTGGGCATAATCGTCCACCAGCTTGTATTTGGCGATTCCGTATTCGTTGAGGCCGCCAGCCTTTTCCCGGGCTTCGAACACCACCACGTCATGGCCGTGCATCGCGCTGCGGTGAGCACAGGACAACCCTGCAGGACCCGCGCCGACCACGGCAATGCGCTTGCCGGTGGCGGCGGCACGTTTGAACGGGTGCTCGCTGAAGTGGGCGTTGTCCACGGCGTAGCGTTGCAACAGGCCGATCAGTACCGGCGCGCATTCGTGGGCGTTGTTGCGCACACAGGCTTGCTGGCAAAGGATCTCCGTGGGACAGACCCGGGCACAACTGCCGCCGAGGATATTGGCCGAGAGAATCTTTTGCGCCGCGCCCTGGACGTTGTCCTGGTGGATGTTGCGGATGAACGAAGGGATGTCGATCTCGCTCGGACAGGCGTTCACGCACGGCGCGTCGTAGCAGTACAGGCAGCGGGAGGCTTCCAGGTGGGCCTGGCGCGCGTTGAGCGGCGGCGCCAGGTCGCTGAAGCGCGCGGCGAGGGCGGTCGGGTCTTCCTGGGAATGGGGGAGGTGACTCAAGGGCTGGATCATGGAATTGGCCTCACGGTGTTTGAGGTGCTGCCTCTGGTGGGCAGTGTTTTTGTTTGCGCACAAACCCTGTAGCAGCTGCCGAAGGCTGCGATCTTTTGATCTTGATTTGTCGATCTTTCGCTCAAGACTCAGGTGTCTGAACAAAAAGATCGCAGCCTTCGGCAGCTCCTACATGTACGGCGTTCGCTTATCGCTTTATGGCAACCGGTTTGTGCAACTCCGCCCGCTTGCTCAACAAATCGAACACCGCCGGATACGCCGGTCGTTCGATGTAGCGCCCCGCCCCGCGTTCGGCCCGCAGGTCACCGTCGACCCAGACCAGTCGGCCCTGGCTGATGGTGTGGCTGGGCACGCCCCGTACGGTCTTGCCTTCGAAGATGTTGAAGTCCACCTGCTGATGGTGAGTCTTGGCCGAAATCGTGCGGCTGCCTTGCGGGTCCCAGAGCACCAGGTCGGCGTCGGCACCGACGCGAATGGCCCCTTTGCGCGGGTAAAGGTTGAAGATCTTCGCCGTGTTGGTGGAGGTCAGGGCGACGAAATCATGCATCGACAATTTGCCGCTGTTGACCCCTTCATCCCAGAGCACCGCCATACGGTCTTCGATACCGGCGGTGCCGTTGGGAATTTTGCTGAAGTCTTCGCGGCCGGCGGCTTTTTGCTCGGCGCAGAAACAGCAATGGTCGGTGGCGGTGGTGTGCAGGTTGCCCGACTGCAAGCCATGCCAGAGCGCCTCTTGGTGTCCGCGAGGGCGGAAGGGCGGGCTCATCACGTAACCGGCCGCGGTCTGCCAGTCGGGGTGGCGATAAACGCTATCGTCCAGCAGCAGATGCCCGGCCAGTACTTCACCGTAAACCGGCTGGCCCTGGCTGCGGGCATAGGTGATTTCATCCAGGGCTTCTTTGGTCGACACATGCACCAGGTACAGCGGCGTGCCCAGGGTTTGGGCAATACGGATGGCCCGGCTCGCGGCTTCACCTTCCACTTGTGAAGGCCGCGACAGCGGATGGGCTTCGGGACCGGTAATGCCCTGGGCCAGCAACTTGCGCTGCAGGTGATCAACCAGCTCGCCGTTCTCGGCATGCACCGTGGGCACGGCGCCCAGTTCCAGGCACCGCTCGAAGCTCGCCACCAAGGTGTCGTCGGCCGCCATGATCGCGTTCTTGTAGGCCATGAAGTGCTTGAAGCTGTTGACCCCGTGCTGGCTGACCAGCTCGGCCATCTCTTCACGAACCTGTTCACTCCACCAGGTGATCGCCACGTGAAAACCGTAGTCACTGGCGCTTTTTTCCGCCCAGCCGCGCCACTGGTGGAAGGCCTCCATCAGCGACTGCTGGGGATTGGGGATGACGAAGTCGATGATCGACGTTGTGCCTCCCGCCAGGCCTGCCGCCGTGCCACTGAAAAAGTCTTCGCTGGCGACGGTGCCCATGAACGGCAATTGCATATGAGTATGCGGGTCGATGCCGCCCGGCATCAGGTATTGGCCGCTGCCATCGAGTACCTCGGCATCGGCGGGCGCATCCAGGTTTTCACCAATGGCTTTGATCACACCCTCGGCACACAACACATCGGCGCGATAACGTTCATCATGGGTTATTACGGTGGCGCCACGGATCAACAAAGACATTCCGAGTTCCTCGCAGGCATGACCGACTGATGCCGGTTCTTTATGTTGTATAGATCATGATGGGGAAGTGATGAAGTCGTGCAGAGTTTTAATCCTGTCACGGCTGTCAGGATTAGAAGCTAGCTGGAGTTTAATGAATCGGCAAGATTATTTTTAATAGACTGTTTGAATGTTTAACTCATTGAAAAATATCAATTAAATCAATAATTCACCAAAATGGTGAGCTGCCTCACCATTTTGACGCACTTGACAGGTTCATTATTTGAGCGAGATTTATCATGCTAAATCAGCAGCTTGAAAGATGTGAAAGTGCGGTTTAGACGCTTCGCAATATTGGGAGGTGCACCACTTTGAATCTCGGGCTCGACAGAACGTGCAGGTCATCTAGCCTCAAGGGCACTGGCGCGCGGTGCGAGTGAACAATGAAATTAAATTAAAGCGTTAAAGATCAAAAAGTTGTCAGCGTTATTTCGTTCAACCGGTCAACCCGGCGAGGCAATCGGCACAGTTATTGAGTGCTGTCACTGCCAGGCAGGGCCGCCGGTTGAACGCGCGCTTTACATGCAAGTACTCCGGCCATCGCCAGTCGATGAGCAAAAATAATGAAAACAGTGGAGCGGACATGACCAGATCAACAGTGACCGAGCGCGACGGGTTATTCGAGCTTGAGGCCGGCAGCGACGTGCTCGACAGCCCCCGTTACAACCATGACATCGCGCCAACCCAGGTGCATGAGCGAACCTGGAATAAATGGCACATCACCGCGTTATGGGTCGGCATGTCGATCTGTGTGCCGACCTACACCCTGGGCGGCGTGCTCACGGCTTATTTCGGACTGTCGGTGGGCGAAGCGCTGTTGGCCATCCTGTTCGCCAATATCATCGTGCTGATCCCCCTGACGCTGAATGCATTTGCCGGGACCAAATACGGCATCCCGTTTCCGGTGTTGTTGCGCTCGTCCTTCGGCGTCATTGGCTCCAACGTTCCCTGCCTGATCCGCGCATTGGTGGCGTGCGGCTGGTTCGGCATCCAGACGATGTTCGGCGGGTTGGCGATTCACCTGTTTCTCGGCTCGGTGTTCGAAGGCTGGAAGAGCCTGGGTGGCACCGGCGAAGTGATTGGTTTCATGGTGTTCTGGGTCCTGAACCTGTGGGTGGTGCTGCGCGGTGCCGAGTCGATCAAATGGCTGGAAACCCTGTCCGCGCCGCTGCTGGTGCTGGTGGGGGTTGGCCTGCTGATGTGGGCGTTGCCCAACGTCTCCCTGACCGAGCTGATGGCGGAGCCGGCCAAGCGGCCCGAAGGTGCCGGCGTGACCAGTTATTTCCTGGCGGGGCTCACGGCGATGGTGGGGTTCTGGGCCACGCTGTCACTGAACATTCCTGACTTCAGTCGTTATGCCAAGAGCCAGAAAGACCAGATCGTGGGGCAGATCATCGGCCTGCCGCTGACCATGTTCCTGTTCGCCGCCCTCGGCGTGGTGATGACGGCGGCCTCGGCGAAACTGGTAGGCGTGACCGTCTCCGACCCGGTGACCCTGATCGGGCATATCCAGAGCCCGCTGTGGGTGGCCCTGGCCATGGTGCTGATCATCATCGCCACGCTCTCGACCAACACCGCCGCCAACATCGTTTCGCCCACCAATGACTTCCAGAACCTGGCGCCGAAACTGATCGGCCGTACCAAGGCGGTGATGCTGACCGGCCTGGTGGGGTTGGCATTGATGGCCCATGAACTGCTGAAAAAGCTCGGTCTGATCGTTTCCGAGGTCAGCCTTGAGTCGGTCTATTCCAACTGGCTGCTGGGCTATTCGAGCCTGCTGGGGCCGATTGCCGGGATCATGGTGGTGGACTATTTCCTGATCAAGAAACAACAACTGGACCTGGCCGGGCTGTACCGCGACGACGTCTACCCGGCCTGGAACTGGAACGGCTTCATCGCCTTTGGCGTACCCGTGGTGCTGACGCTGCTGTCACTGGGCAGCGACGCGTTCAGTTGGTTCTACAGCTACGGCTGGTTCACCGGCTCGGCACTGGGCGGGGTGATCTATTACGGGTTGTGCAGTATGCGGGCGAGCCCGTCCATCGCTAAAACTGCGGTGTAAAGGAGGGCCCCATCGCGAGCAGGCTCGCTCCCACACTGGATTGGGGTGAATGCAAGTCTGTGTGCACAGCAGATCCCCCGTGGGAGCGAGCCTGCTCGCGATAGCGGCCTCAAGTACAACGAGAAAATGCCTGAAAAAACTGGAGATCCCCATGAACGCAGCCGTCGACGTTCTACAGTCCACCCAACAGCACATCAATCGCGACCGCTTGTGGCAGTCGCTCATGGACCTGGCGCAGCTCGGTGCCACGGTCAAAGGCGGGGTGTGCAGGTTGGCCCTGACCGACCTGGACCGTCAGGCCCGGGACTTGTTCGTGCAATGGACCGAGGCAGCCGGCTGCACCGTCAGCATTGACGCGGTGGGCAATATTTTTGCCCGTCGCCCGGGGCGCAATCCGAACCTGCCGCCGGTGATGACCGGCAGCCACATCGACACCCAGCCTACCGGCGGCAAGTTCGACGGATGCTTCGGTGTGCTGTCCGGCCTGGAAGTGCTGCGCACCCTCAATGACTTGAAGATAGAGACCGAAGCACCGTTGGAGGTGGTGGTCTGGACCAACGAAGAAGGCTCGCGCTTCGCCCCGTGCATGATGGGCTCCGGCGTATTCGCCGAGAAGTTTACCCTCGAAGAAACCCTGGCCAAGACCGACGCCGAGGGCATTACCGTGGGCCAAGCGCTCAACGCCATCGGCTACGCCGGACCACGCCCGGTCAGCGGGCATCCGGTGGGCGCGTATTTCGAGGCGCACATCGAGCAGGGGCCGATCCTGGAGGACGAACGCAAGACCATCGGTGTGGTGATGGGTGCACTGGGGCAGAAGTGGTTCGATCTGACCTTGCGGGGCGTCGAAGCCCACGCCGGCCCGACCCCGATGCACTTGCGCAAGGACGCCCTGGTGGGAGCCTCGATCATCGTCGGTGCCGTCAACCATGCCGCCCTTGGCCATCAACCCCACGCCTGCGGCACGGTTGGCTGCCTGCAAGCCTATCCCGGTTCGCGCAATGTCATCCCGGGCGAAGTGCGCATGACCCTGGATTTTCGTCACCTGGAGCCGGCGCGTCTGGATTCGATGATCGCCGAGGTCAGGCAAGTGATCGAGGACACCTGTCAGCAACACGGCCTGACATATGAATTGACCCCTACGGCCGACTTCCCGCCGCTGTACTTCGACAAGGGCTGTGTCGAAGCGGTCCGCGGTGCGGCCCAAGGGCTGGGCCTGTCCCATATGGACATCGTCAGCGGCGCCGGCCACGACGCGATCTTCCTCGCTGAACTGGGGCCGGCCGGGATGATCTTCGTGCCGTGCGAAGGCGGCATCAGCCACAACGAAATCGAAAACGCCGCCCCCGACGATCTTGCCGCTGGCTGCGCGGTATTGCTGCGGGCAATGCTGGCTGCCTCACAGGCGATTGCCGAGGGACGCATGGCGGCTTGAAAGATCAAAAGATCGCAGCCTCGTTGCACTCGACAGCTCCTACAGGGAACGTGTCATCGCCGTGGATGGTCGTAATTTCCATGCTCCTCTGACCACATGGAGACCCGATGAGCCAGGATGTCCCGACTACCGATACCAATCGTCGTCAACTGCTGCAAATCATCGCCGGGCTGTCTGATGGGGTGATGTTGATCGAAGTCGATCAGACCATCGCCTGGGCCAACGAAGCGGCGTTGACCATGCACGGGGTTACTGACCTCAACGAGCTGGGGGCCAACGCCGAGGAATACGTCCAGCGGTTCAATTTGCGTTATCGCAACAACCACCCGCTGACCGCGGACAACTACCCCATTGCTCGGGTCGCCCGTGGCGATGAGTTCAGCGATGTATTGGTAGAGGTCACACCCGAGGCCGATCCGGACCGTACTTGGGTTCATCGGATTCGCAGCATGGTGCTGACCGACCGCAGCGGTGAGGCGGAATTGCTGGTGCTGATTCTCAGCGACGCCACCGAGTGGGCCAGCGCCGAGCAGCGTTTTGAAAAAACCTTCGGTGCCAACCCGGCGCCGGCGGTGATCTGCCGCCTCAGTGACTTGCGCTATATCAAGGTCAACCAGGGCTTTCTGGAGATGACCGGCTACAGCCGTGAGCAAGTGATCGGGCGTTCGGTGTATGAGCTGGATGTACTCGAGGCGGCCGAGAAGCGGGATTTGGCCGTCGAACGACTGGGCCAGGGCGCGACCATCCCGCAGATGCAGGCCGAGTTGAAATTACCCGGTGGCGGCAGCAAGCAGGTGATCGTCGCCGGCCAGCCGTTGGACCTGCATGACGAAGATTGCATGCTGTTTTCCTTCATGGACATGGAGCCGCGCCGCAAGGCCGAAACGGCGTTGCGCCAGAGTGAGGAGCGCTTTGCCAAATCGTTCCGCCTCACGCCCGTGCCAACCCTGGTGTGTAGCGCCGAACAGCAATTGTTGGAGATCAACGAAGCCTTTCTTCAGACCAGCGGTTATTCCAGTGAAGAGCTGCTGGGCAAAACCGTGGAGGAAATCGGCTTTCTCGACCCGGATGCCAGCGCCGCGCTGTTTGCCACGCTGGAAAAAACCGCAACCGTGTCCAGTGTCGACGTCAAGGTTCACAAAAAAGGCGGGGAACAGATCGACTGCGAGATGGCCGCCGATACTGTCGTCATTCAGGACAAGCCGTGTTATTTGCTGGTGTTGATGAACATCACCGAACGCAAACGCTCGGAGCTGGAACTGGTGGCAGCTATCGAAGAGGTGATGAAAGATGCCTCCTGGTTCAGTCGGACCCTGATCGAAAAACTGGCCAATGTGAAGAGCATCAACGCCCAGCTGCCCAGCACTTCATTTACCGAGCTCACAGCCCGGGAGCGTGATGTGCTGGGGCTGATCTGTCAGGGCCTGGCCGACAAGGAAATCGCCGCGCGTTTGAAGCTGGCCCCTAACACCGTGCGCAATCACGTGGCGACGCTGTATTCCAAACTCGATGTTCACAGCCGCAGCGAGGCGATCGTCTGGGCTCGGGAACGCGGTCTGTTCGCCAATGAGTGGCGAATGAAGGCACCATGATAGCCAGTGCAAATGCACCGGGCGTGCTGGTGCAAATTCGGGTTTTGCCCGCGTCGTTGGCTCCTTAGGCTGTGAGGGTGCGGCATTCTCTGTGTAGTGCTGCGTCCCCCACGAAACAGTCAAGGAACACGCCACAATGAGCAGTGAACGAATCAATTGTGCAATCGCCAGGACGCTTGCCGGGCAACTGCCCGCCGGTCGCTCGCGGCTTCAGCGCTGAGGAGCAACGGATGACCCTACTGGCCCCCCTGCGCGCCCGACTCGAAGAAAGCTTCAAGCCACTGGCCTGCGAATGCAGCCTCAACGGCGACGGAACCCTTACCGTACGCCTGTATCACCGCGAAAGCGGGGAGGTGGATCTGGTGGTGAGCGGCATGAGCGTCGACAGCGTCCGCTCGGAAGAAAGCCTGGCAAAGCTGATCGATGAGTTGCGGTATGAGCTTGAAAACACCCCGCTGTATCGAAGTGATCCCGCCTGAATGATCCGCTGAACTGTGTAGCCGCTGCGTAGGAGCTACGTCGCAGGTAGGAACTGGTAGGAGCTGTCGAGTGCAACGAGGCTGCGATCTTTTGATCTGCTCTTTCGCTTGCGATTCAATTGTCTGGGAAAAGATCGCAGCCTCGTTGCACTCGACAGCTCCTACGGCCGCTACCTACAGCAGCGTTGCCCGGCAATCGAGTGCCAGCCGAGCGCCGCCTTGCTCGCTGCTGCCCACATCCAGCGTGAACCCGTGCAAATTGACAATCGCTGCGACGATCGACAGCCCCAGGCCAAAGCCGCTTTGCTGGCTGCTACCCTCGGCGCGGTAGAAGCGGCGAAACACAGCCTTGCGCTCCGCCTCGGGGATTCCGGGCCCGGAGTCGAGCACTTCGATGCGGCTGCTGTCGCCCTGATCAACACCCCGCAGGATCACTTCACCGCCCGGCGGGGTGAATTTGATCGAGTTGCTCAGCAGGTTGGACACCGCCTCGAACAGCAATGCCCGGTCGCCATTGAGCAAGGGCAGGGCATCGGGCACTTCGAGGGTGAAGGTCAGTTCCCGCTCCTCGGCCAGCGGCAGATAAAAATCGTGCAGTTCCTGCAACAACTGCAACGGATCGAGGCGCACGAACCCTGAGCGTCGTTGCTGGTCTTCCAGCTCGGAAATCCGCAGTAACCCCCGAAACCTGGCCATCAAGGTGTCAGTCTCGGCAATCACCTGATCCATCTGTAACGCTTCGGGCGAGCCGTCCGGGGCTTGCTGCTGGATGCGATAAAGCTGGGCACGCAGGCGAGTCAGCGGGGTGCGCAGGTCGTGGGCGATGTTGTCGCACACGCCCTTGACCTCGTTCATCAAGCGTTCGATGCGATCGAGCATGGCGTTGACGATCGCGGCCAGCATGTCCAGCTCATCGCGACGGCTCGACAGCGGCAGGCGATGGGTCAGGTCGCCGGCCACGATGGCCTCGGCACTGGCCTGCAGTTTGCGGATGCGTTGCAACGGTCGTCGGCGCAACAGATGCCAGCCGGCAATGCCCGGCAGGATGGTCAGGGATACGCCCCAGAACAGCGCGTGCAGAATGATGCGTGTCACCGCGAACAGCGAGCCGTTGTCCCGTGCCAGCACCAGCCAGCGTCCATCCTGGGTCCGGGTCGCCACCGCGTCGCAACTGTCGGAAGGAATACCTGGATCTCTGGAGTCGACGCAGCCGCCGAGCATATGAATCTTGCCGTCCAGCGGCAGGTCGGCGGGGACACGCCGGATCGGTCCGCTCAAGTGGCGCAGTTGCGGATCGAACAGGCCGTAGGCGTCGACGCCGCGTTCATCCAGGGTCAGGCTGGCCAAGAGCGCATCCTCCAACTGATCGCCATGAATGCGCGCGAACAGGTGTTGGCGCTGCATCAGCGAGTGCTTGGCAAGGCTGTCAAGGTAGCCGAACACTTCGTAATACATCACTCCCATCAGGACCGCGCTCCAGAGCACGAACAGCGAACTGTACAGCGCCAGCAGACGACTGCTGGAGGAGCGCCAGCCCTTAGCGGGGTTCAGCAATGACATAGCCGGAACCTCGTACCGTGCGAATCAGCGGTTCCAGGCCCGGCGGGTCGATTTTCTTGCGCAGGCGACCGATATGGACGTCGATCAGGTTGGTGCCGGGGTCGAAGTGATAGCCCCAGACCTCTTCGAAAATCATCATGCGCGACAGAATCTGGCCGCTGTTGCGCATCAGGAACTCCAGCAGCTTGTATTCGGTGGGCAGCAGGCTGAGCAGTTGCCCGTTGCGGCTGGCTTCGCGGCTGATCAGGTTGAGTTCCAGATCGGCCACCCGCAGTGCGGTTTCCGGCTCGCGGGCACCGTTGTTGCGCCGCAGCAGGACTTCGACCCGGGCGGCCATTTCGTCGGTGGCGAATGGCTTGGTCAGATAATCGTCGCCACCGGCCCGCAGGCCGCGCACCCGCTCGTCCACATCGGAGAGGGCGCTGATCATCAGGATCGGCGTGGCCACGCCCATGGTGCGCAACGTCGTCACAATCACCAGCCCGTCGAGTTCGGGCAGCATGCGGTCCAGGGTGATCAGGTCGTAATCACCGCTCACCGCCCGTTCCAGACCCTCGCGGCCGTTGTCGACCCAGTCGACATCCAGGCCGTTGCGGGTCAGTTCGGCGACGATTTCACGGGCGGTCACGGCGTCGTCTTCGATGGTCAAAATGCGGTTCATGGGCGGTACCGGGTGAGAAATTGGAGCCATTGCGCAGCATTCTGCCAAAAAATACCTGTCGGCTTTCTGAAAAAATGTTCATGCACGACGACAGCGGTATTCACTGGCCTGGATCAACACTTGGTCACAAATAATCCCTAACATAAATTCAGCGCGCACCATCATGCTGCGTCCGTTGCCCTGCTTTGGCGCGCTGTCGCTGATGGGCACTGACACGAACCGGTGATGGTGTGCCGCAAGGAGCCGAGACCTCACTGAACCTTCAAGGAAGAGCTGCATGATGCAACCTCAAGACCTTCTACGCCGAAAATTTGATATCCAGCCGCTGAAACAGGCCGACATGACGGTGCACCTTGACGGGCAGTCCGTCAGCGCGGCGCAAGGTGAAACCGTCCTCAGCGTCATCCAGTCCCTGGGCCAGCGCCAGGTAGCCCGCAACGATCACGACCAACTCAGTGGCGCATATTGCGGCATGGGCGTGTGCCAATGCTGCCTGGTCAAGATCGACGGCCGCCACAAGCGCCGCGCCTGCCAGACCCAAGTGCGTCCCGGCATGCAGATTGAAACCCGGGCCAATCGCATCGCCGAAAGGGAGGCACCATGAACCTCCATCCGGTGATTGTCGGCGGCGGGCCGGCGGGTATGGCAGCGGCCATCGAGCTGGCCACCCACGGGGTGCGTTGCACTCTGCTTGAGGAAGCGCCCCGCCTGGGTGGCGTGGTCTACCGCGGGCCGCTGCGCGACGGGGTGAGCCTGGATTACCTGGGGCCGCGCTATAGCGAAGCCCTGAAGAAACTCCACGGTGAGTTCCAGCGCTACGCCGGGCTGATCGATGTGCGACTCAACCACCGCGTCATCGGCGCCGAAGGGTTCAAGGCGCTGATGCTGCTGAACGCCGATGAACAACTGCGCGAGGTCACCTATTCCCACCTGGTGCTGGCGGCCGGTTGTCATGAACGCAGCGTGCCGTTCCCTGGCTGGACGCTGCCGGGGGTGATGCTGCTCGGTGGCCTGCAATTGCAGATCAAGAGCGGAGCGGTCAAACCGCCGGGGCCGGTGGTGATCACCGGTACAGGCCCGTTGCTGCCGCTGGTGGCCTGTCAACTTCACGCTTCGGGCGTGGCCGTGGCGGGCGTCTATGAGGCTTGTGCCTTCGGCAAGATCGCCAGGGAAAGCCTGGCATTGCTGAACAAACCACAATTGTTCCTCGACGGCCTGAGCATGCTGGCTTATCTCAAACTGCATCGCATCCCCGTGCGTTATGGCTGGGGAGTGGTGCAGGCCAACGGCGAGGGCGAGCTGGACATCGTCACCGTCGCACCGTATTCCAGTACCTGGGAGCCTGACCTCGAACGAGCCGAGCAGGTCCCGGCCCAGACGCTGGCGGTTGGCTATGGTTTCATCCCGCGCACCCAATTGAGCCAGCAGATGGGCCTGGAGCATGGCTTCAGCGATGACGGTTATTTGCGGGCGGTGTCCAATGCCTGGCAACAAAGCAGCCAGACGCACATTCACCTGGCCGGCGACGTGGGCGGGATTCGCGGTGGTGAAGCCGCCATGCTGAGCGGGCGCATGGCCGGGCTGTCGATCCTGATGCAGGCCGACCTGCTGGATTCGTCCACTGCCCTGGAGCACCGCGACCGGTATCGAGCGCAACTGGAGCGGATTATTCGTTTTCGCGCTGCCGTAGACCGCTACACGCAACGCGGCGCCGGTCAAACCGCTTTGCCGACCGCCGATACGGTCATTTGTCGTTGCGAACACGCGACCCGCGCCGACATCGACCGCGCCCTGGAGCAGGGCGTGCAAGACATGGCCAGCTTGAAAATGCGCACCCGCGTGAGCATGGGCGATTGCCAGGGACGGATGTGCGTGGGCTATTGCAGTGATCGCCTGCGCCAGGCCACCGGGCGTGCCGATGTTGGCTGGCTGCGGCCACGTTTTCCCATCGACCCGATTCCTTTTTCAGCCTTTCAGAACGTTGGTCCGGAGGCCGTCCAGCATGACTGAGCATCCAGACCGCAAACACTATGACGTCGTCATCGCCGGCGGGGGCGTGATCGGTGCTTCCTGCGCCTATCAACTGTCCAAGCGCAAGCATCTGAAGATCGCCTTGATCGACGCCAAGCGCCCCGGCAACGCTACCCGCGCTTCGGCTGGCGGCCTGTGGGCCATCGGTGAATCCGTGGGCCTGGGTTGCGGGGTGATCTTCTTTCGGATGATGTCGGCCAACCGCAAGCGCCAGGCCCCGATAGCGGATCAGAGCGCCGCCGTGGCGGTGGACGCCAGCACGCCGCACATCCTGCCCCAGTCATTCTTCGATTTTGCCTTGCAGTCCAATGCGATGTACCCCCAACTGCACCGCGAGCTGATGGACAACCATGGCATGGACTTCAAGTTTGAGCAGACCGGGCTCAAGTTCGTGATCTACGACGACGAAGACCGTTTGTACGCCGAGCATATCGTCGCCTGCATTCCCCACTTGGCCGATCAGGTACGCTGGCTCGACCAGGCCGCCCTGCGCGAGGCTGAGCCGAATGTCAGCCACGAGGCCCGAGGGGCGCTGGAGTTCCTGTGCGATCATCAGGTCAGTCCGTTCCGGCTGGCCGACGCCTACACCGAGGGTGCGCGGCAGAACGGCGTCGATCTGTTCTTCAACACCAACGTGACGCAGGTGCTTGGAGACGGGGCGCGGGTGACGGGGGTGAAAACCGCCGAAGCCGGGACCTTCACCTGCCGGACGCTGATCAATGCCGCCGGTGCCTGGGCCGCGGACCTGAGCAAACAGGCCACGGGTGTGCGCATCCCGGTCAAGCCGGTCAAGGGGCAAATCCTGCTGACCGAGCGCATGCCGAAGATCCTCAACGGGTGCCTGACCACCAGCGACTGCTATGTCGCGCAAAAGGACAACGGCGAAATCCTCATCGGCAGTACCACCGAAGACAAAGGGTTCGACGTGACCACCACCTACCCGGAGATCGAGGGGCTGGTACAGGGCGCGGTGCGGTGCATACCGCAGTTGGCCGACATCAACCTGAAACGCACCTGGGCCGGTTTGCGTCCCGGTTCACCCGATGAACTGCCGATCCTGGGGCCGATGCGCGGCGTGGAAGGCTACCTCAATGCCTGCGGGCACTTCCGCACCGGCATCCTGACCTCGGCCATCACCGGAGTGTTGCTGGACAAACTGGTGAACCACGAACCGCTGCCGCTGGACATCACGCCGTTCCTGGCGGATCGGTTTGAGGTGGCGCCGATGGCCGCAGGACCAAGGGAAGTGGTGCTGACTTGAAGCAATTTTTTGTGCTAAACAAAAATTTTGCAGTCCTCCGGCCCCAAACTGTGGGAGCGAGCCTGCTCGCGATGGCTTCGGATCAGTGCCATTGATGTTGATTGACCCACCGCTATCGCGAGCAGGCTCGCTCCCACATAGGTCTGGGGGTGACCCTCATCCGGTGGTCACTCAGGAACCCGCTGTGGGAGCGCTCTTCCGTTATTCCATCGGCGTGCTGACAAACGCCTCCAACCCTTCGGCATAGGCAGTAAACGCGCTGATCGACGGAAATGACTTGCCCTGCACCTGATCCGGCACCACCAGGTTGGTGAAGCTCCAGGCCACCGCCACGGTGATGCCCGCCTGATCGAGGGGGCCATCGGTGGCCAGGGGCTGTTTCACCAATTCCTGTTCGAGCATGTCATAGGCCGCCGCCAGTTGGCCTTCCACGCGTTCGACCCAGGGGGCGTGTTGGATTTCTGTCGGCCGAAGGTTGCGTTCGTAGTAGATCTGCACGGACTTCTCGCACGCCGCCAGGGCCAGGCCAATCACGCGCAGTGCGCGCAGCCGTTGCCCACTGTCGGCCGGCATCAGGCTTTTGCCCGGCGCGGCCAAGGTTTCGAGATAGTCGATGATCAACGTGGAATCCATCAGCACGCCGCCATCGTCGAGCACCAGAGTGGGGGCCTTGACCACCGGGTTGATGCCCTGGAATTGCTCGAAATGCCTGAACACCGAAACCGATTCGTGCTCCAGCGCGATCCCTAGACATTTGGCGCTAATGGCGACACGTCGCACATAGGGTGAATCCAGCATGCCGATCAGTTTCATGGCTTTTCCTTTAGCGACTTTTTATAAGACAACTTACTAAGGCAACCCCGGACGTCAATCCTCGAAGCCCACCTGTTCATGGATTTCATCGACCTTGAGCTCCAACCGATAAGCCACGGCAATAAAAAGAGCCTGGCACAAACACAAGGTCGCACTCAACGAGCGGAAGGCGAAGGAACTGCCTTCGTTCACCAACAGCACCGCATTGGCCCGTTTGGCCAGGGGCGACAGGTTGCTGTCGGTGATGATCAGCGTCTTGGCCTGATGGTGCTGGGCAATGCGCAGGCAGTGCTGGGTTTCCTTGCCGTAGGGCGTAAAGCTGATGGCGATCACCAGATCGTTGGCCCGCACGCTGCGCATCTGCTCGCGATAACTGCCCCCCAGCCCGGAAACCAGGTGAATGCGCTTGTTGGTGTGTTGCAGGTTATAGACCAGGTAATCGGCCACTGCGAACGAGCGCCGCACTCCGACCACATAGATGTTGTCGGCGTTGACCACCAGGTCCACGGCTTTGTCGAAGGCCTGATCGTCCAGCTCCAGGCCCAGGCGTTCGATACCCGAGAGGGTGGCGTTGACGCATTCGCGCGCCAGGTCGCCGCCGCTGGCTTTCTGCGACTTGTTGGCGATCATGCTGCGGATGCGCTGCTGGTAGTTCTGCACCGGCGTGGTCTTGTGGGTATAGGCCTCGCGAAACAAGGCCTGCATTTCGCTGAACCCACTGAAGCCGAAACGCTGGGAGAACCGCACGATGGCCGACGGATGCACTTCGCATTCGCGCGCAATGTCACTGATGCGATCGACCATGATCCGGTCGCTTTGCTGACTCATGTAGCTGGCGATGCGTTTGAGCTGGCGCGGCAGGCTTTCATACTCGTCGGTAATCAGTTGCAGCAGACGCTCGGCATTGATCGGTGGGCTTGAAAGGGCGGGTTCGGACGCACTCTCGGACGGCGCCGGCAGATCGGGGCGGGTCATAGAAAATCCTTCTGGCTTGTTCTTATAGGGCGGCCCGGGAAAAGAGCCGGCCCTCGACAATAGGTTGGCTGATCGCAGTCTACAGCGTAGGCGTGAGGAAAATCATGGGCAGACAACGTGGCAGTACCTGCTGAAACGATGCACTGCGTCTGGCACGCTCCAGTGATAGCGTATTGGAAAAAATATTCCACGTAAAAAATTTATAGAATAATTATTGATTGTTGGCTGCCGCTCGTTTTAGTCTGCATCCACCAAGAGCGTTGGCGCCGGTTTCGGTGGCCCGCGCGGGCTGATAAAAATAACAGGAGCCAGCATGGGCCAGACTCGTTTTGCCAGTGGGCGTCAATTGGATGTGATCTGCCTGGGACGCCTGGGCGTCGATCTTTACGCGCAGCAAATCGGAGCGCGTCTGGAAGATGTCGCAAGCTTCGCCAAATACCTGGGTGGTTCGTCGGCCAACATCGCCTTCGGCACCGCGCGGTTGGGGCTCAAGTCGGCGATGCTGAGCCGGGTAGGGGACGACCATATGGGCCGTTTCCTGGTGGAGTCCCTGGCCCGCGAAGGCTGCGATGTCAGTGGCATCAAGGTCGACCCTGAACGTCTGACAGCCATGGTCCTGTTGGGTATCAAGGACCGGGAAACCTTTCCCCTGGTGTTCTACCGGGAAAACTGCGCCGATATGGCGCTGCGCGCCGAGGACATCCATGAAACGTTCATTGCCTCCAGCAAGGCGCTGCTGATCACCGGCACGCATTTCTCTACCGAAAGTGTCTACAAGGCCAGCACCCAGGCGCTGGATTACGCCGAGAAACACAACGTCAAGCGCGTGCTGGACATCGACTATCGCCCGGTCCTCTGGGGCCTGGCAGGCAAGGCCGATGGGGAAACCCGTTTCGTCGCCGACCAGAAAGTCAGCCAACACGTGCAACGCATCCTGCCGCGTTTCGACCTGATCGTCGGCACCGAAGAAGAATTCCTGATCGCCGGCGGCAGCGAAGATCTGCTGAGTGCGTTGCGTACCGTGCGCTCGCTGACGTCGGCGACCTTGGTGGTCAAGCTCGGCCCGCAAGGTTGCACGGTGATTCATGGTGCCATCCCGGCCCGGCTTGAAGACGGTGCGATTTATCCTGGTGTACGGGTCGAGGTCCTGAATGTATTGGGCGCAGGTGATGCATTCATGTCGGGCTTTCTCGCCGGTTGGCTGGAGGACGCCAGTGACGAGCGCTGCTGCCAGTTGGCCAATGCCTGCGGTGGCCTGGTGGTGTCGCGCCATGCCTGTGCCCCGGCGATGCCGACCCGGGCTGAACTCGACTACCTGTTCAACAGCCCGGTGGCGATTACCCGGCCGGATCGGGACGTGGTCTTGCAGCGTCTGCATCAGGTCAGCGTGCCGCGCAAACAGTGGAAGCAACTGTTCATCTTTGCCTTCGATCATCGCTGGCAACTGGTGGAGCTGGCCCACAAAGGCGGGCGTGAGCTGAGCGCCATCAGCGAACTCAAACAACTGTTCATCCAGGCCGTGGAACGGGTCGAAGCCGACCTGAAACGTCAGGGCGTCGAGGCCGATGTCGGTCTGCTGGCCGATCAACGTTTCGGTCAGGACTCGTTGAACGCTGCCACTGGACGTGACTGGTGGGTGGCGCGGCCAGTGGAGGTGCAGGGGTCACGGCCGCTGGCGTTCGAACACGGGCGCTCCATCGGCAGCAACCTGATCGCCTGGCCCCAGGAGCAGATCATCAAGTGCCTGGTGCAATTTCACCCCGACGACGAACCGCTGCTGCGCCTGGAACAGGAGGCGCAACTCATGGCGCTGTATCAGGCGTCCCAGGTCAGCGGCCATGAACTGCTGTTGGAAGTCATTCCACCCAAGGATCATCCGTCGCCGCACCCGGACGTGCTGTATCGCGCCCTCAAACGCCTCTACAACCTGGGCATCTTCCCATCATGGTGGAAGATCGAAGCCCAGACGGCAGACGAATGGAAGCAACTTGATGAGCTGATTCAACAGCGTGATCCCTATTGCCGAGGTGTGGTACTGCTGGGCCTCAACGCCCCGGCCGCCGTGCTGGCCGAGGGCTTCCGCCAGGCCAGCCAGAGCACAACCTGCCGTGGGTTTGCCGTCGGACGGACGATCTTCCAGGAACCGAGCCGCGCCTGGCTGGCCGGGGAAATCGACGATGAAACGTTGATCCGGCAGGTGCAGGGTAGGTTTGTGGAGTTGATCGAGGCGTGGCGGGCTGCACGAAATCAGGAATTGTAAATGCTGAACCTGTGGGAGCGAGCCTGCTCGCGATAGCGCACTGATAGTTAACACTCAGTCGCCTGACACACCGCTATCGCGAGCAGGCTCGCTCCCACAGGGTTCAGTGCCCAATGGTTATGTAAAACAATAAAAGGTACAGCCATGCCCGCAATTCGAATTGGCATCAACCCGATTTCCTGGAGCAACGACGACCTGCCATCGCTGGGTGGCGAGACGCCGTTGAGTACGGCGCTGAGCGAAGGCAAGGCAATCGGTTACGAAGGTTTCGAGCTCAACGGCAAGTTTCCCAAGGATGCCAAGGGCGTTGGCGATGTGCTGCGGCCCTATGACCTGGCGCTGGTCTCCGGCTGGTATTCCAGTCGCCTGGCCCGGCGCTCGGCGGCCGAAGAGATCGATGCCATCGCCAGCCATGTCGAGTTGCTGGCGCAAAACGGCGCGACGGTGCTGGTGTACGGCGAGGTGGCCGATTCCATTCAAGGCCAGCGCATCCCACTGATCGAGCGGCCGCGCTTTCACACGGACGAAGCCTGGCAAGACTATGCCGAAAAACTCACCGAACTGGCCCGCTTCACCCTGTCCCGGGGTGTGCGTCTGGCGTATCACCATCATATGGGCGCCTATGTCGAATCGCCTTCGGACATCGACAAACTGATGGCCCTGACCGGCAGCGAGGTCGGCCTGCTGTTCGATTCGGGCCACTGCTACATGGGCGGCGGCGAGCCGTTGCAGGTGTTGCGCAAGCACATCGAGCGCATTTGCCATGTGCATTTCAAGGACGTGCGCAAGCCCGTGGTGCAGCTGGCGCGCAACAACCTCTGGAGTTTCCCCGACTGCATCATCAACGGCACCTTCACCGTGCCGGGAGATGGCGACATTGACTTCGCCGCGTTGCTGGATGTGCTGCTGGCCGCCGACTACCAAGGCTGGCTGGTGGTGGAAGCCGAGCAGGATCCCGCCGTGGCCCCGAGTTATGCCTACGCCAAGAAAGGCTACGACACCCTGCGCGCCTTGCTGCAAGAGAGGACTGCGTCATGAGCCTGTTGATCAAAAGCCAGCCCAGCGGCCAGACCATGGTCCAGCTACCCGCCGGTGAACTGGAGTATGTCGGGTTTGCCGCCTACCGTTTGAGTCTTGGTGAAAAGCTGCCGGTGGCTGCCGCCGACAAGGAACTGTGCCTGGTCTTGCTCAGCGGGCGCATCAGCCTCAAGGGTGAAGCACCGGGGCAGGGTGCCTTCGATTGGGACAACCTGGGTGATCGTCAGTCGGTGTTCGAGGACAAATCGCCCTATGCCGCGTACCTGCCGCCGGGCAGCCAGGCCCAGGTGACCGCCCTCAGCGATGTGCAGATCGCCGTGTGTGCCGCGCCGGGTTCAGCCCAAAACCCATACGGCCCACGATTGATCCGCCCCGACAGCATGAAGCGCAGCGTGCGCGGCAAGGGCGCCAACACCCGCTATGTCTGCGACATCCTGCCCGACAGTGAGCCGGCCCACTCACTGCTGGTGGTGGAAGTGCGCACGCCTTCGGGGCATTCATCGAGCTACCCGCCCCACAAGCACGACACCGACGACCTGCCGCACCAGAGCTTTCTGGAAGAAACCTATTACCACCAGGTCAACCCGTCCCAGGGCTTCGTGTTCCAGCGGGTCTACACCGACGACCGCAGCATCGACCAGGCCATGGCGGTGGAAAACAGCGACCTGGTGGTGGTGCCCAAGGGTTACCACCCGGTCAGCGTGCCCTACGGGTACGAGTCGTATTACCTGAACGTCATGGCCGGCCCGAAGCGGGTCTGGCAGTTCCATAACGATCCGCAGCACAGTTGGCTGCTTGATCTCTGACTTCCATCCTTTGCACGGAGAACAAGAACAATGAGCGATGCCCCGGTAGTAGGCCATTACATCAACGGTCGAGTGCAGGACAGCGACACGCTGCGGTTCAGCAATGTCTTCAACCCGGCCACCGGGGCGGTACAGGCCCGGGTGGCACTGGCCGAGCCGGGCACCGTCGAGGCCGCAGTGGCCTCAGCGCTGGCGGCGTTCCCGGGCTGGTCCGAGCAGTCGTCCTTGCGCCGGTCGCGGGTGATGTTCAAGTTCAAGGAATTGCTCGACCGGCATCATGACGAACTGGCGCAGATCATCAGCCGCGAGCACGGCAAGGTATTGTCAGATGCCCATGGCGAAGTCACCCGTGGCATCGAGATCGTCGAGTACGCCTGCGGCGCGCCGAACCTGCTCAAGACCGATTTCAGTGACAACATCGGCGGCGGCATCGACAACTGGAACCTGCGCCAGCCCTTGGGTGTGTGTGCCGGAGTCACGCCGTTCAATTTTCCGGTGATGGTGCCGCTGTGGATGATCCCCTTGGCGCTGGTGGCCGGTAACTGTTTCATCCTCAAACCTTCGGAGCGTGACCCGTCCGCCAGCCTGCTGATGGCCCGACTGTTGACGGAGGCCGGGTTGCCGGACGGTGTGTTCAACGTGGTCCAGGGCGACAAAGTGGCGGTGGATGCCCTGTTGCAGCACCCGCACATTGAGGCGATTTCTTTCGTCGGCTCCACGCCGATTGCCGAGTACATCCACCAGCAGGGCACGGCGAACGGCAAGCGCGTCCAGGCCCTGGGTGGGGCGAAAAACCACATGATCGTCATGCCCGACGCCGACCTCGACCAGGCAGCAGATGCGCTGATCGGCGCGGCCTATGGCTCGGCCGGCGAGCGCTGCATGGCGATTTCCATTGCCGTGGCGGTGGGGGATGTGGGCGATGAACTGATCGCCAAACTGTTACCGCGCATTGACCAGTTGAAGATCGGCAACGGTCAGCAACCCGGCACCGACATGGGGCCGCTGGTCACCGCCGAGCATAAGGCCAAGGTGGAAGGCTTCATCGACGCCGGGGTCGCCGAAGGTGCTCGCCTGATCGTCGATGGCCGTGGTTTCAAGGTGCCGGGGGCCGAGCAAGGGTTCTTTGTCGGGGCGACGCTGTTCGATCAGGTCACCGCCCAGATGAGCATCTACCAGCAAGAGATTTTCGGCCCGGTCCTGGGCATCGTTCGCGTGGCGGATTTCGCCAGCGCCGTGGCCCTGATCAATGCCCATGAGTTCGGCAACGGCGTGTCCTGCTTCACCCGTGACGGCGGCATTGCCCGCTCGTTTGCTCGCAGCATCAAGGTCGGCATGGTGGGCATCAACGTGCCGATTCCGGTGCCCATGGCCTGGCATTCCTTTGGTGGCTGGAAGCGCTCGCTGTTTGGCGATCACCATGCCTACGGTGAAGAAGGTTTGCGTTTTTACAGCCGCTACAAAAGCGTGATGCAGCGCTGGCCCGACAGCATCGCCAAGGGCCCCGAGTTCAGCATGCCGACTGCCCAATAACCGTTTATGAATGCCGGAGGGATAACAACAATGAACAAGCCCCTGCGTTTTGCCTTGAACCGAATGGTTGCTCCGCACCTGTCTCTGCCCGAATTCATCGACCTGGCGCTGGCGCTGAAAACCGATGCCATCGAGATTCGCAACGATCTGAAGGGCGTCGAGATCGAAAACGGCATGCCGCCCACTCAGGTGCGTGAGTTATGTGAGGCGCGGGGCATCAAGGTGTTGTCGATCAACGCGCTGTATCCCTTCGACGTATGGAACGAGGAACGCCGTGCCCAGGCCGTGCGGTTGGCCGACTATGCCCGCGAATGCGCTGCCGAGGGGTTGGTGATGTGCCCGCTCAACGAGCGCGCCGACCCGCGTGGCGAGGCCGAACGCGCCGCCGGGCTGCGTACGGCCCTCAGTGAGCTGGCGCCGATCCTGCGGGCTTTCGGCATCTACGGTTTGATCGAGCCGTTGGGGTTTGAAGAATGCTCGCTGCGGCGCAAGCGCACCGCCGTGGAAGCGATCGAGGCCATTGGCGGGCTGGATGTGTTCCGTCTGGTGCATGACACCTTTCATCATCACCTGGCCGGTGAGCAGGAGTTTTTCCCCGAGCTGACCGGGCTGGTGCACATCTCCGGTGTCGAGGATGCCCAGGCACCCTTGACGACCATCCGCGACGGCCACCGCGTGCTGGTGGGCGAGGCGGATATCCTCGGCAATACCGCGCAGATCGAGGCATTGCGGGCCGGTGGGTACGAGGGCTACCTGTCCTTCGAACCGTTCGCCCAGAGCGTCCATGAGCTGGCCGACATCCGTCAGGCGTTGGGGGTGAGCATGAATCATTTGCAAAACCTCCATGGCTGACACCGTTATCAAAATGATGAAGACCCCTGTGGGAGCGAGCCTGCTCGCGATGGCGGACTGACAGTCATCTCGAAGTTGCCTGACACACCGCTATCGCGAGCAGGCTCGCTCCCACAGGGGATCGAACCGACTGCCAGATTTGCATTTCAGACAAGGTGCAAGCATGACCACAACACGACTGACCATGGCTCAGGCCCTGGTGAAATTCCTCGATAACCAGTATGTCGAGGTCGATGGCGTCCAGAGCAAATTCGTCGCCGGGGTCTTTACCATTTTTGGCCACGGCAATGTGCTGGGGCTGGGCCAGGCGCTGGAGCAGGACAGCGGCGACCTGGTGGTCCATCAGGGGCGCAACGAGCAGGGCATGGCCCACGCGGCCATCGGTTTCGCCAAGCAGCATCTGCGCCGCAAAATCTACGCCTGTACGTCGTCGGTCGGCCCTGGCGCGGCGAACATGTTGACCGCCGCCGCGACTGCAACGGCCAATCGCATCCCGTTGCTGTTGTTGCCTGGTGATGTGTACGCCAGTCGCCAGCCGGACCCGGTATTGCAGCAGATCGAGCAATTCCATGACCTGAGCATCAGCACCAACGATGCGTTCAAGGCCGTGAGCAAATACTGGGATCGCATCAATCGACCCGAGCAACTGATGACTGCCGCGATCCAGGCCATGCGCGTGCTCACCGACCCCGCCGAAACCGGCGCGGTGACGCTGGCGCTGCCCCAGGACGTGCAAGCCGAGGCCTACGATTACCCGGATTACTTTCTGCAAAAACGCGTGCATCGCATCGACCGGCGCCCGGCCACCGAAGCCATGCTCGACGATGCGTTGACGCTGCTCAAAGGCAAGCGCCAGCCGCTGATCATCTGCGGCGGCGGGGTCAAATACGCCGGAGCCAACGCGGCGCTGCTAGCTTTTGCCGAGCGTTTCGACATCCCCTTTGCCGAGACCCAGGCCGGCAAGAGCGCGGTGGTGTCCAGTCATCCACTGAACGTCGGAGGCGTTGGCGAAACCGGTTGCCTGGCGGCGAACCTGCTGGCCAAGAAAGCCGACCTGATCATCGGCATCGGCACCCGCTACAGCGATTTCACCACCGCGTCCAAATGGCTGTTCCAGCATTCGGAGGTGCAGTTTCTCAACCTCAATATCAGCCCCTGCGATGCCTTGAAGCTTGATGGCGTGCAACTGCTGGCCGACGCTCGCTCGGGCCTGGAGGCCCTGTCCGCGGCGATGGGCGATTATCGCGCTGAATGGGGCGGGCAGATCGCCGACGCCAAGGTCCAGCTGGACGCCGAGGTCGACCGGATCTACCAGGCCGATTATCAAGCCGAGGACTTCATCCCGGAAATCAACGACCGCATGGACCCGGCGGTGTTTCGCGAATTCATCGAACTCACCGGTTCTTGCCTGACCCAGAGCCGCGTGCTGGGCACCCTCAACCAGACCCTGGCCGATGAGGCGATCATCGTTGCCGCCGCCGGCAGCCTGCCAGGGGATTTGCAGCGCAGTTGGCGCAGCAAGGGGGTGAACACCTATCACGTCGAATACGGCTATTCGTGCATGGGCTATGAGGTAAACGCGGCGCTGGGGGTGAAGCTGGCCGAGCCCGACAAAGAGGTCTATGCCCTGGTGGGTGACGGCTCCTACATGATGCTGCATTCGGAGCTGGCGACCTCGATTCAGGAGCGTCGCAAGATCAATGTGGTGCTGCTGGACAACATGACATTCGGTTGCATCAACAATTTGCAGATGGGCAACGGCATGGACAGCTTCGGCACCGAGTTCCGCTTCCGCAACCCGGACACCGGCAAGCTCGACGGCGGCTTCGTGCCGGTGGACTTCGCCATGAGCGCAGCGGCCTACGGCTGCAAGACCTACAAGGTCAAAACCCTCGATGAACTCCACGCGGCCCTGGCCGATGCGCGGCTGCAAACGGTCTCGACCCTCATCGACATCAAGGTCTTGCCCAAGACCATGATCCACAGCTACCTGTCCTGGTGGCGGGTCGGCGTGGCGCAAGTCTCCACCAGCGCGCGCACCGATGCGGTCGCCAAAACCCTCAATGAACGACTGGCCGAAGCTCGCCAGTATTAACCGCCCCCAACCCTACGAAAGGAGTTATTCATGTCTTTGAAGCTGGGCGTCATCGGCACCGGGGCCATCGGCCAGGACCATATCCGGCGTTGCAGCCAGACCTTGCTCAACAGCCAGGTGGTGGCGGTGACCGACATCAACCTCGCTCAGGCGGCGAAGGTGCTGGCCGACTTGAAACTGACCGCCGAGGTGTATCCCGACGGGCATGCCTTGATCAGTGCGCCGGACGTTGAGGCGATCCTGGTCACGTCCTGGGGGCCGAGCCACGAAGAGTTCGTGCTGGCGGCGATCGCGGCCGGCAAACCGGTGTTCTGTGAAAAGCCTCTGGCGGTCACGGCCCAAGGCTGTCGCAAGATCGTCGAAGCCGAAGTCGCCCATGGCAAGCGGCTGGTTCAGGTCGGTTTCATGCGCCCTTACGATGAAGGCTATCGAGCGCTCAAGGCGGTGATCGACAGCGGTCAGATCGGCGAACCGCTGATGCTGCACTGCGCGCATCGCAATCCCAGCGTGGGGGAGAACTACACGACCGACATGGCGATCACCGACACACTGATCCATGAGCTGGATGTGCTGCGCTGGCTGCTGGCCGATGACTACGTTTCGGTGCAGGTGGTATTCCCGCGCAAGACCAGCAAGGCGCTGGCGCACCTGCGCGATCCGCAGATCGTTCTGTTGGAAACCGCGAAGGGCACGCGCATCGATGTGGAGGTGTTCGTCAACTGCCAGTACGGCTACGACATCCAGTGTGAAGTGGTGGGGGAGACCGGCATCGCCAAACTCCCGGAACCGTCCCAGGTGCAACTGCGCAGTGGCGCCAAGCTGTCCAATGCAATCCTGATGGACTGGAAGGATCGCTTCATCGCCGCCTACGACGTTGAATTGCAGGCCTTCATCGACGGTGTACGCGCCGGGCAGGTGGGCGGGCCGTCGGCCTGGGACGGCTTTGCCGCGGCAGTGGCGGCGGATGCTTGTGTTGAAGCGCAGCAGAGTGGGCAGATCGTCAAAGTCGAACTGCCCGAACGCCCGCGTTTTTACGGCTAATCACAATCTCCCTGTGGGAGCGGGCTTGCTCGCGAAAGCGTAGTGTCAGTCAACATCAAGGTTGAAGTTACCGCCGTCTTCGCGAGCAAGCCCGCTCCCACAGTCGACTGCGTTGCTTCAAAGGTACTCGGTCAAATTGTGGGAGCTCAGCTCCCACAGGGATTGCATTCATTCAGTGATTAACAAGGAGCTTTCATGCGAATCGGACTAGTCGGCTACGGCAAGGGTGGACGGTTTTTCCACGCGCCGCTGATCAGCAGTCTGCCCGGGGCTACGTTTGTCGGTGTGGTGACGCGGTCTGCTGAGCGGCGCCAGCAACTGGCGAACGAGCACCCGCATGCGCAAGCCTTCGACACCCTCGAACAATTGGTGGCCGCAGGCGTCGATGCGGTGGTGGTGTCCACGCCGCTGGACGGGCGCCCGGCCGTGGTCATGCAGGCCATTGAACTGGGTGTTGCAGTAGTCAGCGACAAACCTTTCGCCCTGGATGCCGCCCAGGCCGAGGCGATGGTGTTGGTTGCCGAGCAGCGCAACGTGCCGCTGACCGTGTATCAGAACCGCCGCTGGGATTCGGACTACCTGACCTTGCGCAAACTGCTGGAGTCCGGTGCGCTGGGGCAGGTCATTCGTTTTGAGTCCAGCGTCGAGCGTTATTCGCCAACCTCGGTCGGCAAAGGCAGCGGTGGCGGGTTTCTGCGGGACCTGGGCAGCCATCTGGTGGACCAGGCGCTGCAATTGTTCGGGCCAGTGACCCGGGTGTACGCCGAGCTGGACTACCGGCAGCCAGGGCAGGTGTTCGACAACGGTTTCTTTATGTCCCTGACTCACGCCAACGGCGTGCTTTCACACCTGAGCGGCAGTTGCCTGCAAAACGCTCCGCGCCCGCGCTTTCGGGTCAGCGGCACCGGGGGCTGCTATACCGTCGAGGGCCTGGACGGCCAGGAGGCCCAGGCGCTGGCCGGGTTGAGCCCGGCGACCGAGGGTGAGCGCTGGGGGAGCGAAGAGCATCGGCGCTGGGGCTGGTTCGAGCAAGGTAGCGAGCGCGAGCGTGTGGCATCGGAGCGCGGTTGCTGGATGGCGTTCTACCAGAGTTTGCAAACCGCCTTGCAGAACGCCGGTCCGCTGCCGGTGCAAGCCCGTGATGCACTGGCGACCACGCGCATTCTGGACGCGGCCAGGCAGAGCGCCGAACAGGGTGAAGTGGTGAGGTTATCCACGCCTGTCGGTCATGGAATAAAAAACGAATAAAATTCTAAAATGAGTTGATATGGAAAATATTTTCCAATAAAGTCGATTCCAGGTTACCGACAACTCTGTTCGTCTTCTACCAAGCCAGCCTTGAGCAAATGACGGACAAAACAACAACAAGAAACACAGCCAGGTACCGTCGATGAAAACCTTCAGCCGTTCTGCGTTTCACCTGCCACGCTCGTTGCGCTTGTGCGCAATCCTTCCCCTGTTCGAGTCCCTGTGCATTCAGCGCAACGGCACCGTGGTGTGTTGCATGCCCGGTGCGCCCATCGTGCGTTTGCCGCGTTCCTGATCCGCTACGCCTTATCCATAAAACCAACAACAAAGTGGAGAAAGACCGTTCATGAAGACCAAGACCCGTATCGCCTCGCTGGCCCTGTCGTTGATGCTCACCAGCGGCGCCGCCCTGGCCGACCTGAAGATCGGCGTCAGCATGTCCCAGTTCGATGACACTTGGCTGACGTACCTGCGTGAGTCGATGGACAGCAAAGCCAAGTCCCTGCCGGATGGCGTCACCTTGCAGTTCGAAGATGCACGCAGTGATGTGGTCAAGCAACTGAGCCAGGTGGAAAGTTTTATCAGCCAGAAGGTCGACGCGCTCATTGTCAACCCGGTGGATACCGCTGCGACCCAGCGCATCACCAAGGCCGCCGTGGCCGCCGGCATCCCCCTGGTGTACGTCAACCGCCGCCCGGACGAACCGAAGTTGCCGGAAGGTGTGGTCACCGTAGCCTCCGATGATCTGGAAGCCGGGCGGATGCAGATGCAATACCTTGCCGACAAGATGGGCGGCAAGGGCAATATCGTCATCTTGTTGGGTGACCTGGCCAACAACTCCACCACCTACCGCACCAAAGGCGTCAAGGACGTTTTGGCCAAGTACCCGAACATCAAGATCGAACAGGAACAGACTGGCACCTGGTTGAGGAACAAGGGCATGGACCTGGTGAACGACTGGCTGACCCAGGGTCGCGACTTCCAAGCCGTGGTGTCCAACAACGACGAGATGGCCATCGGCGCCGCCATGGCCCTCAAGCAAGCGGGCAAGGAGAACGGCAGCGTACTGATCGCCGGGGTCGATGGCACGCCGGACGGATTGAACGCCATCGAGAAAGGCCAGATGGCGGTCTCGGTGTTCCAGGACGCCAAGGGCCAGGCCGACGGTTCGATCGACACGGCGGTAAAAATGGTCAAGAAACAGCCGGTCGAGCAGGCCGTATGGGTGCCGTATCGTCTGATCACGCCGGAAAACGTCGATCAGTTCAAGTGACGTTTAACGTACTGCTACCACAACAATAAACAGGCGAGGTCGCCCACTGACCTTGCCAAGGGAGTACCTGACCATGTTCGCTTCAGCGACTGCTTCGAGCGCCCCGGCGGCTACTGTCCGGCCGGACGTAATACCTGAAGAACCGTACTTGCTGGAAGTCGCCAATGTCAGCAAGGGGTTTCCCGGTGTGGTGGCCCTGTCGGATGTGCAATTGCGGGTGCGCCCCGGTTCCGTGCTGGCTTTGATGGGCGAGAACGGTGCGGGCAAATCCACTCTGATGAAAATCGTGGCCGGCATCTACCAGCCGGACGCCGGTGAGCTGCGCCTGCGGGGCAAGCCGGTGAAGTTCGACACACCTCTGGCAGCCCTGCAGGCCGGCATCGCGATGATCCACCAGGAACTGAACCTGATGCCCCACATGAGCATCGCTGAAAACATCTGGATCGGCCGCGAGCAGCTCAACGGCCTGCATATGGTCGATCACGGGGAAATGCACCGGTGCACCGCCAGGTTGCTGGAGCGCCTGCGCATCAACCTTGATCCTGAAGAGCAGGTGGGCAACCTGAGCATTGCCGAGCGGCAGATGGTCGAGATCGCCAAGGCGGTGTCCTACGACTCGGACATTCTGATCATGGACGAGCCGACCTCGGCCATCACCGAGACGGAGGTCGCGCATCTGTTCTCGATCATTGCCGACCTCAAGTCTCAAGGTAAGGGCATCATCTACATCACCCATAAAATGAACGAAGTCTTCGCCATCGCCGATGAAGTGGCAGTGTTTCGCGACGGCGCCTACATCGGCCTGCAACGAGCCGACAGCATGGACGGCGACAGCCTGATATCAATGATGGTCGGGCGCGAACTGAGCCAGTTGTTCCCGGTGCGGGAACAACCTATCGGTGAATTGGTGCTGTCGGTGCGCGACCTGAGCCTGGACGGCATCTTCAAGGGTGTGTCGTTCGACCTGCATGCCGGGGAAATTCTCGGCATCGCCGGGTTGATGGGCTCGGGCCGGACCAACGTGGCCGAGGCGATTTTCGGCGTGACCCCGAGCACGGGGGGGGAAATCCACCTGGACGGCCAACCGGTACGCATCAGCGACCCGCACATGGCCATCGAGAAGGGTTTCGCGCTGTTGACCGAGGATCGCAAACTCAGTGGCCTGTTCCCGTGCCTGTCGGTGCTGGAAAACATGGAAATGGCCGTGTTGCCCCATTACGTGGGCAACGGCTTCATCCAGCAGAAAGCCCTGCGTGCCTTGTGCGAAGACATGTGCAAGAAGTTGAGGGTCAAGACTCCGTCCCTGGAACAGTGCATCGACAACTTGTCCGGCGGCAACCAACAGAAGGCCCTGCTGGCCCGATGGCTGATGACCAACCCACGCATCCTGATCCTCGACGAGCCGACCCGTGGCATCGACGTTGGCGCCAAGGCCGAGATCTACCGGCTCATTTCCTACCTCGCCAGCGAAGGCATGGCGGTGATCATGATTTCTTCGGAACTGCCGGAAGTACTGGGCATGAGCGACCGGGTGATGGTGATGCATGAAGGGGACCTGATGGGCACGCTGGACCGTAGCGAGGCGACCCAGGAACGGGTCATGCAACTGGCCTCGGGTCTGTCCTGATAACAGAAGGCCTCAAGCTCGCGCAGGGTTCCGTAGGAGCTGACTCGCGGAGCGAGGCTGCGATCTTTTGATCTTTCGCTTGAAACTCAGGTGCTGGGTGAAAGATCGCAGCCTCGTTGCACTCGACAGCTCCTACGGAACCCAGCGCGAGCTGTGCCCTCGCCACAGATAAAAAAGGTGAATGGTTATGAACGCGATACTGGAAAACAAACCCGCGGCCGCCCCGGCCAGGACACGGCGGCGGCTGCCGACGGAACTGAGTATCTTCCTGGTGCTGATCGGCATCGGCCTGGTGTTCGAAGTGTTCGGCTGGATCATGCGCGACCAGAGTTTCCTGATGAACTCCCAGCGTCTGGTGCTGATGATCCTGCAAGTGTCGATCATCGGTCTGCTGGCCATCGGTGTGACCCAGGTGATCATTACCACCGGTATCGACCTGTCCTCCGGCTCGGTGCTGGCGTTGTCGGCGATGATCGCCGCCAGCCTGGCCCAAACGTCGGATTTCACCCGGGCGGTGTTCCCCTCCTTGACTGACTTGCCCGTATGGATACCGGTGGTGGCGGGGTTGGGCGTAGGGTTGTTGGCCGGAGCGATCAACGGCAGCATCATCGCCATCACGGGTATCCCTCCCTTTATTGCCACCCTCGGCATGATGGTCTCGGCCCGTGGTTTGGCGCGCTACTACACCGAAGGCCAACCGGTGAGCATGTTGTCCGATTCCTATACCGCCATCGGCCATGGCGCCATGCCGGTGATCATTTTCCTGGTGGTGGCGGTGATCTTCCACATCGCCCTGCGCTACACCAAGTACGGCAAGTACACCTACGCCATCGGCGGCAACATGCAGGCGGCACGCACCTCGGGCATCAATGTCAAACGCCATCTGGTGATCGTCTATAGCATCGCCGGGCTGCTGGCGGGGCTGGCCGGGGTGGTGGCTTCGGCGCGGGCCGCCACGGGGCAGGCCGGCATGGGCATGTCCTATGAGCTGGACGCGATTGCGGCGGCCGTGATCGGCGGCACCAGCCTGGCCGGTGGGGTGGGGCGCATCACCGGAACGGTGATCGGCGCGCTGATCCTCGGGGTCATGGCCAGTGGTTTCACCTTTGTCGGCGTGGATGCCTACATCCAGGACATCATCAAGGGCTTGATCATTGTGGTGGCGGTGGTCATCGACCAGTACCGCAATAAGCGCAAACTTAAACGCTGAAGGACCTTTCGCTGCGACAAAGCGCCACGCCTGACCCGCGTGGCGTTGCCATTTGTCTTCTTGATACAGCTATTGAATCGAATTTCTTGTTATAAACGCACTCCGATGACTGCCAAAAGCCTGTCAGAGAACATTTAGAAGGGTTGTCGGACATTTTCCCTATGTTTTCAGTTGCTGAGGCTTCGACTCGGCCTTAGACTGCCGCCCCTCGTAAATTGAGTGCCGGGTGGCGCTTGGAATAGACGGCGCCTTCCCGATGAGCGTGGCAGCGCGCTGCGGGACGCTTCATAATTCGCCTTAATGCACGTTTTTTTATAGAGAAATCAATGACAAAGGAAAAGTTGCTGGCCATGCCGGCGGATGACTACATGAATGCCGAGCAGCTGGCTTTCTTCACCAAGCTGTTGCAGAACATGAAAGTGGAAACCCACGAGCGCATCGAACAGAACCGAATCGCCATTGAGAGCCTGGATACCCCGGCTGACCCGGCGGACGCTGCTTCCGTGGAAGAAGAGCGGACCTGGCTGGTCAACGCCATCGATCGCGACCAACGCATGCTGCCTCAGCTGGAGCAGGCCCTGGACCGTATCAACGACGACAGCTTCGGCTGGTGTGATGACAGCGGCGAGCCGATCGGGCTCAAGCGCCTGCTGATCAGCCCGACCACCAAGTACTGCATCGAGGCTCAGGAACGTCACGAACAGATCGACAAGCACCAGCGTCAGGCCTGATTCGCGTTTCAGAAAAGATCGCAGCTTCCTTCCGGACGCTGCGATCTTTTTGCTTTCGGCTGCGCCTGTTCGCCTACTTGCGTTGACCCTCGACAAAAACACGACTAATGGACCATGGATAATGGCTCCGTAGTGGCGTTTAATGCGGGTATAACAACGAGAAATGTGGGTGATTGATATGGCGACAGACGGTTCCCTGGCGAGGGCGGTGCCAGCTTCGGTGCCTGTGACCAGCAACACGGCGCGCTGGCTGACGCCGACTTTGCAGAGTCTTGCGCTGACTTTGCTGCTGTGCGGCATGACCCTGGGTGGTTTGTCGTTGTATCTGGGCCTGCCCCTGGCGATGCTCATCGTCTGGCTACCGCGCCTGCGCTCGCGTCTGGTCGCTGCGCCTGAACCGGCCGCAGCGGACACGTTGGCCGAGCTGACCCGTGATCTGTCCTACACCACCAGCCATAACGCGTTATCAGCAGCCGGCGTTGCCTATTCGGTCAAGCAACTGGCTGGCAAGGTTCAGTCGCAGCTCGATGCGGCGGCGCAAATCGTCGGCAATGCCGAATCGATGATCGCCACTGAGCAGGCCACCTCACAACTCAGCCAACAGGCCCTGAGCGCTGCCAGTGAGGCCCATCGCAGTAGCGTTGCCGGGCGCAGCGAACTGGTGGAGTCCATCAGCCGGATGCACCAGCTCAGCCAGCGCGCGAACGACAGCCGCGAGTTGATCGAGGCGCTGAGCGTGCGCAGCGATGAAATCCAGCGGGTCAGCCTGGTGATTCAGTCGATCGCCAGCCAGACCAACCTTTTGGCACTCAACGCGGCCATCGAAGCCGCACGGGCCGGTGAGCATGGTCGTGGCTTCGCGGTGGTGGCGGATGAGGTCCGTGGGCTGGCCGGGCGTACGGCCGCGGCAACCGGCGAGGTCGGGGTCATGGTTGCGGACATCCAGCAGCGCACCGCCCAGGTGGTGGAGCAGATCCGCCAACTGGCCAGCGACCTGGACAGTGGCGTGCAGCAAGTCGAGCACACCGGCCAGCATCTGGAAAACATAGCCCGGCTGGCGGCCGGCGTCGAAACCCAGGTCAGCGCCATCGCCCAAGGCACCGACACCAACCGCGAACAACTCGACAGCCTGTTTCACGCCATCGAACAGATGCGCAGCGACCTGTCCATCAGCGATCAGCAGACCCAACGCCTGGCTCAAGCGGCCGTGCAAATGGAAGGCCAGGCTGAAACCATCAGCGAACGCCTGGCCGAGGTCGGCCTGGACGATTATCACCAGCGGGTCTACGACCTGGCGCGCGAAGGGGCTAGCCAGATCGCGGCCCAGTTCGAGGCAGACATCGACCAGGGCCGTGTCAGCCTGGAGGACCTGTTCGACCGCAGCTACCAGCCGATCCCCAATACCCAGCCCGCCAAGTTCCAGACCCGTTTCGACCGCTACACCGATCAGGTCCTGCCGGCCATCCAGGAACCTTTGCTCGCCCGACACGAGGGCCTGGTATTCGCCATTGCCTGTACCCAGGAAGGTTATGTACCGACCCACAACAACGTCTTCAGCCAACCCCTGACCGGCGATCCGCAGGTGGACACGGTAAACAATCGCACTAAACGCAAATTCTCCGATCGCACCGGGATTCGTTGCGGTAGCCACCAGCAGCCGGTGCTGTTGCAGACCTACACGCGCGATACGGGTGAGCTGATGCATGACCTTTCAGTGCCGATCATGCTCAAGGGGCGCCATTGGGGTGGCTTGCGGCTAGGCTATAAACCCGAGAAGCCGCGCTAGGCTTGATACGGTAAAAAAAAACGGTGGCGGTGGCGCTTGATCACGCCGTAGGAGCTGTCGAGCGAAGCGAGGCTGCGATCTTTTGATCTTTTGATCTTTTGATCTTTTGATCTTTTGATCTTTTGATCTTTTGATCTTTTGATCTTTCACTTGGGGCTCAATTGACCTCGGAAAGATCGCAGCCTCGCTTCGCTCGACAGCGCCTACGGAAACGAGCGGGAGCAAGCTCCCTCGCCACGGGGTTTGACGGGTTATTTACCGTCGTGCAAACGGACATTCAACTGATCCACCAGCACCGCCTCCTCGCCGTCGGCGAGCAGCCATTCCCGGAGCAGGTCTTTCTGTTGCTCCGACCAGAAGTCGGCCTCCACCAGTTTGATCTCCGGGTCCAGCGGATGCGCCATGATGAAGTCATCGATGGCTTTGCCATCCGATGGCAGGCCTAGTTGATCGAACAGGGTTCTGAGCTCGTGCGAGGGCTGTTCCATGGGGTTCTCCTTTGGGCGGGCGCCGTCATGGCGCCTCGATTGCTTCCCTTTATCTGAGGCAAACGCCGGTCAGGAGTTCGATTGGCTTCAGGCTTTCAACGCGCCTTCATCCACCGCCAGTTTCAGGGCTTTTGCCGCTGCCCGCGCGGCTTCGGCGGCGAGCTCGGAGGTTTTGAACCAGCGATCCTTTTCCACCTGATGGCACGTGATGGTGGTCAAGGGGGGCTTGGCGCGCATCACGATGACGGCCTGGAATTCGCCTTCGACCTCTCTGGCCTCGCCCCGGATGAAAAACTCGCCAATATCAAATTCCGTCACGTCGCGCCTTTCCTTCACAAGTCATTAGTATGAGTGCGCGATCGTCAATGGGGGACGGTCTTCGCTGGGCGGGCAGTATGGCAGCAGTTGCCTGTCGCGGCTGAGTTAAGTGATGGGCGTGTCGTATCTCAGGTCAAACGCTTCGTTCCAGACGCCTGGCCAGGTAACAGGCCTCGTTATGATCGGTACGGAAACCTCTTACACGGCCAGTCGAGGTTTCTTCAATATGGAAAAAGCACTTGCCGGCCAGAACCACCCGATAACGCGGTTGAAACAAAGAAACCGGCAGGTAATGCACTTCGTCAAACCCGTCAGGCTTGTCAGCGATGCAAGGGGTGAGGGGGTGGGTCAGGGTCGTGAAAGTGGCCATGTGAATTCCTTTTCTATGGTTTACCGACGAATTGCCGAGTGTTTTGAGTAGTCTCCACGCCTGCGGCTGCTCTAGAATCGGCAGCACCGTGTGGGGGCTGTGCCTATCTAAAGCAATTTTTTTTGGCCTCGATGTCAGAAAAATGCTTTTCTAAGTGAGAAATTTCCCTAAAGTTAGTAGTCCCACCTTTTCCGATGCTCAGAGTGGCGTTTTCCTTCAGCCTCTGACGACCCCGCGGGAAAGACGGCGAGAGTGGCAATCCTTTAGTCTTCTCTCGCCCCGGGGCAGGGCACGCCGTTCACTTCGAATTTTCAGTTACAGGTCCACTGCGACACACAGTCGGCACGGGTTCTCGTGGTCCGTCCTTTTCAGAGGGCGGGCCGTTTACAAAGATGGGGATGTTTCCTTGGCAGTAAGTAATCTCGACATGCATGCGTTATTCGTACTTGGTGATCTGCGGGCAAAACTGGTCAAGCAGTTCCAGTCGCGCTTCGTCTACATCACCGAGCAAACCGCCGAAGGTATTTATGTTGCCGAAATCGACACCGAATCGGCCTTGGTGGTCGATGACAAGCCCAGGCTTGAACTCAAAGTCGGTGATCATTTTCGTGCAGCGGTATTGCCCAGCCGTGAAGGTGGCAAGTTTGAACTCCGCTTTCGCGATATCAAGCTGACGGTCTATGGCCTTGGCGATTACGCCTTCGTGACCACCCCCGGTGGCCACGCGATCCTGTTCAAGGAAGGGCACAGCGTGCTGACGGTTTTCGCCGCCAACGAGCAGTTGCACGAGGGCCTGACCAAGACCCTCAAGGCCGTGACCGCCAAAGCCGCCAAGTGGCGCAAAGGTGAACTCGTCACCTTCAAGGCCAGCGAGTGATGTGTACCTCGTCAGCCCGACGGATGTGATAGGCGGGCTGACACAGCGTTCGGGTTTTGCGCCCTGCTAACAGTTTTCACCCGGTCTGCGTGGAACCTCGGCTACAGTCAGTTGACTGAATTAATCAGAGGCTTGCGTCCGGTTACGCAGGACCGTTGAGCTATTGCTGTGTCTGGTACGAGGTGCAACGCATGAAACGAGTTCGACAGTGGTTGGCTGCCTGGGCCACCTGTGCGGTGATGGTTTCGCCACTCCCGGCATCGGCCGCGCAGGCGCCGATCCATTTTGCCGACCTGAACTGGGAAAGCGGGAGCCTGATCACCGATATCCTGCGCGTCATCGTTGAGAAGGGCTATGGGCTGCAGACCGACACATTGCCGGGCACCACCATTACCCTGGAAACCGCGCTGGCCAATAACGACATCCAGGTGATCGGGGAAGAGTGGGCCGGTCGCAGTCCCGTATGGGTCAAGGCCGAGGCTGAGGGCAAGGTGGTCGCCTTGGGCGATACGGTCAAGGGCGCGACCGAAGGCTGGTGGGTCCCGGAATATGTGATCAAGGGCGACCCGGCCAAGGGCATCAAACCCCTGGCCCCGGATTTGCGCAGCGTCGAAGACCTGGCGCGCTACAAGCATGTCTTCAAAGACCCGGAAAGCCCCAGCAAGGGCCGCTTCCTCAACAGCCCCATCGGCTGGACCTCCGAAGTGGTCAACAAGCAGAAGCTCAAGGCTTATGGGCTGTCCGACAGCTATGTGAATTTCCGCAGTGGTTCGGGCGCGGCGCTGGATGCGGAGATCAGCTCGTCGATCCGCCGGGGCAAGCCGATCCTGTTTTACTACTGGTCGCCGACGCCGCTGCTGGGACGTTTCAAGCTGGTGCAGTTGCAAGAACCCCCGTTCGATGCCGAGGCCTGGAAAACCCTGACCGATGCCGACAATCCCAACCCCAAGCCAACCCGCTCCCTGGCCTCGAAGCTGTCGATTGGCGTCTCCGCGCCGTTTCAGAAGCAACACCCGGAGATTGCCGAGTTCTTCAGTAAAGTCGACCTGCCCATCGAACCGTTGAACAAGGCCCTGGCCGACATGAGCGAGAAGCACACACCGCCGCGCGAAGCCGCCGAGGCGTTCCTCAAGGCCCATCCACAGGTCTGGCAGGCCTGGGTGCCCAAGGAGGTCGCCGACAAAGTCGCTGCCGGTCTGTAGCGTGCCAGATTGAACTCTTGATCTTGAGCAATGCGTCAATCGCCGAAAACCGGCAGTCTGCCCCCGTGCGGCGAAATGCCGAATTCGAGCTAGGATGATTGTTCAACCTTTCAAGGAGGCTGGCGAATGACGCTGTTAGTGGCTCGGTCGCTGGTCGCAATATTTGCGACCATCAGCTTGATTCATTTGTATTGGGCCCTGGGCGGGCGATGGGCGGCCCTGGCGGTCGTGCCTCAGGTTCCGGCGAGGCAAGGAGAGTCGTTGCGCCCGGCGTTCAACCCATCGGGTTGGCTGACACTGCTGGTGGCCCTCGCGCTGCTGCTGATTGCAGTTCTGGTGTGCCTGCGGGTCGGCTTGCTGGCACCGCCCGTCACCCATCGGGCGTTGCAATGGCTGATCAGCGCGATCGCCTTGCTGATGTTCGCCCGCGCCATTGGCGAATCGAACCTGGTGGGTTTCTTCAAGGAGGTCAAGGGTTCGATGTTCGCCAAGCTCGACACATGGGTTTATTCACCGTTATGTGTCGTGCTTGGGGCCGGCCTGCTGACGGTTGCCTGGGCCTGAGTGCAATACGCTTGTCGTGGCGATCAGGTCGCGGATTGTTGAGCCGTCCAGTGTTTCATCTCTTCGGCGATAAAGTGATTCACCAGGTCGCTGTACATTTTCTCGATCGCATCGGGGCTAAGGCCTTCAGCCTCGGCCCACTGGCGCCGGGTCGCCAGCATGGCCTGAAAGCGCTCGGGAGCACGCACCGACGTGGCCGAGGTCTTGAATTTCGACGCCGCCAGTACGTACTGAAAACGCCTGCCCAACAGCTTGATAACGGTCTGGTCGAGGGCGTCGATTTCGCGGCGGATGTCTTCCATATTCGCGCAATCGCAGGGTTGTAGCGGGTTGTGCACTTCCATGCAGTTACTCCTTGATGAGACAGGATCGGCCCAAGCCGGGCCGATCTTCGATAGGACAGGAAACTCCCTGTGCAAGCAAGGTCCCGTCGCCATGGGGTTGAACTAAGCGTCTCCGAAGGATACTCACATCTTTGTGGCGAGGGGATTTATCCCCGCTCGACTGCGCAGCAGTCGCCAGCCGACCGGCGCGCTGCGGCGTTTCGCTAAATCCCCTCGCCACAACAGTTGTTCAGCCTTCGAGCCCGCGTTGTTCGATCACGCCAAACACATCCGCCACGTCCTGCACCAGAATCCGGGCGACGTTGGTGAGGGTGTTTATATCACTCGTCGCTGAATCGCGCAGGCTGGAGCAGGCCACCAGCGTCAGATAATCGAGGGTGGCGTGCAGGCGTTCGCTGGCGCAGGCGTGGAGTTCGGGCAATGGCGCGTGGGTGTCGATCAGCAGGACGGGGTGGGTGGTGGCGGTTTGGGTTAATGGGGTGAAACGGTCGGATGCTTGATGTGTGGTCATAAGGTCATTCCGTTAAGAAAAAAAGAACTGCCCCCTTCATGCTGCGAAACAAATGGGTGGCAGCTACGCGCGGGTTCGCAGACCGAGGAATGACCCAACCCGGCAGACCCGAAGGTCTCCCGCGCGCAACCGCCATAAAATGAAAGCCGGCAATTTTGCCTGAGTTTTCATTCGACGGTGCAAGTCATTCATATTCTGTAGGGCTGCGAAACCCAGCCACTGACCAACGCCAGCGGCGAGCCCAACTATAGGAGGCGATTCCAGCAGCAACAACTGCCCTGTAGGACGCTCACGGCCCCTGTGGCGAGGGAGCTTGCTCCCGCTCGGCTGCGCAGCAGTCGCAAAACCGCTGCCTGCGGTGTACCTGGCGAAACGCGGTGTCTGGTTTGGGGCCGCTTCGCAGCCCAGCGGGGATAAATCCCCTCACCACAGGGGTAAATTCCTACGAGATTTTAGGACCGACTCTGGCCGCTACCACTTGGAGTTCGCAGGTCCGGTGGGAGCAAAGCTTGCTCGCGAGGCAGAGCTCCCGGCTCGCAGGGAAACCGCGTCATCTTCATCGCGGGCGAGCCTTGCTCCCACCGTGGGTGAATTCCTGACCACTAGCGCCGCCCCGTGCGCGTACTCACATCCACCCACACCGCCAGCACCAGAATGCTGCCCTTGACGATCATCTGCCAATAACTGTCGACGTCGAGCATGGACATGCCGTTGTCCAGGCTGGTGATCACCAGCGCGCCGAGGAGGGCGCCGTAGACGGTGCCGGAGCCGCCGCGCATGGAGGTGCCGCCGATGAAGCAGGCGGCGATGGCGTCGAGTTCACCCATGCTGCCGGCCGAGGGTGAGCCTGCGGCCAGGCGCGCGGTGTTGACCACGCCGGCGAGGGCGCACATCACGCCCATGATGCCGAAGATCCACAGCTTCACCGCCTGCACGTTGATCCCGGACAGGCGCGTGGCTTCCATGTTGCTGCCCACCGAGTAGACCCGCCGGCCGAACACCGTCTGGCTGGTGACGTAGCTGAACACACCGAGCAGAATCAGCAGAAGCAACACCGGCACCGGGATGCCGTCGTAGCTGTTGAGGGTATAGACGAACCCGGCCAGTACCGCGCCGATCAGCACCACGCGCAATACATCACGCACCAGGGAGTGGGCCGCCAGGCCATGCAGGGCGCGATTGCGCCGCTGTTTCCAGGTCAGGAACAGGGTCAAGGCAAACAGCAGTACGCCCAGGCCCGTGCCGACGGAGTGCGGCAGATAACCCTGACCGATGTAGACCAGCTCCGGTGACACCGGGGCGATGGTGGTGCCGTCGGTAATCCCCAGCAGAATGCCGCGAAAGGCGAGCATGCCGCCCAGGCCGACAATGAATGACGGGATGCGCAGATAAGCCGTCATGTAGCCGTTGCCCAGACCGATCATCAAACCACACAAGGCCACCAGGCTCAGGTTCGCCAGCAGCGGGATGTGATAGATCACGTCGAGAATCGCCGCCAGGCCTCCGAGCAATCCAAGCAGTGAACCCACCGACAGATCGATCTCGCCGCTGATGATCACCAGCACCATGCCGCAGGCCAGGATTCCGGTGATGGACATCTGCCGCAGCAGGTTGGAGAGGTTGCGCGGGGTCAGGAACCCGCCCTCGGTCTGCCAACTGAAAAACAGCCAGATCACCGCCACGGCGATCACCAGCGCGAGCATTTTGTAGCGGCTGAAGAGTTGCTTGACCTGATTCATCTACGCGGACTTCCGATCATTATTGTTATGGCCTTCGGGGTGGCTGAGGGCGGCGGCGAGCACCTGTTCCTGGGTGAGTTCGTGGTTGATGAAATCGCCGCGCAATTGGCCTTCGCCGATCACCAGCACGCGGTCGGACACCCCCAGCACTTCGGCCAGCTCCGAGGACACCATGATGATCGACACGCCTTCGGCGGCCAGCGCGCCCATCAGCTTGTAGATCTCGTACTTGGCGCCGACATCCACGCCACGGGTCGGCTCATCGAGAATCAGCACGCGCGGTTGGGTCAGCAGCATCTTGGCCAGGACGGCTTTTTGCTGGTTGCCGCCGGAGAGGCTGGTGATCGGCAGGAACGGGCTCGCGGTCTTGAGGTGCATGCGCGAGATTTCCCGGTCGATGCTGCCCAACTCCGCTTCGGTGTCGATGCGGGTCATCTTCGAGTAGTTGTCCAGCACTGCCAGGGTGATGTTCTGGCCCACCCCCAGGTCGGGAATGATGCCTTGGCGCTTGCGGTCTTCAGGCACCATGCACAGGCCAGCGCGGATTGACTTGAGGGGCGTGCGCGTGTCGATCGGTTGGCCGTTGAGCCAGACCTCACCTTCGTGGCGGCCAGGGTAGGCACCGAACAGCGCCGACACCAGTTCCGTGCGGCCGGCGCCGACGAGCCCGGCGATGCCGAGGATTTCCCCGCGCTTGAGCACGAACGAAATGTCGTCGACCCGTTTGCGCTTGGGGTTGTCGACGTCGTAGCAAGTGATATGGCGCGCCTCGAAAATCACCTCGCCGATGTCATGGGGTTCGGTGGGGTAGAGGTTACTCATTTCTCGTCCGACCATCTGGGTGATGATCTGCGGGATGTCCATGTCGGTCATGGCGGTGGTGGCGATGTGTTTGCCGTCGCGGATCACCGAAATGGTGTCGCACACGGCGGCCACTTCATCGAGTTTGTGAGAGATGTAGACGCAGGCGACGCCCTTGGCCTTGAGGTCGCGGATGATGTCCAGCAGCACCTCGATTTCCGAACGGGTCAGAGCCGAGGAGGGCTCATCGAGGATCAGCAGGCGCGCCTGTTTGTTCAGCGCCTTGGCGATCTCCACCAGTTGTTGGTAACCCCCGCCGTATTGTGAAACCGGTAGCGAAACGTTCATGTCCGGCACCTTGAGTTCACGCATCAAGGCCTCGGCCCGGTGGATCATTGCCGGGTAGTTCATGCGTCCGCCAGGCAGCGTCAGCTCGTGGCCCATGAAGATGTTTTCGGCCACCGACAGGTCGGGGACCAGGGTCAGCTCCTGATGAATGATGACGATCCCGACGGCTTCTGTTTCGCTGATGGACTGCGCCTTGAGCGGCTGTCCGTCCCAGACAATTTCACCGTCCCAGGTGCCGTACGGGTAGACCGCCGACAGGACTTTCATCAGCGTGGATTTACCGGCGCCGTTCTCACCACACAGGCCGACGCATTCACCCGGCTTGACCTTGATGTCGATGCCATTGAGGGCTTTGACACCGCCAAAGGTTTTGACGATGCCGTTCATTTGCAGCAGGTAGTCGGACATGGCGAGGGCTCATATAAAAAGGGCTCACACACAAACAGTGGGGCAGGCAGTCAAGGAACTGTGGGAGCGAGCCTGCTCGCGATAGCGGTAGTTCAGCTTGCATCTATAGTGGATGTGCTTGCGCCATCGCGAGCAGGCTCGCTCCCACAGGGGGCTTGATTGACTGGTATTAGGTCACTGCCCGGCGATCTGCGCCTTGGTATAGAACCCATCTTTCTCAAGCAGGTCGATGTTGTCCTTGGTCAACGGGGTCGGGGTGAGCAGGATGGTGTCGACTTTCTTGCTGCCATTGTCGTATTGCGAGGTGTAGGTGGGTTTCTCGTTGCGCGCCAGTTGCACCGAGAGCTTGGCCGCTTCGGTGGCGATCAGTTTCAGCGGCTTGTAGACGGTCATGGTCTGGGTGCCATCGATCACCCGCTTGACCGCCGCCAGGTCCGCGTCCTGGCCCGAGATCGGCACCTTGCCGGCCATTTTCTGCGCGGCCAGGGCCTGGATGGCGCCGCCTGCGGTGGCGTCGTTGGAGGCGACGATGCCATCGATTTTGTTGTCGTTACGGGTCAGGGCGTTCTCAACGATGCTCAAGGCTTCGGTGGGGTTCCATTCCTTGACCCACTGCTGCCCGACAATCTTGATATCGCCCTTGTCGATGGCCGGTTGCAGCACTTTCATCTGGCCTTCGCGCAGGACCTTGGCGTTGTTGTCCGTGGGCGCGCCGCCGAGCAAAAAGTAGTTGCCCTTGGGTGCCGCTTTCAACACGCCGCTGGCCTGCATCTCGCCGACTTTTTCGTTATCGAAGGAAATGTAGGCGTCGATGTCGGCATTGAGGATCAGTCGGTCATAGGACACCACCTTGATCCCGGCCTTCTTGGCTTCGGCCACGGCATTGGTCAACACGGTGGCGTTGAACGGCACGATGACGATCACATCGACGCCACGGGAGATGAGGTTTTCGATCTGGGAAATCTGTTTCTGCTCGTTGGCATCGGCCGACTGGACGAAGACTTTGGCGTCCATTTTTTCCGCCGCCGCGACGAAATAGTCACGGTCCCGGGACCAGCGTTCCAGGCGCAGATCATCGATGGAGAAACCGATTTTCGGGTGGGTAGCGTCGGCCATGACCGGAAGCGAGAGCAGGGCCAGGGCGCCGGCGAGCAGCGTGAGTTTCAGTTTTTTCATGGTGGTGCGTCCTTTTATTGTTGTTCGAAAGACACTGCCTGACGATGAACGTGGTGCGGGTAGAACTGTAGAGACTCCCGGGGTGCCGCGCGCAGAGATTTGTCGTGAGAATGTAACAACCTCTGCGCAGCGAACGGGGCCTGGTGTCAGGGGTAGATGAACCGGTTGACCACGTTTTCGAGCATCTCTTGCCGACCACTCACAGCCTGCGGATTGAGCTCGTTGTCGAAGGCGTGTTCGGCCAGTGAAGCGAGGCTGAACTCACCGGCCAGCACCGCCTGACCGAACGGCTGCTGCCAGCCGGCGTAGCGTTGGTCCTTGAACTGCTGGAGTTGGTCGTTCTGCACCATGGCCGCTGCACGTTCCAGGGCCAGGGCGAGGACGTCCATGGCCGCGACGTGGCCGTGGAACAGGTCGATCTCGTCCAGGCTCTGACGACGGACCTTGGAATCGAAGTTGAAGCCGCCATGGGTGAAGCCACCGGCCTTGAGGATTTCATAGGTGGCCAGGGTCATCTCTTCGACGCTGTTGGGGAACTGGTCAGTGTCCCAGCCGTTCTGCGGATCGCCACGGTTGGCGTCGATGCTGCCGAAGATCCCCAGGGAGACGGCGGTGGCGATCTCATGATGGAAACTGTGCCCGGCCAGGGTCGCGTGGTTGGCCTCGATGTTGACCTTGATCTCCTTCTCCAGGCCGAACTGTTGCAGGAAGCCGAACACCGTGGCGCTGTCGTAATCGTATTGGTGTTTGGTCGGTTCCTGCGGCTTGGGTTCGATCAGCAGATCGCCCTTGAAACCGATTTTGTGCTTGTGCTCGACCACCATGGCCATGAAGCGCCCCAGTTGTTCGCGCTCGCGTTTGAGATCGGTATTGAGCAGGGTCTCGTAACCTTCACGACCACCCCACAACACGTAGTTGGCCCCCTTGAGACGCTGGGTGGCGTTCATCGCGCTGAACACTTGGGCGGCGGCGCAGGCGAACACTTGCGGGTCGGGATTGCTGGCCGCGCCTGCGGCGAAGCGCCGGTTGCTGAAGCAGTTGGCGGTGCCCCACAGCAGCTTGATCCCGGTTTGTTCCTGATGCCGTTCCAGGTGGTCGATCATCTGCGCGAAGTGGTTGCGGTACTCCCTCAGCGACTGGCCTTCCGGGGCGACATCGGTGTCGTGAAAGCAGTAGTAGTCGATGCCCAGTTTGGAGAAGAATTCGAAGGCCGCTTCGGCCTTGCCGATGGCCAGTTCCATCGGGTCGCCGGCATGCTGCCACGGGCGCTGGAAGGTGCCGGCGCCGAACACATCGGATCCCGGCCAGACAAAGGTATGCCAGTAGCACACAGCCATACGCAGGTGCTCGCGCATGGGCTTGCCGAGCACGAGCTTGTCGGCGTCGTAGTGGCGAAAAGCAAGAGGCGAGTCGCTGGCGGGGCCTTCGTAGCGAACCTTGTCGATGGCGGGGAAGTACGACATGGGCGTTTTCCTTATTGTTCTTGGCGGTGTGTCCCGATACTAACGCCGGCGTCATGACCGCTGATTATGAAAATCACCAAGGCACAGTGCGATTTTGCGTATTGAGATCCGGCGCTGGCGGGCCTAGTCTGTGTCGATCGGCTCAGGATCAAAAACAATGAAAACCGTCCCGCCCGTTCACCGCATCGCGTTGTTGTTTAACGGCAGCAAGATCTACGACCGTGGCATCATCAGCGGCATCGGCAATTACCTGAGCAGTACCCGGGCGTCCTGGGACCTGTTTCTGGAAGAGGATTTTCTCTGTCGGTTGAAAGGCATCGAACGCTGGCAGGGCGACGGGATCATTGCCGACTTCGATGACCCGCTGATCGGCGAGGCGTTGACCGGGATCGGCTTGCCGGTGGTGGCGGTGGGCGGCTCTTACCAGGATGAGCGCGCTTATCCGAAGGGCATTCCCTATGTCGCCACCGACAATGATGCATTGATGAAGTTGGCGTACGAGCACCTGATCGAGGCCGGGTTGACGCGTTTTGCCTGCTTCAGCCTGCCGCAAGCACAAGCCAATCGCTGGGCCCAGGAACGGGAAAACGCCTTTCGCCGGTTGCTGCTGCGCGATGGTCTGCACGCCGAGGTCTATCGCGGCATGGGCACCAGCGCGCCGCTCTGGGACAGCGCCGTCGAACAGCAGATCGCCTGGCTGCAAAGCCTGCCCAAACCCATCGGCATCATCGCCGTCAGTGACGCCCGCGCCCGGCAACTGCTGCAGGCCTGCCTGACCGCCGGGATCGCCGTGCCGGAGCAGGTAGCACTGATCGGCATCGACAACGACCCCCTGACCCGCACCCTGACACGGGTGCCGCTGAGTTCGGTGATCCAGGGCACCGAAACCATGGGCCGAACCGCCGCGCGCTTGCTCCATCAGATGCTGCACGGCATGCCGTCCACGGGTACGCAGGTGCTGATACCCCCGGATGCGATCAACGTCCAGGCCTCGAGTCTGCATCAGCCGTTGGGCAATCCCTACGTCATGCAGGCGCTGCTGTTCATCCGCCAATATGCCTGCCAGGGCATCAAGACCGCGCAGGTGGCGGCGTATGTGGGCGTGTCGCGTTCCTCCCTGGAGGCGCACTTTCGCAAGGCGCGCGGCTGCAGCGTGCACGACGAAATTCTGCGCTTCAAACTGGCGGCGGCGGCCCAGGGCTTGGAAAACACCGATTCGGCGATTGCCGACATCGCCCAGAACTGCGGCTTCAAATCGGCGCAGTACCTGCACACGGTGTTTCGTCGGGAGTTTGGCTGTACGCCCCGCGAATACCAGCAGGGGCGCGGCACAGGTCACTGAAACCGGCCTTCGCCGCGCACAACTATTGCTGGAAGCAATAGTGACCATTACCAAACACAAGTTCTGTTTTGTCGGCAATGCCTGGAAAATCCCTCCCATCGAACAGGCGGCCCAAGCAGCTCCGTTGCCTGATGAAGCGAACCTTTTATTTTCAGGACCAGACCGATGCGCCTTTTATTTGCGTCTTCCATGGCGTTTGCCTCCTTGTTGCTCGCCGGTTGTGCCAGCGCGCCGAATGACCCGACCCTGACTTTGCAGACCAGCAAGACGCCGGCCCAGTACGCCGACTGTGTCGTGCCGAAATTGCAGGACCACGCGATGAGCCCGACCGTCTCCCAGACCCAACGCAGCTACCGGATCGTGGTGCCGAGCAAAGTGTCGGCGGACAACGTGCTGGAAGCCTACAAGGCCGGGAGCGGCGGCAAGGTATTCATCTACGAGCGGCATCTGTTGGCTTCCAGCTTCCTGCCTTCGAGTTTTGAACGCGCCGCACAGGACTGCATCTGAGGCCGGCCCGTACAGGTTTTTCACCGTGCTCCTTTGGTTGGCCGCAACCAACCATTTTTTTACCCCGCACCGCATTCGGTAGCGGGGTTTTTTTTGCCTGTGGGGAAGAGGGTGTCAGATTCACTGGAGTCCGCTGCCACAGAGCGATGGCTGGCCCGGCGTTGTAGTTTGACGAGGAGCCCTGTAACCGGCATATTTGCTCGTTGATGATAATTAGTGCTCGTTTATGAAGGTTGTAAGCCCATGACTTCCACCCACGAAGTGTTTCCTGATGAACGCCAGCAACTGATCCGCGAGCGTCTGGCCCTGTATGGGCGGGTTATTGCGACTGATCTGGCCAGCGAGTTCAAGGTCTCCGAGCACTCGATACGGCGCGACCTCGGCGTATTGGCAGCGGCGGGGTTATGCAAGCGCGTCTATGGCGGCGCCATCCTGGTGCCCGCCGATGAAGGGCCGATAGCCGTTCGAGTACGGCAAAACGTCGAGCGCAAGGACAGTCTCGGTCTGGCGGCGGCCTCGTTGCTGAGGGCGGGACAGCATGTGCTTATCGATGCCGGCTCGACCAACCTGGCGATTGCCAGCGCAATCGATCCGGGCCTTAAGCTGACGCTGACCACCAATTCGCCGTTGATTGCCGTGCAACTGATGAAACTGCCTTGCGCCGAGGTGATTCTGTTGGGCGGGCGCTTGAATACGGTGTCGGGCGGGGTGATCGGGCTGACGGCGGTGCAGCAACTGCGCCAGTTCAATTTTGACCTGTGTTTTCTCGGCGCTTGCGCCATCGACCCGGACAATGGCGTCACGGCGTTCGGCCTTGATGATGCCGAGTTCAAACGCGCGGCTGTCGCGGCGAGTGGTCAGGTGGTGGTGGCGGTGACCAATGAAAAACTCTCCAGCATTGCTCACTATCAGGTGGCGTCGTGTGAAGAGGTGGCAGCCCTGGTGGTGGAGCACGACGCGCCGGGCGAACGCCTGGAGCCGTTCTTCGGCAGGATTGCCACCGTCATGACCGCGTCCTGCGAACCGCAGCAGGCGTGAAGCGTTGCTGTAGCGCTCACGACATTCAAGCGCATGTGCGGCGAGCCATTGTCCGTCGCACGATTTACCGCTAGTTTGCTGGCCCATCAAAAGTACAAAAATAATCAGGAGTCATCGATGCAACCGATTCGTCTCGGTCTGGTGGGCTACGGCAAGATTGCCCAGGATCAACACGTTCCCGCTATCCTCGCCAACCCGGCGTTCCAGCTGGTGTCTGTCGCCACTCAAGGGCAGCCCTGCGCCGGTGTGGAGAATTTCCGCTCCCTGGGCGAACTGCTTGAAAACGGCCCGCAGGTCGATGCGATTGCCTTTTGCACTCCGCCGCAAGGTCGATTCGCATTGGTGCAGCAGGCGCTGGCCGCCGGCAAACATGTCCTGGTAGAAAAGCCGCCCTGTGCCACGCTCGGTGAAGCCATGGCCTTGGTGGATCAGGTCCGCGAACAAGGCGTAAGCGGCCTGTTCGCCTGGCATTCGCGTTACGCGCCGGGCATCGAAGCAGCCCGTGACTGGCTGGCCAGCCGCACCCTGCAAAGCGTCAAGATCGACTGGAAGGAAGACGTACGCAAGTGGCACCCCGGCCAGGCCTGGATCTGGCAGCCTGGAGGCCTGGGCGTCTTCGATCCCGGCATCAACGCGTTTTCAATCGTGACCCATCTGTTGGCGCTGCCGCTGTTTGTTGAGTCGGCAGAACTGCGCGTGCCGAGTAACTGCCAATCGCCGATCGCCGCCAGTATCAAGATGTCCGATGCGCAACACCTCGACGTGCGCGCGGAGTTCGATTTCGACCACGGTCACGACGAACTCTGGAGCATCGAGATTCGCTGCGCCGAAGGCCTTCTGCGCCTGGACAACGGTGGGGCAGTGCTGAGTATCGACGGGGTGCGTCAGACGGTTTCCCAGGAGGGCGAGTACGCCGTGGTGTATCGGCATTTCCAGCAAATGATTGCTGACAAAACCAGCGACCTGGACCTGCAACCGTTGCGCTTGGTGGCGGACAGCTTCTTTCTTGGCAGTCGGACCTTGGTTGAGCCGTTTTACGACTAGCCCCTAGGGGGCGGTTCAAGATCGCACACCGTCTGTCTTGAATGCCCCGTTCTGCCCATGTTGAGGTGAAAACACCGGCCCCATGCTGGCACTAACCCGTGGTTACGTTGTCAGTACTTGGCGTCTATAGCGCCGACGATCGGCTCAGATAGCGACACGTCAGCAACATGACGCACTTTTTTTGACGCCTTCGGGCAAATAACTCGCGATGGATTGCGCCGGGACCGACTATTCCTTTGCGGGTTGATTCTCTATGCGCTTTCTACTCGATCCGCGTCATGACATTGATGCTGCCTTGTTGAGTTACCGCCGGGTGTTCGGGTCGCTGGCGCTGTTCAGCGGTGTGATCAATCTGTTGGTGCTGGTGCCATCGCTGTACATGATGCAGGTGTACGATCGGGTTCTGACCAGCCGCAACGAAACCACCTTGTTCATGCTGACCCTGATCGCTCTGGGCCTGTTTATGTTCAGTGCCCTGATCGAGTGGGTTCGCGGCGAGGTGATGATTCGCATGAGTGCGGGGCTGGACGACGCCCTGGGCGAGCGTATTTTCGACGCCGCCTTCGCCCGCAGCCTGCGCGAGCACAACGCCAACCCGGCCCAGGTGCTCACTGATTTGGCGACGTTGCGTCAGTTGATCACGGGCCAGGGTCTGATCGCGTTGCTCGATGCACCGTGGTTGCCGATCTTCCTGCTGGTGGCGTTTATCTTTCACCCTTGGTTCGGGGTGCTGACTTTGGTGCTCGCCCTGGTGCTGATCGGCCTGGCGCTGTGGGGTGAGCTGGCGACTCGCGCTCGGTTGGGTGAAGCCAATCGCCTGGGTGTGCAGTCGTCTGTCTATGTCAACAGCACGCTGCACAATGCCGAGGTCATTCAGGCGCTGGGCATGCTCGGCCCGTTGCGCCAGCGCTGGAGCCTGCTGCAACAACGCATCATTGCCGCCCAGGCCCATGCCAGTGACCGTGGCGCCCGTATCACCTCTGCAACCCGTTTCGTGCGCATATCGGGACAGTCGTTGGCCCTGGGCCTGGGTGCGCTGCTGGTGCTCGAAGGGCAGATGTCGGCAGGCATGATGATCGCCATGTCGCTGCTGCTGGGGCGTGCCCTGGCGCCGGTGGAAATTGCCATCGGCTCCTGGAAACAGTTCAACGCCGGGCGCCAGAGCTACCAGCGTCTGAGCCAGCTGCTCACCCAACACCCCCGCGAGCGCTTGCGCATGCCCTTGCCGCCGCCCACCGGCGCGGTGCGCCTGGAGCAACTGTATGTCGGCCCGCCCGGTGCCTCGCAACCGATTGTGCGCGGGATCCATTTCAGCCTGGCCAAGGGCGAAGTGCTTGCCGTGGTCGGCCCCAGCGCCAGTGGCAAGTCGACGCTGGCCAGGGCGCTGGTCGGGGTGTGGCCGGCCATGGCCGGCTCGGTACGGCTGGATGACGCCGAGATCAGCCAGTGGTCCCATGATGCCCTGGGCCCGTACCTGGGTTACTTGCCCCAGGACATCGAGCTGTTCGATGGCAGCGTTGCCGACAACATCGCCCGCTTCGGCGAGCAGGATGCCGACAAAATCATTGCCGCCGCGCGTCACGCCGGTATTCACGAGATGATCCTCAGGTTCCCCAAAGGCTATGACACGCCACTGGGCCCCGGTGGGCTGGGTTTGTCTGGCGGGCAGAAGCAACGCCTGGGCCTGGCCCGCGCACTGTATGGGCGCCCGTCGCTGATTGTGCTCGACGAGCCCAACTCCAATCTTGACGAAGCGGGTGAGTTGGCGCTGGTACAAGCGATCAATGCGCTCAAGGCCGCCGGCAGTACCGTGGTGCTGATCACCCATCGACCCAATGTGCTGGCGGTGGTCGATCACATCCTGGTACTCAAGGACGGCGCCCAACAAGCCTTCGGCCCACGGGACCGGGTGCTCAAGGCATTGATGCCGGGGCCCAGGCCCGCGGCGGTGAGGGAGGCTGGCGAAGATGCGTGATCTGACCCCGGCTGCATCGGCGCACAGCGAGCAGCAGGTGAGTGTGCTCGACGCCAATACCCTGCCCAGTGCCAGTACCGATGCCAGCGGTGCTGCGCGGTATGGGGTGGGCTTCCTGGTCCTGACGCTGGGCGGCTTTTTGCTCTGGGCCTTCCTGGCACCCCTCGACCAGGGTGTCGTGGGCAGTGGCACCGTGGTGGTGGCGGGCGAGCGCAAGGCGGTGCAGTCGTTGGTCGGCGGGGTAGTGGACCAGTTGCTGGTCAGCGATGGCGATCGAGTCAGCCAGGGGCAGTTGCTGGTGCAGCTCAATACCGTACAGGCGCAGTCGCAATTGGACGTGACCCTGGGCAAGTTGCTCAACGACCGCAGCATCGAAGCGCGGTTGATTGCCGAGCGCCTGGGCAGCGCCGAGATTCAATGGCCGGCTGAACTGCTGGAGCGCGCCGAGGAGCCGCGGGTCAAGGCCGCCATGGCCTTGCAAAACCAGTTGTTTCTGACCCGCCGCGCGGAGCTGGGCAGCCGTTTGCAAATCATCGAACACGAGGTCGCGGCGTTGCAGCAGCAATTGCAGGGCTATGAAGGCGTCAAGCGTAACTACGACGCGCAGATGCGCTTTCAGCAACAGGAGCTCGAAGGCCTGCGCGAGCTGGCCCGTGAGGGTTACGTTCCACGCAACAAACTCTTCGAGGCCGAGCGCAACGCCGCCCAACTGGCCGGCCAGATTGCCTCCGGCGTGGGGGATGTCGGCCGGACCCGCCAGGCCATTAATGAAAGCAAGCTCAAGGCGTTGCAGGTGCAACAGGAATTTCGTCGCGATGCTGAAACCCAGCTCAGCGAGGTCTCCGCCGAGGCGGCCGGTTATGCCGATCAGATTCGCGCCCTGCAGTTTGAAGTCGACAACGGTGCTATCCGTGCGCCAGTGGCCGGGCAGGTCATGGACGTGAGCATTCACACCGTCGGCGGCGTGGCCCAGGCCGGGCAAACTCTGATGCAGGTGGTACCGCTGGATGCGCCCATGGCGATTACCGCGCGTTTCGAGCCGTTGATGGCCAACAAGTTGCGCCCGGGGTTGCCGGTGCATGTGCATTTCACCGCGCTGCAACGGGTGGATACGCCGACGGTAACCGGCACTGTGAGTACGGTCTCGGCCGACCAGTTGATTGATGAGCAGACGCACTTGCCGTACTTCTCCGCCAAGGTCGAGATTCCCGCCGACACGGTCGCCTCGTTGCAGGCCGCCGGGCTGTTAGTGCGACCGGGCATGCTGGCCGATGTCACGGTGGTCACGGGGGAGCGCACCTTTATGAATTACCTGATGAAACCTTTGCGCGAACGCTTGCTGGCAGCCTTCAAAGAGGAATGAGCATGACCGACCGTTGCCGTTACAGCGCTCGCGTGCTGCTGAGCCTGTGTTCCAGTTGGGCCGTGATCAATTTCGCCTCGGCCGCCGACGGTGGCCTGAGCCTGACCGCGGCGTACGACGCCTCCCGACTCAACGACCCGACCTTGCAGTCAGCCACCCATGCTTATGATGCTTCTCGCCAGGAAGAAGCGATTGGCCGTGGCGGCCTCTATCCGCAAGTGTCACTGACTTCGCGTTACGGGCGCGGCGGACGGACCGATGGTGGGGATGACAGCGGCTACGTCAACAGCAACGATTACCAGGCCAACAACGTCACCCTGGCGGCGCAGCAAGCGCTCTACGACAAGGCACGGTGGGCGGCGTACCAGGAGGGCAAGGCGCGAGGACAACTGGGCAGCCAGCTGTTCGACGTTGCCAGCCAGACGCTGTTCGACCGGGTTGCCAAGGGCTACTTCGACGTCGCACGAGCGGAAAACGAGATCAAGTTGATCGTCCAGCAGAAAGCTGCCATCAGCGGCTTGGTCACCCAGAGCAAAAAGCTTTTCGAGGGTGGCCAAGGAGCGATCACCGATATTGACGAGGCTCAGGCGCGGCTTGACCTGGTCGAGGCCCAGGAGGCCGAAGCCCAGGCTCGTCGCGTGGCGGCACTGCGGGCGTTGTCCGGTCGGGCCAATGTGCCCATCGATGACATTTGGCCGATGCGCGAGGAGCTTGCCGCCGGCAGCCCGATCCCACCCGAGCAGGACCTGCCGTACTGGACGGCGATTGCCCGTGAGGCCAGCCCCGAGCTGGCGGCCCGGCTGGCGGCGGTGAAAGTGGCCGAGGCCCAGGCCGACAGCCAGCGCGCCGGGCATTACCCGACCTTGGCACTGACCACTCAGTTGACCCGCCGGGAAACCCGCCAGTATCAGGAGCTCGACCCGCGCCAGGACACCTATTACGTGGGGGTGCAACTGGACATCCCGTTGTATCGCGGCGGAGCGGTGCGCGCATCGGTGGCCAAGGCCCAGGCGCAACTGGCCGGCGCGCAGTCGGACTACGACGTGCAGCGTCAGCAGTTGGCCGAGACGATCGAAACCGATTACCTGGGCGTGGTGGCCGGCTTCGCCAAAAGCAAGGCGATGCAACGCGCGGTGGCGTCCAATCAGCGGGCACTGGCCTCGACGGAAAAAGGCTTCCAGGGCGGTGTGCGCTCCACGGTGGACATCCTGGATGCGCAACAACGGTTATTCCAGGCCCGTCGGGACCTGCTCAACACCAAGCTGGACATGCTGCAAAGTTATGTGAGCCTGCACACCCACACCGGCCAGATGAACCGGGCCGTTCTGGAGCAGGTGCAAAGCCTGTTTTGAGGCGCGTAGGGGCTCCAGCACTCGACGTTGCAACGCCCTCCTGCGGACCAGGGAGCAAGCGCCCTGGGCACAAAAAGCGGTTATCTGGGCAGTGGCGAGTGGCTGGCCGGAACCGGCGGTCTCTGGGGCTTGACCGAGGTGCCAAACGTATTGCCCATGCGCACGCTGGTGGCCGCCGGGGTCGCCAGGCCGATGCTGTTCGGCGGGCGTTTGTTAACGGGCACATTCAACGCCTCCTGCGTGCGTTGCGCGGCAGCCGCGGCGTGCGGATCGTTGCCCATTTGCCGGCTCAGGCAGTTGTAGTCCGCAGTCCTGTAGCCGCCCACGGTCACCTCGATACACGCCGGTACCTCTTCGCCATGGACCCACGGCTGGGCCATGAGCAGTCCGAGGCCCACCATCATTTTCATCCACTGTTTCATTGCCGACCTCCTGGCCCGCCCAGGGGGCGGTTCGCTGTCAGAACACGAGTTTAGTGGGGTTCGAGGGATTTGTATCAGTTGTCATACGACATTCATAAACAGCCCTCAGGATGACGGTTTTCAACGGATACGTCAGTCGTGCAGCAAGGCAGAGCCGGGGGCGGACGCAGGCGTGGATTGGCCAGGTCGCCCTTGGGGGGACTGATGGCGTTGTTGTGGTTGCTGGCCGCGCCGATCCAGGCGAACGGCCTGGTGGACCTGGACATCGCCCCGCAGGAACTGACCACGGCGCTGGAGCAATTCAGCCGGGCGACGGGTATGGCGGTGCTGGTGGATCAGCAGCTATCCCGCCAGCGCCATACGCTGGGCGTCCAGGGACTGTTCACAGCTTCTCAAGGGCTCAATGTGTTGCTTCGCGGCACCGGGCTTGTGGCGCATTACGCCCGAGCGGATGCGTTCACGCTGCAACCGGTGCAGGTCCGTGAGGTGCCGCTGCCTTCTGGCGCGGCCCCGGGCTTGAGCGACAGCAACTATGCGGCGGCGATCCAAACGGTCATCCAGCGCAATTTGTGCCGTTCACCACTCACCCGCCCGGGAAGTTTTCGGGCGGTGCTGCAAGTGTGGATCGGCCGGGACGGCGTGGTTCAGCATAGCCGCCTGGTCAGTTCCACGGGCGATCCGATGCGTGACAAGGCCTTGGTCAACAGTTTGCAAAACCTCAGGATCGACCGCCCGGCGCCCAGTTCATTGCGCCAACCGGTGACCCTGCTTTTATTACCCGACTCATCAGGAACAAGCATGGAGTGCACAGCAGGGGAAGGGGTTTTGGGGCGATGAAACACTCTGGTCGCAGCCCGTTGGTCAAGTTGTTCCTCACCTCTTATGAGGATTTCAAGGTGCGCCTGCGCAAGCGCCTGGGCTCCGAGGAACTGGCTAACGATGTGCTGCATGAAACCTACCTGCGGGTCGATCGCATGGTCGAGACGCCGGACATCGCCCAGCCCAGTGCCTATCTCTATCGCATGGCGCTGAACATTGCCGCCGACCGTCGACAGGCCGATGCTCGCCTGCTCACCGGCAGCGAAATCGAGGACTTGCTGCAGATTTCCGATGAGGCGCTGGATCCGGCCCGGGTGGTGGGGGGGCAGAAGGAGTTGCAGACCCTGCTCAAGGCCCTGTATGAACTGCCGGCGCGGCGCCGCAGGATTTTCATTGCCGCGCGTCTGGAGGAAGCGCCGCACCTGGAAATATCCCAACGTTTCGGCATCTCCACGCGCATGGTAGAGAAGGAAATCAAGGCCGCGCTGGGGCATTGCGCCCTGCGTCTGGAAAGAAAAGTGATTCAGCGGTTCGGTCCCGGCGCGGGAAAACAGTCTTGAGAGTAGAGACCAGACCAATTCGTGAGTGTGTGTGCGCTTGAACATCTTCAGCATTGCTTCCCCTGATGCCACGCCTGAGGCTCGACTGGCCAGCGAGGCCCAAGACTGGTTGGTCCTGCTGACCTCGGGTCGCGCCACCGTGGCCGATGCCCGAGCCCTGCGCCAATGGTGCGGGCAAAGTCCCGAACACGCTCGGGCGTTCGAGCAGGCCAAGGCGTTGTGGCACGGGCTGCAACCGGCCGCCGAGGCGTTGCAGGCGCCACGACATTTCGGACGACGGGCATTGCTCGGCGGCGCGATCGCGGCGTCGGCAGGTTTTCTGTTGATCCGGGCCACGGTGCCCGGTGGGGTTTCCGGGCTCGGTGCCGACTACGTCACTGAGGTTGGCGAACAGCGCCGGGTGGAACTGGCCAAGGGTGTCAGTCTTGAGCTGAATACCCAAACCCGCCTCAGCCGCCGTCAGTTGGCCGATGGCGGGCAGGGGTTGGTGTTGCTCGGTGGCGAAGTTGAAGTGCTGGGAAGCAGTGCTTCGACGGTCAGTGTCCAGGCCGGTGCTGGCTGGATCAGCGCCGCTCGGGCTCGGTTCAATATCCGCTACATCGACCAGAGCGTCTGCGCGACCTGCCTGGAAGGTGTGGTGCAGGTCCAGGTGCGCGGCCAGAGCTTTCACCTGGAGTCGGGCATGCAACTGACCTACGACAGCGGACGGATGGGCACTCCAAAGAAAGCAGATGTGTCGGCGGCCACTGCCTGGCGCGAGCAGGTGCTGGTGTTCAACGACGCGACCCTGGCCAGCGTCATCGACGAAATCAACCGCTATCGTCCTGGCATGTTGCTGTTACTCAATCGCGAATTGGGCCAGCGCAAGGTCCAGGCGCGGTTCCGGCTTGATCAACTGGCTGGCGTGGCGCTGTTGATCCGCGATGCCTATGGCGCCAAATGCACCGAGTTGCCGGGCGGGGTGGTGGTGCTGAGCTGAGTTCAGCGCTATCCGGATGAGCCTCATTGCGAGCAGGCTCGCCCCGCACTGGATTTACCCTCACTCCAACGGCCCCAACACCTGCCGATACTTTTCCACCCCTTGTGGCGTCTGCCGTGTCAGGCTGATTTCGATGCCCAGCGGGTTTTCCTGGCGATTGCCGCTGAGCTTGCGCCAGCCTTTTTCCCTGTCCCAGTAACGCAGTCCTGCATCGCTGACTTCGCTGAGCACCGCTACGCCCGCGCCGGGTGCCGGCAATGGGTAGCGGCTGCGGGCCTGGCCTTGGGCTCGGTAAAGCGTGTCTCCCTCGAGCCACCAGCGCACCCTTTGCAGCGTGCCTTCTTGAGCGGCGGCCACCCGGATCACATCCAGGCGAAAACCCCGACCTTCGGTGCTGCGCACGGTGAGCGCGGGTGGCGCGGTTGAGGGCTGGTCATCGACTCCGGGTTTTAACGGTTCGCTCAACTCAATGCTGGCGCGTAATGCCACGTCGCGCTCCAATTGGTTCAACACTCGCAGCAAGGCTTCGGTCTGCTCGGTGCTGGCCTGTAAATGACTGTCGGCCCGGGTGACGCTGTCCAGTCCGCGCCAGGCAATCAGGCTGACCACCGCCATCAGCAGAATCGCCACCATGACTTCAAGCAGGGTGAAGCCCGTCTCTCGGCCGTTCATTGAATCTGCACCCGGCCAGCGGCGCTGCGTTGGACGTTTATGTTGTTCTGGCCGTCCGACAAACGAATGTTCAGCGGGGCGCCGATCCACTCGGCGCTCAACACCACTCGCTGCCTGGGTTCCACACGAACGTCCATGGACGGGCTCTGCCACCGCCGCGGGTGCAGTTGCGGATCATCCTTGAAGCGATCCAGCCCTGGCCCTTGATCCTGCCGACGACTGAAACCGAACCCCTTGGCATCCCAGCGCCAGCTAATCGGCCGGCCATCGACGCGGGCTTCGGTTTGGGCGAGCTGTAGCAGTTGCGCCAGCCGCTCGGCGTCCTGGCGCAACAACTTCAGCGGATCGGGTTTGATGCTCAGGCCCACTGCGGCACTGGCGATGCCGATGATCACCAGTACCACCATCAATTCGATCAGGGTGAAACCGCGTTGCTTGCCAAGGTTCATGCGCGCTCCTTTGCGTCGGTATTCATCCTGCACGGTGAAGATGATAAGGATGTGAAATAAAACGGAGAGAATCGAGGCGTACGCTGGAGGCTGGATAAAAAAGGAGAACCGGACCATGGCGTTCATCGAGCGTGTTTCCCCAGCGCAACTCCTCCAGGCACTCGGCCTGTTGGCGGCATTGGCCGGGGTGGCGACCTGGTCTTCGCTGCTGCTGACATCGGCCGAATCCCGCACGCCGGATGTTGCCCCGCAACGGCTGGCCGAGCGTTCCGATAATCCTGCACTGCAATGGTTCTCCAGCCAGCCGGCGCCGGTGGATATCAAGGTCAGCGGTGTGCTGGCCGGTGCTCGCGGGGCTGTGGCGATCCTCAGTCTCAACGACGGCCCACCCCGCAGTTTCCTGGCTGGGGAGCGGGTGGCTCATGGGGTGCGGCTGGTATCGATCGAGGCGCAAGCGGTGGTGATCGAGCGGGGCAATCAGCAAACCCGGCTGGCCTTGGCCCGATTGCCGGATTCGGTGGCTTTACCCTCACTCACCCGTCCTTGAGATCACGACGAGCCCTCGCCACAATGGACCGTGTCTAGCGACTATTTTCCCCGACTGACCAGCGTCTCCAGCCGTGCCAGCGGCGGTGCCTCTCGGCTGCGATCCGACACGGTCAGTTCGACCCACAACATCCTGCCGCTCTCCGCCGGGCGCAGGCTCTGTTCGCAACGCAGCAGCAACCGTCCCTGATCGCATTCGATGACTTTTGAACCCTGCACAAAACGCCCCTCCAAGCGCAGTTGCGCCAGTTGGCTGCGGGCCGCCAGCAGTGCGATGGATTTGTCTCGCAACAGCCCATTGCTTTGAGTCATCACCGCCGCCACGCGCACCGCCGCCGACATGGCCACGGCGATGATCGCCAGGGCGACCAGTACTTCGATCAGGGTGAAGCCGGCTTGTGGGGCGGGACGTGGCATCGCGCGAGCTCTATGGGCAGAGGCAGTCCCCGAGCTTAACCACCATTGTTGACCGATTGACGACGTAAGCTCCTGAGCATTTTCAATATCACTGACATGTTTTCTTGCAACACTGCGCCACGAATTGAATCCAGCGAAGGACCGTCGAGATGCAGATCGCCCGTTACAACGCCCGTCTCCAAGGCCCTCGTGGGCAGCAGGGTTTCACCCTGATCGAAATCATGGTTGTGGTGGTCATTCTCGGCATTCTGGCGGCGATGGTGGTGCCCAAGGTACTCGACCGGCCGGACCAGGCTCGGGCGACGGCGGCGAAACAGGACATTGGCGGTTTGATGCAGGCGTTGAAACTCTATCGCCTGGACCACGGCAGTTACCCGAGCATGAACCAGGGGCTCAAGGTGCTGGTGGAACGGCCCGCTGACGCAAAAAACAGCACATGGCGTTCCTACCTGGAACGCCTGCCCAACGATCCATGGGGGCGTCCCTACAACTACCTCAACCCCGGCGCCAATGGTGAAGTCGATATCTTTTCCCTGGGGGCCGACGGCCAGCCTGACGGCGAGGGTGTAAATGCCGACATCGGCTCCTGGCAGTTATAAGGGCCGTGATGCGAACGGATTCGCCCTTCGCGGCGAAGCAGCGGGGTATGGCGGTCATCAGTGCCTTGCTGATCGCCGCCGTGGTGGCGGTCATCGCCGGGGGCATGCTCACCCGCCAAACCCTGTTTACCCGCAGCCTGGAAGCCGAGCAGTTGCGTATCCAGGGTACGGCGCAGTTGCAGGGCGGCCTGCAATTGAGTCGCCAGTTGTTGTGGGATGCGCGTCAGCGCGATCCGCTCACACGCTTCGGTCAGGCTTGGGCCAATCCCTTCGTGATGGCCGGTTCCAGCCGAGTTGACATCCCCTTCGAAGGGCGCCTGGAAGATGAGCAAGGCAAATTCAACCTGCGCAATCTGGTCGCCAATGAACGCGTAGACCAGGAACAGGTGCGCGCTTTCGAACGGCTGTGCGAGCAACTTGGCATCGCCGCGACGGTACGTGCGCGCATCGTCGCGCGGGTGATTGCCGCGTACCCACGTCTGTGGAACCCCGCGTCGGCGGACAAGGCTGCGGTGAGCACTACCTTCGACAGCGGCCGCAGCACCTCGCCGGATGCTTCCGGCACGCCGTTGGCGCCGACACGCCCCATGCTGCGCACGTTGCAGGATTTGCGCAGTATCAAGGGTGTCACCCCGCAGCTGCTGGATACACTGGCGCCTTATGTGACGATTCTGCCGGCCAATACCTGGCTCAACGGCAACACCGCCAGCGCCCCGGTGCTGGCTGCTTACGTGCCGGGGTTGTCGTTGCAACGGGCCCAGGCACTGATCGCTGAGCGAGACGGCGGCCACTGGTTTATCAACCGTGGCGATTTCGTCAATCGCCTGCGCATGCCTGAGCTGGAAATGACCTCCGTCAAGGTCGGCATCACCAGCGACTGGTTCCGTCTGCGGGGTCAGGCGCGCAGTGGGCAGCGGCGGGTCGTGCTGGATGCTTTGCTGCAACGCAGCCAGGACCGGATGCCTCAGGTGATCTGGTCACGGGTGGGCGTATGACTCGTTTGCGCATAGCGTTGACACCACTGGGCAGCTTGAGCCTCGACAGTCCGGTGGCGTTCGCCTGGCTCGATCGCCAGGGCCAGGTCCGCGACCAGGGGCACAGCAACCTCCGGGCCCTCGGCCAGGGTGCGAAGAAGCAACGGGTTGAATGTTTCCTCCATCCGCGCGACAGCGTGCTCACCAGTCTGGAATTGCCGCAGTTGCCGGCAGCGAAAATTACCGCCGCGGTGAACTGCGCCGCCCAAGCGCTGATGCTCGGTGCCAGCGAGCGCATGCAGGTGGCTCACAGCGCGCGCGGTGCTGACGGGCAGGTGCACATTGCCTGGCTCGACCGAGAGTCACTCGATGCCCTGGGCCGGGTGCTGCGCCAGGCCGGCCTGCACCTGCACGGGCTGTACCCGGCGGCCTACGCCTTGCCGGCGTTGTCCGGGCCGGTGGCCTGCGTTGACGACGGCCACCTGCTGGTGCGTTACAGCGTGCAACACGCGGTGGTGCAGCCGTTGCTGGACGATGCGTTGGATGAATGGTTATTGGAGGCAGGGCCCGGGCTGCAGTGGGTGGGCGAATCGCCGCCGCAGGTCTCGATCAACACCTTGCCCGCCCCCCAGCGCTGGACCGGTGCCGCGCCGGGCTGGGGCTTGCATGCCGGCCTGACGCATGGCACGGCCGAGCGTGGCGGTTGGGGTAGGGCGGCGACGCTTTGCGCGGTAGCGCTGGCGGTGTGGGTGGTCGGCCTGAATCTCTACGCCACCCGTGAGGCCACCCAGGGCCAGCGACTCAAGGCGCACATGAGCCAGCGGGTAAAGCAGGCGTTTCCCGAACTGCCGGTGATTCTCAACCCCTTGCAACAGGCGCGACAGCAAATCGCTGCACGCCAAAGCGGCACTGCGGCTGATCCGACGCAACGCTTCGCCAGCCTGGTGCAACAGGCGGGCAGCGCCATGCCGTTCATGAGCGGCAACGTGCAGGAATTGGTGTTTGAAAACGGTGAGTTACGCCTGACGCTCGTGGCCGAGACACAAAAAGCATCCGCCGCAGACGACTGGAAAATCCCCCTGACCCAGGCCGGCATCGACGTTGCGGCCAATGACCAGGGCTGGACCTTGCGTGCTGCTTTGCCCGGACAGGGCGCGCAGGACACCCCCGAACACCCCCCGGAAGCCGACGATGAATAAGCCATTCCCGGCACGGCTATGGGCGCAGTGGCAAACCCTGCGCGCGCGTGGCCGGACGTCCTGGCAGGGCCTGGCGGTGCGCGAGCAGCGCGCCGTGTCCCTGGCGGCGCTGGCACTCGGCGGGCTGCTGGTCTGGTTGTTGTTGATCCAGCCACCGCTCCAAACCCTGGCGTATTGGCAGGTCGAAACGCCGAAGTTGCGCGCGCAGACCCAGGCCCTCGAAGTGTTGTTGCGGGACGTCGGCGGCCCTGCGCCAGGCCAGCCTCTGGAAGTGGCCCTGCGCCAGGCCCTGGATGCCGGCGGCTTGAGCGAGCACTACCAGTTGCAGGCCGTGGACGCGGCCTGGCAACTCACCTTCAACGACGCGCCGGCCGATGAGGTGATGGGCTGGCTGTTGAGCAGTCCCCGGCAATTTTCCCTGCACGTGCTTGAGGCCCGTTTGCGGCGCACGGCCCCGGCCAACGCCGACAACATCGAAAACACCGAAGACACCGCCGGCACCCTGTCCGGAACCGTTCGCATGGATCAGGCGCAAAGCGCTAAGGAAGCTTCATGAAGGGGTCCCGATACCCGCGTCATTGGCGCAAGAGCGTGCCGTTCCTGTTGCTGGCATTGAGCGCCTGCAACAGCACACCGCCGGCGTCGCAGCCACCGTTGCTGGTAGACAGTGAACTGGGCATTCCGCTGGGCAGTACTCAGCGCAGCGGTGATGCGCTGCTGGACCGTCAGCAGGCTCAGACCTTGCGTGAACAGAAACCGCCGGTGCGGCACCCGGTCGATCTCACCGCCCGTGCCCGCGAGCCCCGCAGCAGTACGCCGGCACGCAGCCCACTGGGTGACCAAGCGGTGACCCTGAACTTCGTCGAGGCCGACATTCAGGCGGTGGTGCGGGCCTTGTCCCGTTCCACCGGCCAACAGTTTCTGGTGGACCCTCGGGTCAAGGGCAACCTGACGCTGGTGTCCGAAGGTCAGGTGCCGGCGCACCAGGCCTATGACATGCTGCTGGCCGCGCTGCGCATGCAAGGCTTTAGCGTGGTGGACGTCGGCGGCGTGGCCCAGGTGGTGCCCGAGGCCGACGCCAAGCTGTTGGGTGGGCCGATCTACAGCGCCGACAGGCCGGCCGGCAACGGCATGTTGACCCGCACCTTTCGCCTGCAATACGAAAACGCGGTGAACCTGATCCCGGTGTTGCGCCCGATCGTGTCGCCCAACAACCCGATCAATGCCTACCCCGGCAACAACACCATCGTCATCACCGATTACGCCGAGAACCTGTCGCGGGTGGCGCAGCTCATCGAAGGCATCGATACCCCCAGCGCCATCGACACCGACGTGGTGCCGATACACAACGGCATCGCCGTGGACATCGCGCAGATGGTTTCCGAGTTGCTGGAAACCCAGGGCGGCGACCAGACCCAGAAGATCAACGTGATCGGCGACCCGCGCTCCAACGCTATCATCATTCGGGCCGGCAGCCCCGAGCGCACGGAGCTGGCGCGTAACCTGATCTACAAGCTCGACAACGCCCAGAACAACCCGAGCAACCTGCACGTGGTGTACCTGCGCAATGCCCAGGCCGGCAAACTGGCCCAATCCCTGCGCGGCTTGCTCACTGGGGAAAGCGAAGGCGAGGGCAGTGATAACTCGCGCTCGGTACTCAGCAGCATGGGCGCCAGCACCAACGGCCAGAGTGGGCAGGGCAGCAGCGACGCCACCACCAGCGCCAGTGCGTCGACCACCAGCAACGGTTACGCCCAGGGCAGTGGCGGACAAAGCTCGGCTTCGCCGCAGGACGATCAGAGCACCGCCTTCAGTGCCGGCGGTGTGACCATCCAGGCTGACGCCACCACCAATACCCTGCTGATTTCCGCGCCGGACCCGCTGTACCGCAACCTGCGGGAAGTCATCGACCTGCTCGACCAGCGTCGCGCCCAGGTGGTGATCGAGAGCCTGATCGTTGAAGTCGGCGAGGACGACGCCAGCGAGTTCGGCGTGCAATGGCAGACCGGCAACCTGGGCGGCAGCGGCGTGATCGGCGGGGTCAACCTCGGTGGCACCGGGCTCAACCTCAACGGCAAGACCAGCATCGACGTGTTGCCCCAGGGCTTGAACCTGGGGCTGGTCAACGGCACCGTGGACATCCCCGGCATCGGCAAGATCCTCGACCTGAAAGTCCTGGCCCGGGCGTTGAAGAGCAAGGGTGGCACCAACGTGTTGTCGACCCCGAACCTGCTGACCCTGGACAACGAAGCGGCGAGCATTTTTGTCGGCCAGACCATTCCCTTCGTCAGCGGCAGTTACGTCACCGGTGGGGGCGGCACCAGCAACAACCCGTTCCAGACCGTGACCCGCGAGGAGGTGGGCCTGAAGCTCAACGTCCGGCCGCAGATTTCCGAAGGCGGGACGGTCAAGCTCGATATCTATCAAGAGGTCAGCAGCGTCGACAACCGCGCTTCGAGCGCCACCGGGATCGTCACCAACAAGCGCGCGATCGACACCAGCATTCTGCTGGACGACGGGCAGATCATGGTCCTTGGCGGGTTGTTGCAGGACGGCTACAGCCAGAGCAACGACGCGGTGCCGTGGCTGTCGACCATTCCCGGCATCGGCGCGCTGTTTCGCAACGAGCGGCGGCAGATCACCAAGACCAATCTGATGGTGTTCCTGCGCCCCTACATCATCCGCGACACGGCGGCGGGGCGCGGCATCACCCTCAACCGCTACGACTTCATGCGCCGCGCCCAGGGCCTGTTGCAACCGGAACGCAGCTGGGCGCTGCCGGACATGCAAGCCCCGCAACTGCCGGCCTCGGCCAAGGCCATTCCGCAGGCCACGCCCGCCGGGCTGCAGACGCCCAGGGCGGTGATCAAGGCGGTGCCGGCAACGGAGCCGGTTGGACAATGAGTACCGTGGCGAGGGAGCTTGCTCCCGCTGGGTTATGTAGGAGCTGGCGAAGCCTGCGATCTTTTGATCTTGATCTTTCGCTTTTGACTCAATTGTCTGGGACAAGATCGCAGCCTCGTTGCACTCGACAGCTCCTACACAGTGTCGACGCTCCAGCCACGGTGTGTCCGTCAGTCGAGGAGGAGTTGTGCCTATGAACACCCTCCCATACGCCTGGGCCAAGGCCCAACGCCTGGTGCTGCGCGAGTCTGACGAAGGTGCGGTGTTGATGGTCTGTCCCTCCACCCCAGGCTGGTCCATCAGTGAAGTGCGCCGCCAATTCGGCGAGGTACGGCTGGAGCGGGTGCGTGACGAGGAACTCGACGGTTTGCTCAACAGTGCCTACGCCGACACCGGCAGCGCCGCCGCCGTGGTGGGCGCGGCAGAAAACGAGGTGGACCTCGACCGCCTGATGCAGGACATCCCCGAGATCACCGACCTGCTGGACACCCAGGACGGCGCGCCGGTGATCCGCATGATCAACGCCTTGCTGACCCAGGCGGCACGGGACGAGGCCAGCGACATCCACATCGAGCCCTACGAAAGCCATTCGGTGGTGCGCTACCGGGTCGACGGCACCCTGCGCGACGTGGTTTCGCCACGCAAGGCGTTGCATGGCGCGCTGGTGTCGCGGATCAAGATCATGGCCCAGCTCGACATCGCCGAAAAACGCTTGCCCCAAGATGGCCGTATTGCCTTGCGGGTAGCCGGACGGCCCATCGACATCCGGGTCTCCACCGTACCTACCGGCCACGGCGAGCGGGTGGTAATGCGCCTCCTGGACAAACAGGCCGGGCGCCTGCAACTGGAAACCCTGGGCATGGACCCTGGCGTGCTGGGCAAACTCGATCGCCTGATCCGCCAGCCTCACGGTATCGTGCTGGTCACCGGCCCCACCGGCAGCGGCAAGACCACCAGTCTGTATGCCGCCCTGGCCCGGCTGGACGCCAGCGTCCACAACATCCTCACGGTGGAGGACCCGGTGGAATACGACCTGCCGGGCATCAGCCAGATTCAGGTCAACGCCAAGATCGACATGACCTTCGCCCTGGCCCTGCGGGCGATTCTGCGCCAGGACCCGGACATCATCATGATCGGCGAAATCCGCGATCTGGAAACCGCACAAATCGCCGTGCAGGCGTCCCTCACCGGTCACCTGGTGCTGGCGACCCTGCACACCAACGACGCTGTGTCGGCCATCAACCGCCTGATCGACATGGGCGTCGAGCCGTTCCTGCTGGCCTCGTCGATGCTCGGCGTACTCGCTCAGCGACTGGTACGCAGGCTCTGCCCGCAATGCAAACAAGCTGATCCGGCAACCCCCGGCACCTGGCGCCCGGTGGGCTGCCCGAGCTGTAACCAGACCGGTTACAGCGGTCGCACCGGCATCCATGAATTGTTCTGCATCGACGATGACATCCGCACCCTCATTCACCAAGGGGCAGGGGAGCAGGCGCTGCGTGCCGCCGCCCGCCAGGCCGGGATGTTCAGCATGCGCGAGGACGGTGAGCGCTGGGTGCGCAGTGGCGCCACCGCCCCTGAAGAAATCCTGCGCGTGACACGGGACGCCTGATGAATCGCTACCGTTTTGAAGCCGCCGACGCCACCGGCAAGATCGAGGTCGGGCACCTGGAAGCCGACAGCCAGAGTGGCGCCTTCAACCTGCTGCGCAGCCGCGGGCTGACGGCGTTGCAGGTGCAGCTCGAGCGCAACACCGCGCAAGCCCATGGCGGCGGCCTGTTCAGCGCCAAACTCTCGGACAACGACCTGGCCTGGGCCACCCGGCAACTGGCGAGCCTGCTGGGGGCGAGCCTGCCATTGGAGGCCGCGTTGAGCGCCACGGTGGAACAGGCGGAAAAAAAACACATCGCCCAGACCCTCAGCGCAGTGCGCGCCGATGTGCGTAGCGGCATGCGCCTGGCCGAAGCCCTGGCGGCGCGGCCACGGGACTTTCCGGACATCTACCGGGCACTGATCGCTGCCGGTGAAGAGTCCGGCGACCTGGCCCAGGTGATGGAGCGGCTGGCGGACTACATCGAGGAGCGCAACAACCTGCGGGGCAAGATCCTCACGGCGTTCATCTATCCGGGTGTAGTGGGGCTGGTGTCGATTGCCATCGTGATTTTCCTGCTCAGCTACGTGGTGCCGCAGGTGGTCAGCGCGTTCTCCCAGGCCCGTCAGGACCTGCCAGGATTGACCTTGGCGATGCTGACCGCCAGCGACTTCATCCGCGCCTGGGGTTGGTTGTGTTTCGGCATGCTGGCGGGTGGGTTCTGGGGCTGGCGGCTGTATTTGCGCAACCCGCAAGCGCGGTTGAACTGGCACAGTCGCATCTTGCGCCTGCCGCTGATCGGGCGTTTCGTGCTGGGCCTCAACACCGCGCGTTTTGCCTCGACCCTGGCGATTCTCGGCGGCGCCGGGGTGCCTTTGCTGCGAGCGCTCGAAGCCGCACGCCAGACACTGTCCAATGACCGCCTGAGCCTGAGCGTCAGCGATGCCACGGCCAAGGTCCGCGAAGGGGTCAACCTGGCGGCGGCGTTGCGGGTGGAAAAAGTCTTCCCGCCGGTGCTGATCCACCTGATCGCCAGCGGCGAAAAAACCGGCTGCCTGCCGCCAATGCTCGAACGCGCCGCACAAACCCTGTCCCGCGACATCGAACGCCGGGCCATGGGCATGACTGCGCTGCTGGAACCGCTGATGATCGTGGTCATGGGCGGCGTGGTGCTGGTGATCGTCATGGCGGTGCTGCTGCCGATTATCGAGATCAATCAGTTGGTTCAATAAGCGCACGCAATCCGTGGTGGACATTGATTTTGTGGCGAGGGGATTTATCCCCGTTGGGCTGCGCAGCAGTCCCAATCAGATTGAATGCAACCAGCCTGACACACGGGGGCGTCTGGTTTGGGGCTGCTTCGCAGCCCAGCGGGGATAAATCCCCTCGCCACAACAGCAGAGACCCGCCAGTTATTTTTGCAGTGCCGCAACACCTCCCGAGCCTCGCCAACACCAAACTCGGGTTCCTCGTTCTGTCATCTTCTATCGTCAGACAACCACCCGCCGCCATCTCCACGCCCACCCTGCGCAGCACCGTCACAAAACCCGTCTGAAACCCCAACCCAGAGCCCTCGAACACCCGAGGAAAAAACCCAAAAAACGGCCTCCAGCTCCCGAGGTTTTTTCCTTTATCTGTCACCGGAAACTGCGAGTTTCTAACCCATGGCCTCACCCCATCGCCATCGGCACAGGACCGAGCGCCATGACGGCAAGCACGCGTCACCCAACCTACGTACGAACACGATGAAAGGAGATTCTTCATGTTTAAGCGCAACGTTCTCGCGGTATCCCTGACCCTCGCCGGCCTCTGCGCCGCTCAGGCCGCTATGGCTGATGTCAACGGCGGTGGTGCTACCTTGCCTCTGCCTCTGTACCAGACTTCCGGCGTCCTGACTGCCGGTTTCGCCCCTTACATTGGCGTGGGCAGCGGTGCCGGCAAGGCCGCTTTCCTGAACAACGATTACACCCGTTTCGTGCCTGGTGACACCAGCAAGAACGTGCACTGGGCGGGCAGCGATTCGAAGCTCACCCAGGCTGAGTTGAACGCCTACGTCACCAACCACGGCACCGCCTGGGGCCCATTGATCCAGGTGCCTTCGGTCGCCACTTCGGTTGCCATTCCTTTCAACAAGACCGGCACCGCCAACGTTGACCTCAGCGTCGCTCAGCTGTGCGGCGTATTCGCCGGCACGCTGACTGACTGGAACCAAATCACCGGTTCCGGCCGTTCCGGCCCGATCACTGTGACTTATCGTGCTGAGAGCAGCGGTACTACCGAACTGTTCACCCGCTTTCTGAACGCCAAGTGCCCTACAGCTGTACCCGCTGTGCCCGGCACTTTCGCCATCACCACCAACTTCGCCTCCAGCTACAGCGGTGGCCTGCCGGCCGGTGCGGTTTCCGCCACTGGCAGCGAGGCTGTGATGACTGCTGTGAACGCTGCCCAGGGCCGCATCACCTACATGAGCCCGGACTACGCTGCTACTACCCTGGCCGGTCTGGACGACGCTACCAAGGTTGCCCGCGTCGCCGGTGTTTCCCCAGCCCCAGCCAACGTGTCGGCCGCAATTGCAGCTGTTACCGTGCCTGCTGCCGCCAACCGCGCTAACCCGAACGCCTGGGTACCGGTATTCGCTGCAACCACCAACCCTAGCGATCCAAGCGTCGTGGCTTACCCAGACACCGGCTATCCGATCCTGGGTTTCACCAACCTGATCTTCAGTCAGTGCTACGCCGATGCCGGTCAAACCACTCAGGTGCGTGATTTCTTCACCCGTCACTACGGCGCAGTTGCTGCCAACAACAACGACGCTGCTATCACCGCTAACCGCTTCGTGCCCCTGCCAGGCGCCTGGAAATCCGCCATCCGCGGCAGCTTCCTGACCGCCTCTAACGCTCTGAGCATCGGCAACACCAACGTCTGCAATAGCGTCGGTCGTCCGTTGTAAGCCCACGCTTGAGCGACCTGCAACACCCGATCAGCAACGGTGCAAGCCGTTGCTGATTTTTGCGTAATACCGGCGCCAACACAGCCATATGAAATTTTCATGACAACCGTTCGGTCCCGAGCGGTTGTAACCGCCTATCCCCTATAACCAACGCTGGCAGCTTGACAGCACGGCGTTGTGACCCCTTAGAGCGAACCCGAAAGGATGAGTAGGATGCTGCGCTGCAAACCCCAGACGAACCTGAATGCCCCCCGTCGCGATGGCGAGTTGTCGATGTTGCGGCTCAAGCCGCTGGCCCAGGCCATTGCGCTGCTGATGGTGGCCGGCAATGCCCACGCGGCGACGGCGTTCAGTTCGGCCTGGTTTGCCGCCAAGGGCGCGTCTCAGGCCGGTGGCGCGGGGCGGCCCGTGACGGCGCAGCCAGGCATGCCGCCACCCCTGGCGCAACAGCAACGGGCCAATGCGCAGTTGCAGCGCTCGTTGACCAACCTCAACAATACCGTGGCCGCCATCGCGGCCCAGCAGGCGGCCCAGGCTGCGGGGCGGCAAGCCGCGTTAGGGCAGGTGCAGACCGTGCCCGACGGTTTGGGCGAGGGCGGGCTCAAGGTCGATAACAGCCTGACCCAGGGCTGGCTCAACGCCAAGGGACCGCAGCAGACCCAGGCCGGCGGCAAGACCACGGTGAAGATCGAACAGACCGCCGACAAGGCGATTCTCAACTGGGAAACCTTCAACGTCGGGCGCAACACCACGGTGGATTTCCAGCAGCAGTCGGACTGGGCCGTGCTCAACCGCGTCAACGACCCTCAAGCGCGACCAAGCCAGATCCAGGGCCAGATCAAGGGCAACGGCACGGTGATGCTGGTCAACCGCAACGGCATCATTTTCAGCGGCAGCAGTCAGGTCAACGTGCGCAACCTGGCGGCGGTGGCGGCCAACGTCAGCGACGAGCAATTCAGCCAGCGCGGCTTGTACGTCGATGCCACCGGCACCCAGCCGACCTTCACTGACGCCGCCGGCAAGATCGAAGTGCAGCGCGGTGCGCGGATCGAAACCCATCGCGCCGCCACCTCCACCGCTGGGGGCGGCTATGCCTTGCTGCTGGGCTCGGAAGTGGAGAACGCCGGTTCCATCATCACCGCCAAGGGCCAGACCACCCTGGCAGCGGGCGACAGTTTTTATATTCGCCGGGGTCAGGGCACCAGCGGCAACCCGCGTTCCACCACCCGTGGCAACGAGGTCGCGACCTCGCTCAAACCGGGCAGCAGCGCCGGCACGGTGATCAACAGCGGCCTGATCCAGGCCAGCACCGGCGACATCACCCTTACCGGGCACAATGTGCAGCAGAACGGCGTGGCCGTGGCCAGCAGTTCGGTGGACACCCGCGGCACCGTGCACCTGCTCAACGCTTTCAGCGACAGCACCGGCAGCGTCACCCTGGGGCAGGGCAGTGCCACGGCGGTGCTGCTTGACGCCGCGGGCGGCAGCGCCCTGGACAGCCAGCGCGATGCCGGACCCGCCGGCCTGGACGGTACGCCGAACAACCTGATCACCGGTCGGTTCAACAACCTCAGCAGCGTGGTCGACCGCACCGACCAGTCGCGGGTCGAGATCGTCAGTGGCGGCAGCGTCGACTTCCAGAACGGCTCCATCACCCTGGCCACCGGCGGTCAGGTCGCGGTCAGCGCCGCCGGTCGCAGTCTGGTGCGCGATGGTGCGGTGATCGACGTGTCCGGTGCCATCGGCGTCAAGGTGGCGATGGAGTCCAACTCCATCAAGGTCAACGTGCAGGGCAACGAACAGCGTGACGCACCGGTCAACCGCGAGGGCGGCAAGTTGACCAACAACGATGTCTGGGTGGACGTGCGTGATTTGATCTACGTGCCGGCGGGCACCAACGGTTATGCCACCGACCGTTGGTACACGGCGGGTGGGTTGCTGGAAGTCGGCGGCTACCTGGGCACACGGGGCCACAGCATGGGTGAATGGGCCGCCCAGGGCGGCACGCTGACGTTCACCGGCAACGACGTGGTGACCCAGCAGGCGGCGCAGCTGAATCTGTCCGGTGGCACCCTGGATGTGCAGAGCGGCTACCTGCGCCAGTCCTGGCTCAGGGGCCCCAATGGGCGCTTGTATGAATTGTCCAGGGCGCCGGGGGACATCCTCTACAGCGGCATCTATAAGGGTTACGAAGACCACAGCCAGCGCTGGGGCCAGACCGATTACTACTACAACCCGCTGATCGCCCCCCGCGAGCGTTTTGAGGCCGGCTACACCGTCGGCCGTGATGCCGGCAAACTAGTGGTGTCGACCCGCAACGCGGTGCTGGAAGGCCAGATTGTCGGTGAGGTCTACCAGGGCGAACGCCAGACCCAGGCACCGAACCTCAACCTCGACGGTTACCAGCAATCGCAAAATGCCATGGCCCGGCGGGCTCAGTTGCTGGTGGGCAGTTACACGCCGATCTACGACAAGGCCAGCGGCGTGATCAACAGCGGCCTGAACCCTGTCTTCGATCAGGTCACCGTCGGCGAGGTCAACGACAAGATTGCTGCGGGCCTTGACCTGACCTCGGTGGTCGGCACTGATCGGCAAGGCAAGTTGGTGCTGGACAATGAGCTGCTCAATGGCTTCCAGCTCGGCGCGGTCAAGGTGGCAGCGGCGCAAGGCATCAAAGTCGATGGCGCGCTCAAAGTGGCCGATGGCGGTGATATCACGCTTTACGCGCCGCAGGTCGAGGTGAATGCCGACCTGACGGCGCGCAGCGGTCGCATTGCGCTGGGTAATGTCCTCAGGCAGGTCGATACCCTCAGGAATTATGCAGTAGGTGACGTCACGCTTGTGCCTGCAACAGGTACTCGAGCGGCGGTCACGTTGGGCGAAGGTGTTGCGCTGAACACCGCTGGCCTGTGGAGCAACCTGCTGCTTGACGGCGGCGACCGTCAGGGCTTGCCATTCATCAATGGCGGCACCGTATCTGTGCGCAGCGGCGGTGATATCGATGTGGGCCAGGGCAGCCTGATCGACGTCAGCTCCGGCGCGGCCGTCATGGTCGATGGCAAGACCCGCGGTGGCAAGGGCGGTGACTTGACCCTGACCGCCGGTCTAAGCGCGTCGTCCGGTAACGGTGCCTTGAACCTGGACGGTGAACTGCGCGGCACCGGGGTGAGCGGCGGCGGGACCTTGAAGCTGGCGGCCAATAAAGTGCTGATCGGCAACAGCAGCGCGCCCCTCGAGCCCGGCACCCTGCAACTGGGCGGCGATTTCTTCGACAAGGGCTTCTCGGCCTATGACATCACTGGCAACGAAGGCCTGACGGTGGCCGACGGGACCCGGGTCGATGTGACGATGCCGGTGTACCGTTTCGGCGAGCAGGCTTTGACTACCGGCAGCAACGCAGAGCCGGCTGATGCCTTGCAGCGCTGGACGCTGGAGCTGTATCAGGAAGATGCGATCAAAGGTGTTCTCACCCAGCGCCACGGCGCGAGCCTGAGCCTCACTGCTGGTACCGCGAACTCCAGCGCGGCAGACATGGCCAGCACGGTATTGAACATCGGGCGTGGAAGCGTGATCAGCGTCGATCCGGGACAAGGCATCGACTTGCGCAGCATCGGTCAACTGACCGTCAACGGCACCCTCAACGCCTGGGGCGGACGAGTCAGTCTCACCGAACTGAGCGTCAGCAACCCAGTTCGCAACCCGGTCAATGCCCAAGGCCATGGACGCTCCATCTGGTTAGGCGAGCAAGCATTGATCGATGTCTCCAGTCGGGCCGTGACTGCCCAGGACATGCGCGGCCAGACCTATGGCCTGGTGCGTGACGGTGGCGAGATTGTCATTGGTGGTCAGATTGATGTCGCGAAAGGATCGGCTTCGGCGCCGGAATTGTTCGTGGTGATGCGCGAGGGGGCACGCCTGCAAGCGGATGGCAGCCAGGCAATGCTGGATGTTCCTGGCCAGGGACGCACATCGGTGACGAGCAACGGTGGCAGTATTTCCCTGGCGTCGGCCAATGGTCTGTACCTGGACGGCGAATTCAGCGCCCGTTCCGGTGGCACGGGGGCCGCAGGGGGCAGTTTGTCGGTGGCGCTGGAGACACCGTATTACCTGAAAAGCGCGGTCAATGACCGGGTCTTGCAGGTGCGTGAACTGGTGCTGGGACAAACCGCCCAGGCGAGCCCGCTAAGCGACACCGCCAAGGCCTCGGCGGATTCGTTGATCTATGGTCATGGGCGTTTGGGTGTGGACCAGGTCCAGGCGGGCGGCTTCGACAGCCTGTCTCTGCTGAGTAACGGCATTATTAGTATCGGTGGCGACGTGTCGTTGTCCCTCGGCCAAAGCCTGAGCCTATATGCGCGTAGCTTCGGGTTGAGCACAGCCGCGCCAGCCGACACCCGTGTTCAACTTAATGCAGCTCATTTGCTGCTGGCGGGGCCGGCGGCCAGTCTACCGAATATGGATTCCTATACCCGACCGCTGATCGAAGGCGACGTATCGCCACTTGCGAACAAGGCGGTGCTTTCCGTCAACGCCGACTTGTTGGATGTACAGGGCAATGTGAGATTCAGCAGCAAAGGCACGCTGAGACAGGCCAATGGCACCACGGTCGAGTTGGAGCGCGCCGGGTTCGACCTGGTCCAGTTAAGCAGCCGTGGTGATTTGCGCTTCCTGGCGGGATTCTCCAGCGAAGGGTTGCCTACGGGCTTTAGCACGCAATTAATGACTCCTTCGGACATGATCCTGCAAGCGGCGCAACTGTATCCGGCGACCGGGGTCGGGGCTCGGGTATTGGCGGGGTATAGCTTGAGTGGCACCTCTGCCTACGACCCGGCGCGCAGCTTGGTCATCGGGCGGACTACCCAGGTGACGCCTCAGGTACCTTATTCGGCATTCGGTCACTTACAACTGGGCAGTGCGAATATCGAGCAGGGCGGGGTGGTTCGGGCCCCGCTGGGGTTGATTGAGGTCGGCACCAACGACGGCACTAGCATCACTAGCCAAGTGGACTTGCTGCCGAACAGCCTCACTTCAGTCAGTGGCCTCGGTCTGGTTCTGCCTTACGGCGGTACCGTCGATGGTCAGAGTTATGAGTACGCGGGCAAGAAGGTGGTGCTTCTGGGGCAAGGGGCCATCTCCTATGGCAACGGGGATCTGAATATTGGTGTGATTCTGGGCGGAAAGTCTGTTGCGGCCCAGGAAGGCTCGGTACTCGATCTTTCGGGTGGCGGTGATCTGCTGGGTGCCGGTTTCATTTCCGGCCGTGGCGGCTCCACCGACGCGCGCTTCAACCCGCTGGTGCAAATCGGTGCCAACGGCGGCTTTACTTTACCGGGCCTGTCCAGCAACCCGGTCTACGCCATTGTGCCGGGCAACCAGAGTGCATACGCGCCAGTGGCGCCCGAGGGCGGCGCAGTGGACCCCAGGATCGGACAACAAATCACCATTGGCGCCGGTGTACCGGGGCTGGCCGCCGGTACCTATACGCTGATGCCGTCCACCTATGCCTTGCTGCCGGGGGCGTTCCGGGTCGAGGTCAACGGTCTGGCGGGTCAGGGTTCCACGGCGGGTGCGTTGCAGATGCGCAACGGCTCCTGGACCACCGCCGGGGTGCTGTCGGTGGTCAATACCGGGCAGCGCAACAGTCTGTCCAGCCAGGTCATCCTGACTTCGGGCGATGTGCTGCGTCGCTATTCGCAGTACAACGAAACCAGCTACGCCCAGTTCGCTGTAGCCGATGCCGCACGCCTGGGCGTGCCACGAGCCCTGTTGCCGGTGGACGCCAAGACTTTGAAGTTGAAGCTCGCGCCAGGAGCGGGAGATCAGGCGTTCTCCTTTAAAGGCATCGGCAAGTTCGCGCCTCAGAAAGGTGGCTACGGCGGTACCGTCGCGGTGGTTGGAGGTAATGGGGCGTTGGAGGTCGTTGCCGATGGGCGCGGGGCCACGGCCGGCTTCGAGGGCGTGACCCTCAATGCCGAAAGCCTGAATGCCTTGAATGCATCGCGTCAGGTTATTGGCGGCCAGTTCTTGACGCTCTATGGTCAGAGCGGAAACTACATCACGCCCTCGAGCAGTGGAGGTAGAACCTCGTCCAGAGTGATCTTGCGTGAAGGCGCTACGTTGGCGGCACCGGAGGTTTTCCTGCTGGCCAGCGGCGAGGTGTCGATGGAACAAGGCGCCGCCATCAATACCATTGGTCGTGGCGCGGCTGCCTACGATGCCCATGACGGTTTTATCTATGACCTCAATGTGAGTGGTCAGAACTTGCTGGCCGCCTCCAACGGCTTGCTCAACGTGTTGGCACCCTCATCGGGCAGCAGCGGCACCATCAACATCGGCGGCTGCAGCCTGACGCCATGCAGCGGCGTCACCCGAATTCATTCCGAGGGCAGCATCGTCGCCGCCACCGGAGGGAGCCTGGAATTGGACGACAAGGTGCGCTACGGCACCCGTCACCTGACCCTGGCCCTGAGCAATATCAACGTCGGCACCGCCCCGGCATTGAGCGACGCAGCGGCGCGTCAGGTCTTGCCGGCCGGTCTGACCCTGAGCCAGACGGTACTCGATCGCCTGTTGCGCGGGGATACCGAATACGGCGCCCCGGCCCTGGAAACCCTGGAACTGTCGGCGCGTGAGGCGTTGAATTTCTACGGCACTGTCAGTCTCGACACCTATGACCCGGCGACGGGCAAGTCGCGGTTGGCCAACCTGATGCTCAGCACGCCGGCCATTTATGGCGCAGGCAGCGTCAACGACGTGGCGACCATTCGCACCGCCAACCTGATCTGGAACGGCGCCGTTGGCGCGCCGGGTTCGGTGATTGCCGGCGGGGCCGGCACCGGCGCCGGTCGCCTGGACATCCAGGCCCAGCGTATCGAATTCGGCTATGGCGATTTCGCCCAACCGAGCTCGATCACTACCCTGGACCGTCTGGTGCTGGGCTTCGCCAACGTCAATCTCAGTGCCAGCGAACGCCTGACCGCCAACCACAAAGGCAGCCTGGCGGTGTATCAACGCCAGGGCGCCTATGACGCGAAAACGGGCTACGCCTACAGCGGCGGCAACCTGAATATCCTCACCCCGTTGCTGACCGGTGAAGCCGGCTCGGTCAACCGCATCACCGCAGGCGGCGCGGTCAACGTAGCGGGCACAAGCGCCAAACCGGGCAATGTCTCCGGGCTTGGGGGCGAGTTGTCCATCAAAGGCGCGAGCCTGAACCTGGCCAGTGCGGTGATGCTGCCCAGCGGCAAGCTGACCCTGAGCGCGACGGATGACCTGACCCTGGCCGATGGGGCACTGATCGACGTGGCGGGCCGCACCGTCACCTTCAACGATGTGACACGCTACAGCGCCGGTGGCGAGGTGATCCTGCAAAGCCAGAGCGGCAACATCCGCCAGGCTGCTGGTTCCAGCATCGACCTTTCGGCCCGCCACAACCAGGCCGGGCGGCTCAGCGCCGTGGCCTTGGGCAGTACGGCGGGTGTAGTCGATCTGCAAGGACGGATCCTCGGCAGCAGCACCGGCGAATATGACGCCGGCGGTACCGCCATGCCGTACCTGGCCGGCGGCGTGGAGATCCAGGCCCAGCGCCTGGGCGGCAACGGTAACCTCAGCGAGCAGTTCGCGGCCCTGAACCAACGGTTGAACGACGGGCAGGTGTTCGGTGCCCGTGGCTTCCAGCTCAAGCAGGGCGACCTGGTGATCGGCAACGAACTCAAGGCCTCGACCATCAGCGTGTCCCTGGACAATGGCAGCCTGTTGGTCAATGGCAAGGTCGACGCCAGCGGCGAGCGGGTCGGCAGCATCCGGCTCGCGGCCGGGCGCTCCCTGACCCTGGGCCGCAACGCGGTGCTTGACGCCCACGGTAATCGTCTGCGGGTGGACAGCTACGGCAAGATCATCGACTCACCGAACCGCGCCATTGTCGACCTGACCTCGCGAGGCGGCGTGCTGACCCTGGCCGACGGAGCTCGCATCGATTTGCGCCATGGCACTGCGGCGCCCGCCGGGCAGCACGACGGCCGTGCCCGTGGCACGCTGGAACTCAATGCACGCCGCGCCGGCTCGACCCCGACCCAGGGCGACATTGCCATCGATGCACGCGGTAGCCTGGATATCCAGGGCGCCCGGTCCATCGCGGTCAACGGTACGTGGCAGTACAACGACGCAGCCTACGGCAGCGATCCGGCGGCCAGTGGCCGTCCTTATCAGGTCATCGACCAGGCCTACCTGGATGGCAAGCACCAGGACAGTATTGCTTTCATCAACGCGGCGCTGGCCAACGGCGATTTGATGCAACGTAAACTCGCCGGTCTGAACAACGCTCGATATGCCGATGCGTTCCACCTGCGACCCGGTGTGGAGATCGTCAGCGCGACGGCCGACGGTGACCTGGTGGTACGGGGTGACCTGGACCTGTCCGGTTATCGCTACGCCAGTGTGAATCCGCATACTCGTAAAACCGCGGTGTACGGCTCCGGTGAGTCGGGTGCGCTGACGCTGCGCGCCGGGGGTGACCTGAACATCTATGGCAGCATCACCGACGGGTTTGTCCAGCCGCCCGCCAGTAACGATGACAAGGGCTGGGTGCTGTTGCCGGGCATTGATTTCGCGGCGGGCGATATTGTCGTGCCCGGTGCCGGTGTGACCCTGGCGGATGGCACGGCGTTTCCAGCGGGCTCGGTGCTCAACTTCGACGTACCCCTCAAGGGCGCGACCCTGGCGGCGGGAACACGCCTGCCGGTGGCTGCGACGCTTGATCAGCCACTGGTGCTGCCGGCGGGCACGGTGCTGGCTGCGGCGGTGCATGACGCCTCGGGTAATTTGTTGTTCGCCGCCGGCACTTTGTTGGCTTCGACCCAGACCCTGGAGGCGGGCACAGTGCTGGGGGCAGGCAGCCTGCTGGGCAGCGGCGCAACAATACGCAGCCTGATCTGGCCCAAAGGCGTTGCGTTGCCAGGCATTGCGGGCGCGAGCAACGGCTTGACCAATGTGCTGCGTCTCAGCGGGGCCCTGGCGCTGAGTGTGGGTTCGAAAATTCCTTCAGGTACCGACATCAAGTTGCCGGCCGGTGTCGAGTCGGTGCAGTTGCGTCCGGAAGTGGCGGGGAGCAACTGGGCCATTGCGCCGATGCTGGCCGAGGGGTCGCAGTCCTGGTCACTGCGCCTGGTGGCCGGCGCCGATACGCAGGCGGCGGACAGCCGGGTTGTGCAACCTGTGTTGGCGGGTGGAGATCTTCATTTGGCTGATAGTCACTACGGCATGTTTGGCAAGGCCGGGGCGGGGGGGCTGGTGTGGACCGAAGAGGGGGCGGAAAATTTCGGAGATCCGAGCCTGGCAGGTAAATTCATTGATTTTGAGAACGTTGCCTATCCAGGGATGTGTGAGGATACCCCGTCGTTTTGCAAGGCCAGTAGCGGCTTTGTCTGGACGGAGGAAGGGGCGGAAAACTTCGGGGTTCCAGACCTCGTAGGTCAACCGATTGATTTCGAAAACCTTGCCTATCCTGGAATGTGTGACGACACCCCGTCGTTTTGCACTGCTGTTGGGCAAACGGAATACAAGGCAGGCAGCCAACGTTGGAGTGTCATTCGCACCGGCGCAGCGGACCTGGAGCTATTGTCCGCAGGCGACTTGAAAATGGACTCGCTGTACGGTGTCTACACCGCTGGCAGTTCATCCAGCGAGACTTTTGCCAACGACCCGTATAATCAGCCCAAGGCGCTGGGGGCGGCGGGCAAGGTGCTCAATGATGCACTAGGTGAAAACGAGCAGTTCGTGGATGGCGGTAGCAACAGTCTTTACCGCGCCTGGTACCCGGACTTTGGCGGCAACCTGAGCTTGAAGGTTGGCGGCAATCTGACCGGTAATAGCCTGGACGTATCGAGTACGAATTCGGGGCGGCCCAATGGGGGAGACGTTGGTTACGATACGGTCAACGTCGGCAATTGGCTGTGGCGTCAGGGCAATGGCTCAGTCGCAACTGGCACGCAGGCACAACCCACCGCTTGGTGGATCAATTTTGGCAGTTACACCGCGGCGAAGGACGGCAAGGCTGATTTGATGGTCGGGTTTACGGGGTTCGGTACTCTGGGCGGCGGTAACCTGAATGTTCAGGTCGCCGGCGATGCGGGGGTGCTCGATCAAATGGCAGGGAGTCGTCTTGTGCCGAGCAGCAACAGCCGCAGCCAAGGGCTGGTACTTGCCGTGGGCAGCACCGGGCGTGTGGCCGCCGATGGCAGCCTGCAACTGACCGGCGGTGGTGACCTCAACCTGCGTGTAGGCGGCGCCTTGAATCCCGATAGCGCGTTCGTCAACGGGCATCTGAACGGTGCGGCCATCAACCTGCGGGGCCACGCGCAGATCGACAGCGGTGCCATCGGTCGAATTGACCTGCGCTATGGCAACGTTGCTTCGGCACAGTCTCCGGGGGAAACGCGTGCGTACGACTCCTTCAGAGCCACACGTAGCCTGCCAACAGGCGGGCTGACCCTGATGCCGGGTGATGCCACGTTCGATCTGACAACTTCGGGCGACCTGGTAGTGACGGACGTAGCGGACCCTGGCCGGGCGCCGATGATGAGCGTATCGCCCTTCAAAGATGGCGCCACTAACGGATCCGGCGTGAGCTGGTTTTCGTTATGGACGGCTAATACGGCGATTGATCTATGGTCCTCGGGAGGCAATCTGACGCCTGTGGTGTCAGGCGTCGAGACGGATCTGGCTTTGGTCTACCCATCGATCCTGAGGGCTGTGGCGGCCAACGGCAGTCTTTACTATGGCAAGTCCTCGATATGGGATGGAACCGGCTACAACGGCAACAATCGCCCAGCCCTGCTGCTTGCTCCCGGCATCAACAGTGAGCTGCAATTCATGGCCGGCGATTCCATCTACGGTGGCGATATGTCGGTCAGTCGTTCCGGTGCATCGTCTGCGGCCCTGGCGACACCGTTTCGGCCAGCCTTTGTCGGTATGGATGGTTTCGTCATAAAGACCAGCAACCTCTCAGCCGATGGCAACCCCGCTCGCCCTAGTATGAACATATTGCCGCTGTTTGCCTTTGACACCAGCAGCGCTTCCGGGGAGTGGGCCCTCAATGACGATCCTGCTCGCTTCTATGCGCTTGAAGGCGACTTGCTGGCAGTCACCACTGGACGGTCGATGGCATCAGTCTCCACCGGCAGATGGCCGGGGCGAATTGCCTACGAAGGCGCCGGAGCTGTACGGATGATGGCTGGGCGAGACATTGTCAGCAGCGGCATACCGCTGGGCGGATCTCTGAATGAGGACACCGGTGTGGGGGGCGCGGGAGCTTACACCAGCACCGGTAACCTCTTCATCCACAACAACCCCACCGACATTTCTATCGTCTCGGCCGGGCGCGACATCCTCTACAGCAACTTCAACGTCGCCGGCCCCGGCCTGCTGGAGATCACCGCCGGGCGTAATCTGCTGATGGACGACAAGGTCAGCATCAACAGTATCGGCGCCGTGGTGCCGGGGGATGCGCGCCCCGGCGCAAGCCTGGTGCTGCAAGCCGGTGCTGGCCTCAACGGCGCGGATTACCAGCGCTTCGTCAAGGCGTACCTGGACCCGGCCAACCAGGCTTTGGCCGGTGTGCCCCTGGCGAACCAGGACGGTAAAGTCGCCAAGACCTACGAGGCGGAACTGGTGGATTGGCTCAAGGAACGCTTCGGCTTCAGCGGCGACACCGAGCAGGCCCGCAACTACTTCGCGGCGCTGCCGGCGGAGCAGCAGCGGGTGTTTGCCCGCGACGTGTACTTCGCCGAGCTCAAGGCCGGTGGCCGTGAGTACAACGAAGCCGGTGGCGTTCGCCAGGGTAGTTACTTGCGGGGCCGGGAGGCGATTGCGCTGTTGTTCCCAGCCAAGGACGTAGCGGGCAATGCGATCACCTACAAGGGCGATATCACGATGTTCGGCGGGGCGGGGGTGCACACCGATTTCGGCGGCAGCATCCAGATGCTCACGCCGGGCGGCGGGCAGACCTTCGGCATCGAAGGCAACGCACCGCCGTCCACCGCCGGGGTCATTACCCAGGGCGAGGGCGATATCCAGTTGTATGCGCAGAACAGCATCCTGCTCGGGCAGAGCCGGATCATGACCACTTTCGGTGGCTCGATTCTCGGCTGGTCGGCCCAGGGCGATATCAACGCCGGTCGCGGTTCGAAGACCACCGTGGTCTACACGCCGCCCAAGCGCTTGTATGACACCTGGGGCAACGTGACCCTGTCGCCGTCGGTGCCGAGCACCGGCGCCGGTATCGCCACGCTCAACCCAATTGCCGAAGTGGCGCCCGGCGACATCGACCTGATCGCGCCATTGGGCACCATCGATGCGGGCGAGGCGGGGATCCGGGTGTCGGGCAACGTCAACATCGCGGCATTGACCGTGGTGAACGCGGCCAACATCCAGACCCAGGGCAAATCCTCCGGTGTGCCACTGGCGGCCACGGTGAACACCGGGGCCATCACCTCGGCCAGTTCGGCGGCGTCCTCGGCGACACAAGCGGCGGAAGACGTGGCGCGCCAGCAGCAGAACGCGGCGCGACAAAACCAGGCGTCGGTGTTCACCGTGCAGGTGGTGAGCTTCGGCTCCGAGCAACTGGCCCCGTCCCGCGACGGTGCCAGCCGCGAAGCGCCACGGGCCTACGACCCGGCCAGCCCGGTGCAAGTGCTGGGCGCCGGCCCCCTGGACGAACAGACCCGGCAGCGCTTGACCGAGGAAGAGCGGGGGCGGTTGAGCTTGTAGCGATCGGCTGGCACCGAGTCGCCGCCATCGCGAGCAGGCTCGCTCCCACCGGGTTGCTGGACACCCAGTACCCCGTGGCGAGGGAGCAAGCTCGCGCTGGGCTCTGTAGGAGCTGGCGAAGCCTGCGATCTTTTGATCTTTCACTTGGGACTCAAGTGGCTGGGGAAAGATCGCAGCCTCGTTGCACTCGACAGCTCCTACAGCCCCAGCGCGAGCAGGCTCCCTCGCCACGGGACCCGCGCTCAAGTTCCCATCGACGTCCATCCAAATGAAGCTTTCATGACAAAAGTTCGGTAGCACATCGCCATTCCCGTCAAGCCAGTGTGACGTGTTCGAGGGGACCTGCAAGGTCGTTTGGAGCCGGGGCAAGCAGCCGGGAGTGAGGCGATGGGAACTATGGAACGTTATTCGAAAGTGGGCATGCAGGAGCTTGACCAGCGGTTGTCGAAGATCGTCGAGGCGGCGCGCAAGCAGCCGGTCTCGGTGTATCGCTACGGCGCACCGTGGGTCTGGATCGTTTCCCAGGATGACTGGCAGGGCGCACTCAAGGAAGTGTCCAGCTACATCCCGCAGGGCCATTCACTGGTGTTGCTGCGTCCGCAAATCGATGACCTGCTGGACGACCATCGCGACGTGCTGCAAGGCCTCACCGCAAGCGCCGAGATGCTGATCGCACCGCAGACCGTCATGCACATCCTTTTACTGCAACTGCTCTATTCGGTGCCCAGCGAGCAGCAACTCTACGAACAACTCAATTACAACCTGCTGTTCCGTTGGTTCGTCGGCCTGGACCTGAACCAGAAGGTCTGGCGCTTCGACGTTTTGAGCAAAGACCTCGCCACGCTGCTGGGCGATGCGCGGGCCGTGAGGCTCATCCAGAAAATAATCGGTGAAGTGTTCTGCGGTGCCTTGCTGCAAATGCCGGAGTTCTCCTTGAATTTCGCGCTGCTGCACACCTGGCTGGCGCGGCACGCCACGACATCGACTGCAAGCAATTGAGCGGTACTTTGAATTCAGGGGGTGGTGTGGAGCATTTCTTCAAATCGCGGCCAGCGCTGTGGGGCTGGTTGTTGTTGACGGTCGGGGGGCCGTCGGCGTTCGCCGCGCAAGCGCAGCAGGAGGTCGAATCGGCCCCGGCCCGCCTGGTGGACGTGAACGAGTATTTCGTGCGTGGCAACACCGTGCTCGATGCCCGGGCCATCGAGGAGGCGGTGTACCCGTTTCTCGGCCCGCAAAAGGCCTTGAGCGATATCGAGGGGGCCCGGGAGGCGCTGCAGAAGGCCTATCAGGCGCGCGGTTATCAATCGGTGTTCGTCGAGTTGCCGGAGCAGAAGGTCGAAGACGGCATCGTTTACCTGCAGGTCAGCGAGACCAAGGTCGGCCGAGTTCGCGTGGTGGGTGCCAAGCATTATTCACCCGTGGAAATTCGCGAGGACGTGCCTGCGCTCAAGGAAGGCGAGGTGCCCGATTTCGCCCAGGTCCAGGCCGAGTTGGCGCAGTTGAACAAGACCCCGGGGCGCCAGGTAATGCCGCTGGTACGCGAGGGCCAGCGGCCCGGCACCATGGATGTGGACTTGCAGGTCGAGGATCAGAACCCGTGGCAAGCCAGCCTGGGGCTCAATAACGATTACAGCGCCGACACCGAGAAGCTGCGGAGCGTTGCCAGCCTGGGCTACAACAACCTTTGGCAATTGGGTCACAGCCTCTCGCTGACCTTCTTCACCGCGCCCCAGGACACCGAAAACGCCAAGGTCTGGTCGGGCTCCTATACCGCGCCGCTGGACGAGCACTGGAGTGTGCAGTTCTCCGGTTACCAGTCCGACAGCAACGTGGCGACCATCGGCGGCAGCAACGTCTTGGGCAGGGGCCATTCGTACGGTGTCTCGGCGATCTACACCTTGGCGTCCAGTGCCGCCTGGGCCAATACGTTTTCCATTGGCGTGGATTTCAAAGACTTTGAGGAAGAGCTGAATCTGGACGGCGCCAGCGACAAAGTGCCGCTCAAGTACGCGCCGTTCACTTTCGCCTACAACGGCTTTCGCTACAGCGAAAACAGCCAGTTGGGCCTTGGCCTGAGCCTGGTGGCGGGCACCCGCAGCCTGTTGGGCTATGGCAGTTCCGACGAAGACTTCGACTACAAGCGCTACCGCGCCAGCCCCAGTTTTGCTGTGCTCAAGGGGGACGGCAATTACACCTTCACCTTCGGCAACGACTGGCAGACCGCGTCCAAGGCTGCGTTCCAGCTGGCGTCCGGGCCGCTGGTTTCCAACGAACAATTCTCTGCCGGTGGCGCCACATCGATTCGCGGTTATCTGGCCGCCGAGCGTACCGGGGATGACGGCTACCTGCTGTCCCAGGAGTTGCGTACACCGTCCATTGCCAAGTTCCTCGGCAGCTATGTCCAGGAGTGGCGCTTCTACGCCTTCGCCGAAGGCGCGCAGTTGTACCTGCGCGACGAACTGCCCGATCAGGACGCGGATTACAGCCTGGCCAGTGTCGGCCTCGGCACGCGCGCGAGCCTGAGCAAATGGCTGTCCGGCAGCCTCGATTGGGGCTACCCGCTGCTCGATGGGCCGAACACCTCGAAACAGGAATCGCGCCTGCATTTCAACCTGCAAGCGACGTTTTGAACTTAGGAGTCATGTCCATGCAACGCTTATTGTTATCCCTGTTTATCTGCCTGGGGCTGGTGCTTCCAGCCACGGCCAACGCTTGGTGGCAGGACGACTGGCACTATCGCAAACAGATTTCCGTGGACACCACGCCCCAAGGCGCGGCGATCAGCCAGGCCCTGGGCCGCACCGCATTGCTGGTACGCCTGCACACCGGCAATTTCACCTTCGACGGGGTCAAGGAGGATGGCTCGGACCTGCGTTTTGTCAGTGCCGATGACAAGACCGTGCTCAATCACCAGATCGAAAGCTTCGACCCGTTGATGGGGATGGCCTTGATCTGGGTCGATGTACCGAGCGTGGAGGGTGGCCAGCGTCAGGATCTGTGGATGTATTACGGTAACCAGAAGGCACCGGCCACCGGCAGCGGCCAGTTGACTTTCGACCCGGATTACACCGCCCTTTACCACTTCGACGGCGCCGCCGGTGTACCGCCCCGGGACGCCACGGCGTATGGCAACAATGCCCAGGGTGCTGCCGGCACTCGCATCGATGGCGTGATCGGTCATGCCTTGCAATTCAACGGTCAGCCGCTGCTGTTGCCAGCCAGCCCCTCATTGCAGCACAGCGCCGGCGCGGCGTTCACCTTCAGCGCCTGGCTGCGCCAGGATCAGGCCAGCGGTGAACAGGTGATCCTGGCCCGCCGTGAGGCCGCCGCCAGCCTGCTGGTGGGGGTGAATCAGGGTGTGCCATTCCTGGACATTGACGGTCAGCGTGCCGTCTCGACTCAACCGTTGAACCCCGGCCAATGGCAACACCTGGCGTTGACCGCCTCGGGCGACCGGGTTGTGCTGTACGTCAACGGTCGTGAAACCGCGAGCCTGACGGTGGCGATGCCGGCGTTCAATTCGCCGATCGCCCTGGGGGCCGATCTTTCTACGGGGCTTGCCACCGACCCTTCAACTGATCTTTCCACCGGGACTTTCGTGCCGTTCAGCGGGGCCATGGACGAGGTGCGTCTGTCCAAGGTCGCCCGTCCGGCGCCGCTGCTGTTGGCGGATGCCAATGCCCAGGGCGCCGAATCAAAACTGGTGGCCTATGGTGTCGATGAAGAGCAGTCCGGCTTCGGTTTCGGCAGCCTGGGTTTCCTGCTCAACGCTGTGCCGCTGGACGCCTGGGTGATCATCGCGGTGCTGGTGCTGATGATGTTCCAGTCGTGGGTCATCATGATCCGCAAGAACCGTATGGTCAGCCGCCTCAGTGCCGCCAACGAAGCCTTCCGTGAGCAGTTCGCCGGGATCGGCACGCGCCTGGAAATGTTCGCCGACGACCAGGACCTCGCCCAGCGCCTGCAACATTCGTCCCTGTGGCGGTTGTACCTGGTGGCGGTCAAGGAGATCCGCACCCGTCGCGAGCAGGGCGCCGATACCTCGTCGGTGTCGGCCGCCACCATCGAAGCGATCCGCTGCTCCATGGACGGTGTGCGCACCCGGGAAAACCAGCAACTGAGCTCGAAACTCTCGACCCTCTCCAACGCCATCGCCGGCGGGCCGTACATCGGCCTGCTCGGCACGGTGCTGGGGATCATGGTGGTGTTCCTCGGCACGGCCATGGCCGGTGACGTGAACATCAACGCCATTGCCCCGGGCATGGCCGCGGCCTTGCTCGCCACCGCCATGGGCTTGTTCGTCGCGATCCCTGCGCTGTTTGGCTACAACCGGCTGATCACCCGCAACAAGGAAGTCAGCGCCGACATGCGGGTGTTCGTCGACGAGTTCATCACGCGCCTGGCGGAGATGCACGGCGAGGGTCAGTCCGGTGAAGCGGCGCATCGCCGTGACCATCACGTTCAATCGCCCGTACCGGCCTGAGGAGCGCAGTCATGGCTAGCGTAAACGCTTCACACGATGACGACGATGACGCCGCGGTGGACAGCATCAACGTCACGCCGTTGGTGGACGTGCTCATGGTGGTGTTGGTGATGTTCATCCTCACCGCTACGGCACAGGTGTCGGGTATCCAGATCAACCTGCCCAAGGCCAGCGCCTCGGTGTCGTTGTCCGAAGCCAAGACCAAGGCCATTTCGGTGAACGATGGCGGGCAGGTGTTCCTTGATGCCTATCCGGTGACCTTGGGCGAGCTGGAGGAGCGCCTGCGTATCGAAAAGGCCCAGAGCCCGGACTTTCCGGTGATCGTGCGCGGCGACGCCACGGTGCAGTACCAGAAAGTCATCGAAGTGCTGGATCTGTTGCGGCGCCTGGAATTGTCACAGGTCGGTCTTGTGACCGGCAAACCGAGCCAGGGCTGACCATGACCGCCAAACTTCCCATCAACCCGCCCCCGGTGAAGAACGCGCCGCTGCGCCTGCTCAAGTGGGCTGGCGCTCTGGTGCTGGGCGCTGTGGCGGCCTGGCTGCTCTGGCAATGGGCCAACGACATGAGTGGCGTGCGCCGTGAAGCGCCGAAGGTGCCAACCATTATTCCGCTGCCACCGCCGCCCCCGCCGCCGCCGGAAAAACCCAAGGAACCGGAGCCCCAGGTCGAGGAGAAAGTGCTCGAGCCAGAACCGACCCCGGAGCCCGAGGAGATCAAGCCCGAAGAAGAAGCGCCGCCGTCACCGGTGGATGACTTGGAAAACCCCATGCAAATGGACGGTGATGCCCAGGCCGGCAACGACGCGTTCAACATCGGTGCGGGCAAGGGCGGTGGCATGGCCGGGGCGGGAGGCGGACGCCTGGGTAACGGCACCTACAGCCAGTTCCTGGCGTTCACCTTCCAGCGGCTGCTTCGGGAAAACCCCGAGCTGCGCAGCCTGGCCTTCTCACTGCAGGCCGACGTCTGGCTGAGCGCCGTGGGCGAAATCACCCGGGTCGAGCTGGTCAAGTCCAGCGGCAACCGGCAGGTGGATGAACAGGTCATCACCGCCTTGCGCACCGCCCCCCCTCTGAGTGAGCGGCCACCGGCCTCCCTGACTTTGCCCGTGCGCCTGTCCTTGCAGGGACGGCGTCCGGGTTAACCGAATATTTGAAAGTTTGCCAACAGGAGTTGTGTGCAGATGATTTCCAATGTGAATCGATTGTCTTGGGCAATCGGCCTGGTTGTATTGAGCCTGGCCGGGCACGCGGCCGCCGCCCCGGCGCCGTCGGAAAACGCCACGATCAATCTGATCCGCCTGCTGGTACAGCAGGGCGTCTTGAAACAGGACCAGGCCGATGGCTTGATCGCCCAGGCCGAACGGGAAGCCGTGCAGGCCCGCCAGGCGGCCACGGCGGTCGTCGCAACACCGGCCGGCGCACCGGGGGATGTGCGGGTGCAATACGTGCCAAACATCGTGCGCGAGCAGATCCGCGATCAGGTCAAGGCTGAAGTCATGGCCACCGCCAAGCAGGAAAACTGGGCCCAGCCCAACACCTTTCCGGATTGGGTCTCGCGAATCAGTTTTGATGGCGACATTCGCCTGCGCGATGAGTCGCGCTACTACTCGGGCAACAACAGCAACGAAATCGTCGACTTCGCCCGGCTCAATGACCGAGGACCGTACGACGTCAACCCCAACAGCAGCTCCAGCCTGCCGCCGTTGCTCAATACTCGCGAAGATCGGGAAAACCTGTTCCGCCTGCGCGCTCGCCTGGGCATGAAGGCCGTGATCGCTCCGCAATGGACCGCCGGCATTCGCATCGGTACCGGCTCGGACAACAACCCGGTGTCCACCACCCAGACCCTGGGTGGTGGTTTCGGCAAGAAGGACATCTGGCTCGACCAGGGTTACTTGACCTGGAAACCCTCGGACGAATTGACCCTGACCGGCGGGCGAATTGCCAATCCGTTTTACTCCACCGACCTGTTGTATTCCGGTGACCTGAATTTTGATGGCGTGGCGGCGATTTTCAACCGCAAGCTCAATCAGGACTGGGGCCTGTTCGGCACCGTCGGTGCGTTCCCGGTGGAGTACACCAACGACACCAGCACCAGCAACGGTTCCGACAAAGAGGAGAGCGACAACAAGTGGTTGTACGGGGCGCAGTTGGGGGCCAATTGGGTGATCAACGACAGCAACCGCGTCAAGGGCGCGTTGGCCTATTACCGCTTCGACGACATTGAAGGCCAGCGCTCCTCGCCGTGCGAGCCGTGGGCCGGTGATCCGGGTTGCGACAGCGATGGTTCGCGCGTGGCGTTCATGCAGAAGGGCAACACGGTGTTCCTGCTGCGCGACATCACGCCCAATCCTCTCAACCCGTCCACCACGCCACAGCCGCAGTATGTCGGCCTGGCCTCGGAGTTCAACCTGCTGGATTTGAATCTGCAGTGGGACACCGATTTGCCGCAAGACCTGAAACTGCGCAGCCAGGCCAACTACGTGCATAACCTGGGCTACGACGAAGGCGAGATGCGCAAGCGCTCCGAAGGCCAGTTCGCCAACAACCTGGACGAAAACGGCGAGGTGGAAAGCGGCGCCAACGCCTGGATGCTCCAGTTCACCTTGGGTAACTCACTGGAACTCAAGCGCCAGGGCGATTGGAACCTGTTCGCCGGCTACAAGTACATCCAGCCGGATGCCTTGCCGGACGGTTTCAACGATTCGTCGTTTCACCTGGGTGGCACCAATGCCAAAGGTTACTTCCTGGGCGGCAACTATGGTCTGGCGAACAACGTCTTCGCCACCGGTCGCTGGCTGAGTTCCGAAGCGGTGTACGGCGCGCCGTATGACATCGATGTCTTGCAGCTTGAAATCAACACGCGCTTCTAAGCGCAGGGAGGCCTCATGAAAAGGCGAGCCATGAACCAGTGTCCGGTCGCGTTGCTGGTGCTGGGTCTGCTGTTAGGCAGCACGGCCCACGGCGAAGGAATGGAAGAACGCCTGCGGGCGCAATTGCGCAGCACCACCGCGCAGTTGCAAACCTTGCAGAGTGAACAGGCCCAGGCCAGCGCCGCCCGGCAGGCGGCGCAAGACCAGGCTCGGCAAGCCCAGGAGCAGATCAAGCAATTGACCGCCCAGTTGAGCAAGGCCCAGGCCCTGAACGAGCAACTGGCCGGGCACGAGCAGAACCTGCGAAGCCAGGCCCAGGCCCAGGTGGCGGCCAGCAACGAGCAGATCGGCAAGTTCAAGAAAGCCTATGACGAGTTGCTGGTTATGGCCCGTGGCAAGGAAGCCGAACGTGCTCGTCTGGAAGCTCAACTGAGTGAGCGTGACACACAAGTGCAGCAATGTTCGGTCAAGAATCAGCAAATGTACGAAGTCGCCAAGACGCTGCTCCACGCCTACGAAACCATTGACGTCACCGACGTCATGAAAATCCGCCAGCCCTTCGCCGCCAAGACCCGGGTGCGTTTCGAAGAGCTGGCCCAGGGCTTTGGCGATGACCTCTACAAGAACCGTTTCGATGCGCCCCAGGCCTCGATCACCCATTGATAGCGCAAGGAAGAGTCGACCATGACTTCATTGATTGAACACGTCAGCCCAACGTCCCTGACCGAGCTGTTGCAAGCCGCCGGCTACCGGGTCAACGAAACGGAACAGAACGGCATCGTGCAACTGCTGAGCGCCAGCCAGGGCATCGGTTATGCGGTGCGCTTTGGCAACCTGTCGGCCGCGCCTGATCAGTATCTGGACTTCACCTTCAGTTGCGCCTTGCGGGTACAGGGGGAGTTGCCGGCCGGTCTGGCCGAGCTATGGAACGCTTCGCGGCGTTTTGCAAGGTTGTCGGTGCAGGGTGAGTTCCTGGTGATGGAAATGGATGTCGTGGTTGCGGCGGGTGTCAGTGCAGATCACTTGCGCAGCAACCTGGAATTGTGGGATCGCCTGTTGCAGGAGTTCATTGTTTATCTGCGCGAGTACAGCCAGAACGCAGCCCGGATGCAGCCCCAGGTTGAACCCGCCGAGCCGCCGTTGGAGGAGGCCACCGCATCGTGAAAAAACCGTCCTTTGTTATCAGCGCCGCCGCGTTGGGCCTGGTCGCCGTGGCTGTTGTGCTCGGCCTGAGGCCGGGCAGCGATCCGGTCGCCGCCGTGCAGACCGTCAGCGTAACCTCGGCCGATTCGCCGAGTCTGGCCCGCTTGGGCAACCAGCAAGTCAGCCCGCAAGAGCTCAAAGTGTTGCTGTCTGCTCTGGCGCCGGAAGCTCGTCAGCAGATGCTCGGCAACCGGGCGGTCCTGGAGGGTTGGATCCGTACGCGGTTGGCGGAAAAAGCCGTGCTGGAACAGGCCGATGCCCAGGGTTGGCGTCAGCGCCCGGAGGTGGAACGCCAGACCCGGGCGGCGGCCGAGCAGATTGTGTTTCGTGATTACTTGCAGTCTGTCAGTCAGGTGCCGGCCGAGTATCCCAGTGAGGAGGAATTGCAGCAGGCTTACGAGGCCGGGAAAGCCAACTGGGCAGTGCCGGCGCTGTACCGGGTCAGCCAGATATTCCTGGCGGCAACCGAGCCGTCGACGGTGGAAACGGTGCGCCGGCAAGCGCTGGAGTTGAGCAAAAAGGCCCAGGCCTCGCCCGCCGAGTTCGGCGCCCTGGCCAGCCGTTTTTCCCAGGATCGCACCAGCGCCGAACGCGGCGGTGACAGCGGCTTCCAGCCGTTGCAGCAACTGGTTCCGCCCGTGCGTGAGGGGGTGGCACGCTTGAAGGTCGGCGCGGTGTCGGACCCGATACAGAGCCCGGCGGGGTTCCATGTGATCAAACTCACCGAGCAACAACCGGCCCGGGAAGCGACCTTGGACGAAGTCCGCGAGCGCCTGACCCAGGCCCTGCGCGCCCAGCGCCAGGAACAGATTGCCAAGGCCTATCTGGATGGCATGCTCGACACCGCGACCTTGAGCATTGATGGCGCGCAGTTGAGCAAGCTGTTGGAGGAGGCGCGTTAGCCAAGCCCGCACCAAGCTTTTGTGGCGAGGGAGCTTGCTCCCGTTGGGCTCTGTAGGCGCTGGCGAAGGCTCGGGCCGCGTTCGGACGATCTTTTGACTTTCGCATGAGATTCAAGTGTCTGGGGAAAGATCGCAGCCTCGTTGCACTCGACAGCTCCTACACAGCTCCTACACAGCTCCTACACAGCCACACGTATTCGTACAACCGACAGGGAGTCACCCATGACCTTCACCGAGCCCGCAGGACGCCAGGCTGTCACCGCATACCGCACACCGTTGCGTGCCCCCGACCCGTGGCTGGCCATGGCCGGCGATATCGAGCCTCAGGTGGCGCAGTGTTTTCTGGTCAGTGCCCGTTGCGGCTGTTTCATGCAAGCGGCTCGCAGCCTGAACGTCAAAGCGACCTGGCTGCGCAAGCAGTTGGCGCAGTTGGAGGCGACGCTGCAACGCTCGTTGTTCAGTTTCCAGGGCAGCGCCTTGACCCTCAGTCGCGAGGGTCGGCAGCTACAGGCGCGATTGATTGCACAGGTCCACGCAGGCGCAGTGCCGCGCAATGATCAACCACGGGTCCGCCTGGCCGTGGCCGAGTCGATTCTGCACGACATCCTGGGCCGTGATCTGATCTCTTTGCTGCGGCGCAACGCCAGTGTGCGGTTGCAGATTATCACCCTGGACAGTGAGCTGGCGCTGCAAGCCATCAGTGCCGACCTGGTGCTGTGGTTGAGTGACTCGCACACGTTGGGGCCGGGGCCGAATTTTCCCACGCAATCACCAGAACGACTGGCAAAGCTGGACTATCTGCCACACATCGCCAAACGCTACTCACGCCCGGCTACCCGCCCCGAGTGTCTGGACGACCTGAGTGACTACATGCTTGTGCAATGGCAGCCAGACTGTCAGGTGGACAGCTTTGCGCCGTGGAACACCCTGATGGAGCAACACCGCGTGGGCGTGGTGCAGGTGCAATCCTACGCATTGATGCTGGAAATGATTCGTTGCAGCGCCTGCATCGGTCTGTTGCCTCAGTACATGAGTTGCTTGGACCGTGGCCTCATCGCGTTGCCGAGGGTATTCGAGCACCCGATGCAGCGTCAGTTATGGATGGCCGTGGGCAGTCACGCCCTGGACATGCCGCAAGTGCAGATGCTTGTCGAATTGATTCGGCACACGCTGGATGAGCGCAAAGAGTGGTTTCACGTCATCCAGAACGATGCCCTATAACCACCGGGGTGTTGTAAAGAATGAGGCCATTTCCGAGCGGGCCAGGGCCGAGCCGAAGTAGGGGCCTTGTACGTGGTCGCAGGCCACGCTGCGCAATTGGCGGAATTGCCGGGCGTTTTCGATGCCTTCGGCGGTGACCATGAGCCCCACGCTGCGGCTGAGCCGGATCATCGCCAGGACGCCTTCCTGATCATGCTCCAGGCCCAACTGAGCGAGAATGTTGCGATCGAAGCGAATGCCATCGAACGGTTGGTTCAGTACCTCGCGAAGGGAGGCAATGCTGGTGCCGAACTTGTCGATGTTGATGCGCACGCCCAGGTCCTTGAGCGCATGAAGGGTGCTGGCGACCGCTTTGTGGTCGATCAAAAGAACCCCTTCGGCCACTTCCAGGGTCAGGCGATGGGGGGCCAGGCCGCTCGTTTCGAGGGCCATTCGTACTTGATTGAGTAAGAAACTGCTGCTGAACCATTTGGGCGAAACCGCCACGGAAACGCTGACAGCGGTCGGCCAGTTCACCGCTTCTTCACAAACGTTGATCAACATCCAGGTTCCCAGCTCTTCCAGTTGGCCAGACGCTTCGGCGATCGGGATGAAGTCCGCGCCACCCAGTTCACCTTTCTCGGGATGGTGCCAGAAAGTCTGGGCCTCGAAGCCGTGCAGTTGTTCGGCGCACACATCGAAGCGAGGCAAGTAGCGCAGCTCCAGTTGTTCGCCTTGCATGGCGTCGCGCAGTTGCTGCTCATAGCGCCGACGGTCGCGGGCCAGGTTGCCCATGGCTTCCTCATAGACCCGCCAGGTGTTGCGCCCCGCTGCCTTGGCCGCATACAACGCGATGTCCGCGTGGCGCAACAATTCGGTGGCGCGCTCGTCACCGGGTTGCGACCAGGCCACACCGATGCTCACGCCCAGGTACAAGGTATTGCCGTCCAGGTGCATGGGGCGCTGCATGCAATCGATCAGGCGTTCACAGAGTTGTTCAAGGTCTTGGGGACTGCCGGGATCGGGCATGACGATGACAAACTCATCACCACCCAGACGGGCCACCAGGTCGGAGCTGCGCACGTTCTGCTGAAGGATATGGGCCACTTCCCGCAGCACTTTGTCGCCTACGGCATGCCCCAGAGAATCGTTGACCGGCTTGAACCGGTCCATGTCCAGGTTCAGCACCGCCAGCGGTGCCCCATCGGCCGGGTCCAGGTGTTCGCTGAGGCAATCGAACAGCCGGTTTCGATTGGCCAGCCCGGTCAGCGGGTCGTGCAGCGAGAGGTGCTTGATCTGGGCCAGCGCCCGCAGCTCCTCGGTAATGTCGGTGGCGGTGCCCCGAAAGCCCAAGGTCCCGGCTTCGATGGCTCGGACCGAAAGTTTGCAAGTGCGGATACGCTGATTGCGCGCGGTGTACTCACATAACAACGGGGCCGACGAATCGCTGTTGGCCCCGCCGAGCAGCCATTGGGCTATCGAAATCGAGCCACCGTGGGGATGGAGCAGCCGGTGCAGGGGCTTGCCCAGCCATTGTGTGGGGTTGAAGCCGGTCACTTGTTCAAAACGTTCCGACAGGTAGGTCAGTGTCCCGATCGAATCCACTTCCCATAACCAGTCGGAGGACACTTCGGCAATGTCCCGAAAGCGTTCTTCGCTACGTTCCAGTGCCTTGCGGTGGGCCAGCAGGCTGGCGTACTGACCTTCCTGGGCGCGAAGCATGACCAGGGCATGGCGCAGCACCGCCAGCGCGAGGATGGCCAACACCAGCAGGGCCAGGACCAGCAAGGGCAGCAGTACCTTGCGCAGATCGTTGCCGGGAGTCTCCGGACGCCACGCCAAAGCCTCGTCGATCTGGCTGTCAAGGGATATCCGGGCCATGCCGATCTGCTCCGGCGCCTGGGTGATGTGGGCATCCGGCAGGGCAAAGTCCCGCGCCAGGTTTTGCAAAGCGGCAGCATCAAGAACTTTCACGAACAGCAGCAAACTGGGCGGGCCCGGGATTTCGGGCACGCTGTCGTCGGTGCCGACGGTGATGGCCGAGGCGGCGACAAACGCGGGCGCGCCGTCGTGATGCAGCAGCTCGACGATGACTTCATCGCGGTTCGGCGGGGCGCTGGCTTTCTTCGCCAGCCCTTGCAGATCACCGGCCAGCCACGTGCCGGCATCAACCTCACTCATCTCACCATTGATGACCGAATAGACGGTTTTGCCTGTCGGGGAAATGACAAACACCGCCTGGTAGCCGTAGAGCCCGAAAACGCTGCTGCCGACATTTTCCTGGGCATAGGCCCAGTCTTTGTCCATTTCGACATGCAGATGTCGGTAGGCGTCGCTCCACTTGGAGTAATCGCTCAGGTCCCGTTCGATGCCGCTGCTTATGGAATCAATGGCCCGTTGGGCAAAAAACAGGCTCTGTTCACGGGCGCGCTCATCCTGAGCCCTGGTAATGTTGAGCAGCACGGCGATCGCCAGTGCTGACATGACAAAAAGCAGAAACATGATGGCCGGGAAGGTGCGACGCGTGAAACTGCGGCTTGGCAGGCCTGGGAGAGAAACGGTTGTGTCGTTGCCAGCATCTTCAGTCATAAACAAGCCATCAGCTAAACGCGAAATATCCCGCACGTCTCTGTATCGGCTGTCGGCTCAATTAACTTAACCATTGCGACAGGTGACATGGCGCAGAGGCTCATGGCTCTTGGCCTTCAGGCAAACCGGCCGTCGTAGAGGCCTGCCTGAGTCCTTGTCCTGGCGGTGGGCTTGTATCGGAGTGTGTAGCTGGGCGGCCTGGATACATTCGCTTATGTTCACCTGGGCTTGCGACACAGCCCGGATACACATCGACGGTTAACTACGCCTGCCAGCCGACACCGGTTCCCGGTGTTGGTGACTGGCGTATTTGATCTTTCGAGGAACACCCCCATGCTCAACTTCTCCAGCCACTCCTCTCTTGCACTGGGTCTGGCCCTGGTCGGCGGCCTTGGCCTTTCCACTGCGGCTTCGGCGCTGACCATGAACGACCTGGCCCAGGGCTACACCCTGGCGGCAGCCGATACCGTGAAGAAACCCGCTGAGGGCAAGTGCGGCGAAGATAAATTTGCCAAGACCGATACCAACCACGACGGCAAGGTTTCACGCGAGGAGTTCATCGTAGCGGCGCCGGAGCGCGCGGCTGAGTACGACAAGATCGACGCCAACCATGACGGCGGCATCTCGCTGCCTGAGGCCGAGAAGTACCTGGCGGACCAAGCCAAGAGCGCCGAAGGCAAATGCGGCGAGGGCAAGTGCGGGGCGGCTATCGAGTCCTGATTCTTTACCGGTGGGGAGCCGGGTAGCGATGTGATCGGGTACGGCTGCGTCAAGGCTCCCCATCTCTTATTCCAAGGAGATGTGCCATGCCTCACCCTTCTGGCCGCAAAGGGCCCACCATCCAGGCTTCAGCCTCGCCCGCCAAACCATCAGTAGGCCTGGGCCTGCGCCGCGCGTTGCTCGATGAACTGCGCGCGGCGCCCGCCGGGGATTTCGACTTTCTCGAAGTGGCCCCGGAAAACTGGATCAATATAGGCGGCGCCCATGGCGCCGCTTTGCATTGGCTGGCTGAACGCTATCCGATGTCGTGCCATGGCCTGTCGTTGTCCCTGGGCGGGCCGGCGCCGCTGGACCTGGCGTTTCTGAGGCAGGTGCGCGATTTTCTGGATCGCTTCAACGTGCCGATGTACAGCGAACACCTGAGTTACTGCGGCGATGACGGGCATTTGTATGACTTGCTGCCGTTACCCTTTACCGAGGAAGCGGTGCATCACGTCGCGGCACGGATCCGGCAGGCTCAGGACGTATTGGGGCGGCGCCTGGCCGTGGAGAACGTCTCCTATTACGCCGCACCGCAACAAGACATGACGGAGCTGGAATTCACCCGCGCGGTATTGCACGAAGCCGATTGCGACCTGCTGCTGGACGTCAACAACGTCTACGTCAACTCGGTCAATCACGGCTTCGATCCCCAGGCATTCCTGGCCGGCCTTGAACCTGGGCGGGTGGTGGGCATGCACGTGGCCGGGCACTACGACGAGTCCGACACTTTGAAAATCGACAGTCATGGCGCGCCGGTCAAACCGCTGGTCTGGGCGTTGCTGGCCCAGGCCTACGCGCGTTTCGGTGTCCAGCCGACCTTGCTCGAACGGGACTTCAATTTCCCGCCTTACTCCATGCTGGTCGCGGAGCTGCAGATCATCCGCCAAATGCAGCATCAGGCCGAGCCAGGACGGGCGGTGGCCCATGGCTGAAATCGTGCAGACACTGCATCAACAGCAACAGGCGTTGACCCGCTACCTACGCGATCCTGATCACTGCCCGATTCCGCCGGGCATGGACGCGGCTCGGGCGCAGGTATATCGCGATCTGATTTTCGAGAACATGCGCGGGTTGCTCAGCGGCACATTCCCGGTACTGGTGAGCGTGCTGGGGCAGGAGGCGTGGCGGGCCTGCGTACGGCGTTTCTTGCGTGAGCATCGTTGCGTCAGCCCCCGGTTCGCGGACATTGCCGCAGAGTTCGTGGGGTATCTCGCGGCCCGGCAGGCGCCTGACGAACCAGCGTTCATGGCCGAGCTGGCTCACTACGAGTGGGTTGAAATGGCGCTGCTGCAAGCGCAAGCCGAGTCGCTGCCGGCCAGTGATGAGACGGCATTGCTCGATCAACCTTTGCGTCTCTCTCCGTTGGCCTGGCCGCTGGCGTACCTCTGGCCAGTACATCGCTTGGCGCCGGGCTACCAGCCCCCAACGCCACCGCCGCAACCGACGCTGCTGCTGGTGCGGCGAACGCCTGGGTTTGCGGTGCGCTTTTCCGAGCTCAGTCCGTTGGCCTGGCGGCTGTTGCAGCGTATCGAGCAGTTTCCCGGGTTGCCTGGGCGCGATCAGTTGTTGGCACTGGCGCGGGAGGCGGGGGTGGATTCAAACGAATTCATGGACAGCGCGGTGATGTTGTTGCGCCAGATGCACAGGGAAGGGGTGGTCGGGGCGCAAGCGCAATCCGGTGGTTAAACGCAGAGCTTCCCTGTGGGAGCGGGCTTGCTCGCGAAGGCGGTATATCAGTCAAAACTAAGTTGACTGACACAACGCCTTCGCGAGCAAGCCCGCTCCCACAGGGGGTTGTGTCAGGTCTTGCCAGGGCGGTGTAACCCGGTCTTGAGCAGCGCATCGACACTCAACTTCCCGGCTCCCTGCAACACCAACGGCAACAACGCCACCAGATAGATCAACGGCAGTTTGAAGTTGCCGTGGCCTTTATTGGTGATGGCGTACCCCTGGGTCAGTTCACTCAAGGTTGACCAATCCGCCGGCCAGTGCACGGCGGCGGTGGCGACGACCGTGACAACCATCAACACCAGGGCCGAGAAACGGGTGCCCAAGCCGATGAGCAGGGCGACGGCGCAGAGCAGTTCGGCCCACATCGACAGTTCCCAGTTCCAACTGGCCGGCAAGTGGTTGAAGGGAAAGGGGAACGCGGCCTGGATGTCGGCAAACCAGTTGTCGCCCTGCCATTTCTCCCAACCGGATTCGAAAAACTCCCAGGCCAGGAACAGGCGCAGGCCCAATGGCGCAAGCCATGCTGCGGCACGATCCAGGCTTATGTGCAGTCCTTTCAAAGCTTTTGAGTACATGATCGGCCTCCCGCAACTCAGGCAGCATGCTGCAGTGGCTGGCGTCGTTTGTTGGCTTGGGCGAGCTTGCCCACCAGACGGATCGCGATGGCGGCGCAGGTCAGGCCGAAGGGCAGCACGTACCAGGCACTCATGGGAATGCGCTTGAAGTTGGAGTAGGCAAAGATCGCCACCAGCACCCACATGCCGCTGACGTGCAGGCGTTTCCAGGCTTTGGCGCCTATCAGGCGCGTGGTGCTTTTGAAGGAGGTCAGGGCCAGCAGCAGGATGAACACGTAGCCGACGGAGCCGGGGATATTGCCAACGGTGGTACGACCCGGCCAGAACTCGGGGTTGAGTTGCCCATAGCTGTAGATCAGCACGGCGTGCACCAGATGGGAAAACGCGAAGGCCAATCCGATGAAACGTCGCTCGCGGACCAGGGACCGGCTCAGGGGCGACGGCACCAGCACGGCGAACGCCGAGGCGGTAAAGGCCAGCAGAAACAAGGCGAAGGATGAGCGGGCGGTGGCGCGGATGGCGCTGCGCACGCCCTCGGTCAGGTCCGGGTGGAGCACCAGGGTCAGTGCGGTCATCAACAGCACCAGGGCGGCGAGCAGGCTGAACAGTGACCAGCCCTGGAAACGAAACGTGGAAACAGGCATGAGAAGGCTCCTTGGGTGTGGGGCCCGGCCGCGGATAGCGACCGGGAACACGAGGGAGTTTTTCAAACGGGTGTAGGTGGGGTGTGTCGGGAATGCGGACGTTTGCAAGCTTGTGTAGCGCTGCTTGCGGCAGACACATTGGCATACAAAGCCCGCAAATTTCTAAGCCTGACGCGCAACCCCAGTGGGAGCGAGCCTGCTCGCGATAGCGGTGGTTCAGCTTGCAGAGAGGTTGGCTAAACCGACCCCATCGCGAGCAGGCTCGCTCCCACAGTTGGCTCAGGCTTAAGGTTCACGGCTGAGCCGCAACTCGGCACACAACCCGCCGCCGTCACGATTGCTCAAGGTCAGCGAGCCGCCCATGGCGATTGCCAGTTGTTGGGCGATGGCCAGCCCTAACCCAGTACCACCGGTTTCCCGGTTGCGCGAGCTTTCCACCCGGTAGAACGGTTTGAGCACCTCGGCCAGTTCCTGTTCATTGATGCCGGGGCCACGGTCCAGCACTTGAATCGCCAGTTGTCCGGTGGCCGTGAGCTGCACCTGGATCTGCGCCGCGCCGCCGAACTTCAAGGCGTTGTCCACCAGGTTCACCAGTACCCGGCGCAGGGCATGGGGCCGGGTGTCGAGGACCGCAGCGGTTTTCCCCGAAAGCTGCACGTCCTGGCCGATGTCCTGGTAGTCGAACGCCAGGCTGTCGAGAAACGCATCCAGGTTGATGCGACAGCTGGCTTCAGTGGCGCCATGGATGCTGCGGGCATAGGCCACGCCTTCGCGCACCAGGTGTTCCATTTCACTCAGGTCGCTCCACAGCTTGTCCTTTTCGATGCCGTCGTCCATGAACTCGGCGCGCAGCTTCATGCGCGTGATGGGGGTTTGCAAGTCATGGGAAATCGCCGCCAGCAACTGCATGCGCTCCTTGAGGTAGGCGGCGATACGGTCCTGCATGGCATTGAACGCCTTGGCGGCATGCACCACTTCGGTCGGGCCTTTTTCGTCCAGGCGCACGCTATGGGCATTCGGGTCCAGGGTTTCCACCGCCTGGGCCAGCCGGGTCAGAGGACTGACGGCGATGCGCACGGCCAGCCAGGTGCAACCGATCAACAGCGCCAGTTGCCCCAGCAACACCACCGGGAGCCAGGGGGAGAGGGGCATCATCGCCGGGCGCACGTCGATGGTCAGCGGGCTGCCGTCGGCCAGCCGCAGGTGCGCCTGGTAGTGCTGCTTCGGTCCGGGAATGTCGGTGAACGTCAGGGCATAGGTCTGGCCGAGGGCCTCCTGGATTGAGGTCACCGACACCGGGGCGTTGTCAGGAAGCATTCGCTGGCCTGGCTGACCTTCATCGAGCAGGTAGCCATAGTTGCGTCGGGCGAGTTTTGGCAGCCAGGCCTGGCGTTCGGCAGCCGGCAGGCGGTCGAGAATGGCGACCGAGGTCGAGACGTCGGTTTCCAGGTTGCCGAGCATGGTGGTCTTGGCACTCTGGTAGCGCTCGTAGTACTGGGCGCCGAACGACAGGCCCTGGGCCAGGATCAGGCCGATCAGGAAGATCAGCGACAGGCGCGAGGCGAGGGTGCGCGGCCAGCGTAGCGGCAGGGTCATACCGACGCCTCAAGGATCTCCACCGGCAACGAGAACACATAGCCTTCGCTGCGCACGGTCTTGATGTAGGCCGGCTCCCGGGCATCATCCAGCAGCCGTTGACGCAGACGGCTGACCAGCAAGTCGATGGAGCGGTCAAACAGATCGGCGTCCCGGCCCTGGGTCAGGTTCAGCAACTGATCGCGATTGAGCACCCGCTGCGGGTGGTCGAGAAAGACCCGCAACAGGCGGTATTCGGCGCCGCTCAAGGCGACCATGGTGCCGTCGGTGTCCAGCAGGTGCCGGGCAGTGGTGTCCAGGCGCCAGCGGCCGAACGCCAGCAGGCGACCGCTTTCGGTGACCACCAGGTTGGGCGGCAACATTCGGGTGCGCCGCAGCACGGCGTTGATCCGCGCCAGCAACTCCCGGGCGGCGAAGGGTTTGACCAGGTAATCGTCGGCGCCCATTTCCAGGCCGATGATGCGGTCGGTTTCATCGTTGCGGGCGGTGAGCATCAGCACCGGTGTGGCCTTGTGTTTGCCGGCGCGCAGTTCTCGGCACAGCACCAGGCCGTCATCGCCCGGCATCATGATGTCCAGCACGATCAGGTCCACCGGGGTGGTTTCCAGAAAGGCACGCATCTGCCGACCATCGGCAACCACGGTGGTACGCAGGCCGTTCTTTTTCAGGTAGTTGCCTACCAACTCTCTGATTTCGCGATCGTCATCCACGATCAACACATGATCGACATGATCCATGGTGTTCAGCCCCTTGGCGTTTCGTTGTGATCAGTCTACAGGCGCCGGCCGGCCCGGCTCGCGGCGGTTTGTATTGCAGTGTATCTGGCGCGCGGCGGATACACAGGGATTCAAAAAGCCTCGTTGCCCGATACAGACGCGATACCTCACGGGCATTCAATGGCATCCATCGAGGCGACAGAACACGCCCCGGCCGAAAAACACACCCATTGAATGCATTGAGGACACCGCCATGAACACCAAAGCCGTCTACGCCGCCTGCCTTTTCGCCGCGCTGAACATCTGCACCTTGTCGGCCCGGGCCGAGAGTCACGTCCAGGCTCAGACCTACGCCTATGGCACCCATCTGGATATCCAGAAGGTCCTGTCCTTCAGCGAAGACCCGAACCCGGCCTGCGGCGTGGTGAATGCCCGCATGACCTACCTGGACTCAGCGGGCCACAAGCAGGCGCTGGACTATCGCAAGCTGGCTGACAACTGCAGCAACCAGAACTGACTCGCCACATGGCTCTGCCTGCCTTCTATTGATACGCCCTGTTGAGGTGTTGCCATGCTTTTGATCGCTTTTCTGGGCGGGATCCTGACGATCCTCAGTCCCTGCATTCTTCCGGTGGTGCCGTTTCTGTTTGCCCGGGCCAATCGCTCGCGGGGCTCGGTACTGCTGACGCTGGCCGGCATGGTGCTGACGTTTGCCCTGGTTTCGAGCCTGGCTGTGGTCAGCAGCGAGTGGGTGGTGCGGGCCAGCAGCGTTGGCCGGCAAGTCGCTTTGTGGGGGATGGTGCTGTTCGCCTTGTCGCTGATGTTCAGTCGCGTCGGTATATGGCTGGCGCGGCCGCTGGTGAGCCTGGGCAACCGTATCGATGCCGGCGCCGGACGGATGGCCGGGCCTGTGGCCTCGGTGCTGATCGGGGTCGCCACCGGGCTGCTCTGGGCGCCCTGCGCCGGGCCGATACTCGGGGTGATTCTGACCGGGGCCATGTTGCAAGGCGCGAGCGCTGAAACCAGCCTGTTGTTGCTCGCTTACGGGCTGGGCAGTGCCTTGTCGCTGGGTGTGCTGATCCTGGCCGGGCGCGGATTGGCCGACCGCCTCAAGCTGTCATTGCCGATCACCACCCGGCTGCGTCGGGGCACCGGTGTCGTGGTATTGCTGGCGGCCGTGGCGATTGGCACGGGTGCCGATGACCGCCTGTTGGCCAGTACCTCCTCCCAAGGGGCGGCGACCCTGGAGCAGGGGATATTGAAGAATGTGCCCAAAGCCATCGATTACCTGGTCGACAAGGCGAGCGCGGGCCCCCTGGAATCGCTTCAGCCTCAGGGCAAGATGCCGTCCCTGGAGGGCGCCGTGCAATGGTTGAACTCGCCACCCTTGAGCAGCGAGTCGCTGCGGGGCAAGGTGGTGCTGGTGGATTTCTGGACCTATGACTGCATCAACTGCCAGCGCACACTGCCCTATGTGAATGATTGGGCGCGCAAGTATGAGAAGGATGGACTGGTGGTGATCGGCGTGCACACCCCTGAGTATGGCTACGAGAAAATCATCGACAACGTACGCAAGCAGGTTCGCCAGCTGGGGATCAACTACCCGGTGGCCATCGATAACCGATATGCAATCTGGCGCGCCTTCAACAACCAGTACTGGCCGGCCCACTACTTCATCGACGCCAAGGGGCAGGTGCGCTACAGCCACTTTGGCGAAGGGCGGTATGCCGAGCAGGAACGGGTGATTGAGCAGTTGTTGGAGGAGGCCAGAGCCAACTCCGGTGAGATGCACTGACCGAAGAGAACTCTCCAAGCACTTGGTCTTTGTGGCGAGGGGATTTATCCCCGCTGGCTGCGCAGCAGCCCCTCTGGCTCTATCTGACACATCGAGCTGTGAGGTTTTAGGGCCGCTTCGCGACCCAGCGGGGATAAATCCCCTCGCCACAAGGATGGCGTGGGCCGTGCTGGCCCCTTGCTCTTTATAAGGTTGTCAAACTTCTTTTATTTCAGAAAGTTGGGCGACAAACCTATGCGGATTTCTATGTGGGTCGTGGTGACGTTTCTTTTGGTCGCCGTTTCGCTTGAGGCTCAGGCAAAGGCGCTGACGAAAAACCAGCAGTCGGTATGCCGCTGGGGTTCGGACATTGCCGCCGGCGCCCAGGCGTCGAAGCTTTCCGGGATCACCTTGTATGGCGCGCGCAAAAGGTTGCAGGTGCGCAAGTTTCCCCGGCCATGGATGCGCATGACCGCCCTGGGCATCACCGAACAGACCTATAACAGCGCTTCACGGCTCAAGCCCGCGGCCATCAAGCAGACCTACTACGAACAGTGCGTGCGGCATGCGCTGGCGCGAAGATAAGCGTTGTTTCACGCCGGGCTTCTGCCGGGCATTTCGATGCCATGCAGGTGAACCCTTCGATACAGGGTCGCTCGGGAAATGCCCAGCGACCGTGCCGCCGCGGTGGGCTTCCAGCGATGACGCACCAGTGCATCGAGCAGTACCTGACGCTCCGGGCTGGCGCTGGGTTGCGGGGCTTGCGCAGGCGCGTCTGCGCTGTGCAATGACTCGGGCAGATGACTGAGCTGGATCACACTCGCTTCGCTCACCGCGCAGGCGTAGCGCAGCACATGGCGCAACTGGCGGATATTGCCTGGCCAGTGATAGCCGAGCAGGCATTCCAGGGCCGCGCTGCTCAGTTGCACCATCGCCCCGCACAGCGCCGATTCCTCCTCAAGGAGGCGGTTGATCAACGCTAGGCGATCACTGCGCTCACGCAGCGGCGGCAGTTGGAAGCGGGCGCCACCCAGACGAAAGTACAGATCCTCGCGAAACCCGCCGGCGGCGACCAATGCCTCCAGGTCGCGGTGGGTGGCGCAGATCACCTGAATGTCCACGGCCCTGCGCCGTGATGCACCCAGCGGCGCCACTTCACCTTCGGCCAATACCCGCAACAGGCGCGTTTGCAAAGCCAGGGGCATGTCCCCGATTTCATCCAGAAACAGCGTGCCGCCATCGGCCTGTTGCAGCAGGCCCTGCATACCTTTGGCCGAGGCCCCGGTGAAGGCCCCGGCCACGTAGCCGAACAACTCGCTTTCGATCAGGCTTTCGGGGATCGCCGCGCAGTTCAATGCCACGAACGGCCGGTCATGGCGCTGGCTGGCCTGATGCAGCTGGCGGGCAAATACCTCCTTGCCGGAGCCGGTTTCGCCCTGGATCAGTACCGGCAAGTTGCGATCCTTGACCCGCACCGCCAGGCGCAGGCTGTCGGCCAATCGAGGGTCCAGTTCCACCGGGGTCATTGCCACCCGCGGGCGCGGATTGGCCCGCTGTCGCGGCGCGCTCAAGCGACCATGCAAAAGCGCTTCGATGCCGGGGCTGGAAAAAGGATAAAGATGTTCGTCGCGGGCACGGTGCAGCTGTTGCTGGTCGAAAACCTGGCTGATGTGTCGCGGCAGTTGGCCGAAGTGTTGCAACAGGTGCTGGCGGGCGGCAGGGTTCAGGGCTTGCAGGCAACCGTCGTCGTCCCAGGCGAACAGCAAGTCCGGCTGGCTGTCGACGTAGCCGGCGTTGCGATGGGCCCGCAGCACCCAGTAGCCCTGGGCGCTGCTCATGAAAAAAGCCTGTTCGATTTCCCGAGCGCTCTGGACCACCATCTGCCGGATCAGATGTTGTGAGCGTCGATCATCCGGTGAACGCACCGCCGAGACGTCCAGAACTCCGAGCAACTGTCCTTGCGGGTCGAAAACCGGCGCGGCGGAGCAAGTCAGGCCGATGAACGCGGCCCGGAAATGATCGCGCTTGTGCACCGTCACCGGGGTTTTGGCCGTGAGTACCGCGGCCACGCCGCAGGTGCCTTCTTCCCCCTCCGACCAGCAGGTGCCCAGGTACAGCCCGGCCTTGCGGCAGTCATTGCGAAGGGTGTTTTCCACCCGGTAATCGATGGTCTGGCCCTGGGCATCGGTCAGCAGCACACAGTAGTCGGCGTCACGCACCCGACCATGCAGGCGTGCCACTTCTTCACTGGCGATATTGAGGAACAGCTCGGAGCGCTCGCGGCATTGCTTGAGCACGTCCTCGGAAAGGATGCGCGGGCCCTGCAGCGAGCCGGGGTCCAGGTGATGTTGCTCCATGGAGCGACGCCAGGAGTCGAGGATCAGGTCCGGGACCGGCAGTTGTGGCAATCGGTCCGCGTTTTTTACCACGCGGCTGACGCAATCCACATGCGCCCGGGAGTGTGCGGAAAGCATAGGGCCTCCGTTTCAGCTTCTTATCGTTGTGCGCTCATTAAGCGCCGATCGTCGATCGCAGACAAGCACGGTGAACCGCACCAGCCGGGGTGAGACGCCACGTCTCAGTGTCTCGACAGAACCTCGTGCAGGCTGACATGTCGCGTCTCACAGCGCCTGGGTGACTTCCATCCTGGCACGCGTCCGGAAGGCTCTGTTCCGGGCGTTTCGGCGCTTTTACAGGCAACTGGCACCGCCCTTGCTCTAGCGTCTGCAACCGGCCCGGTCGGCCTTCCAATAATAAAAACGAGGTGTTCTATGTCTTTGCACCGAGGGTGTTGTCGCCCAGGTCATTTATCTGAGCCACTGGCGGTGGCGCCATGAGCCGCCGTCCACTGACCGTGGGCATCATTGCCAACCCGGCGTCGGGGCGCGATGTGCGCCGCCTGACCGCCAACGCCGGGTTGTTTTCCAGCACCGACAAAGTCTCGGTGATCCAGCGGCTGCTGGCCGCCTTCGGTGCCACTGGTATCGAGCACGTCTTGATGCCGACCGACATGACCGGCATCGCCGCCGCCGTTCTGAAAAACAGCCACAGCCGCCAGGCGCGCAGCAGCCATTGGCCGGCCCTGGAGTTTCTTGACCTGACCTTGCGCCAGACCGTTGAAGACACGCGTTGCGCCGCGCGGCTGATGGCCGAACGCGAGGTGGCGCTGATTGCCGTGCTCGGCGGCGACGGTACCCACAAAGCTGTGGCGGCTGAGGTTGGCGACATCCCGCTGCTGACCCTGTCCACCGGCACCAACAACGCCTTCCCCGAACTGCGCGAAGCCACCAGCGCCGGGTTGGCCGGCGGGTTGTACGCCAGCGGCCGGATACCGGCGCAGATCGGCCTGCGCCGCAACAAACGCTTGTTGGTGTGCGATCCCGAACGCGGCTTGCGGGAAGTCGCCTTGGTGGATGTTGCTGTGTCGCCGCTGCGTTTTGTCGGCGCGCGGGCTATCAGCCGGGCGGCGGACCTGGCCGAGGTCTTTGTGACCTTTGCCGAACCGCAATCCATCGGCCTGTCAGCCCTGTGCGGCTTGTGGTTTCCGGTGTCCCGCCAGGCGCCGGGCGGTGCCTGGATGCGCCTCGACCCGCAATCGCCCGAGGCGTTGCTGGTGCCGCTGGCCCCCGGTTTGCTGCAAGGCTGTGGCGTGCTTGCCGCCGGCCCCTTGGCCCCTGGCGTCCCCCAGGGCTTGTCGCTGTCCTGCGGCACCCTGGCCCTGGACGGCGAACGGGAAATCGAATTCAACGCCCAGGACCGACCCACGGTCACCCTCGATGCCGCAGGCCCACTGAGCATCGATGTCAACGCGGTGCTGGCCTACGCCGCGCAACAGCGTCTCTTGGCCATTGGTCGCGAACACCCGCAACACCCCCTGAACCTTCAAGACACCCCTGGAGAATAAAAATGTCGACACCGCTCACCCCCGATCAACTGCTGCACGCCTACCAGGTGATGCGCACCATCCGCGCTTTCGAAGAGCGCCTGCACGTGGAATTCGCCACCGGCGAGATCCCCGGTTTCGTCCACCTGTATGCCGGCGAAGAGGCGTCGGCCGCCGGCGTCATGGCCCATTTGGGCGATGACGATTGCATCGCCTCCAACCACCGTGGCCACGGCCATTGCATCGCCAAGGGCGTGGACGTGTACGGAATGATGGCCGAGATCTACGGCAAGAAGACCGGCGTCTGCCAAGGCAAGGGCGGCTCCATGCACATCGCCGATTTCGAGAAAGGCATGCTCGGCGCCAATGGCATTGTCGGTGCCGGCGCGCCCCTGGTGGTGGGTGCCGCGCTGGCCGCTCGGCTCAAGGGCACCGACAGCGTCGCCGTGGTGTTCTTTGGTGACGGCGGTTCCAACGAAGGCGCGGTGTTCGAAGCCATGAACATGGCCTCGGTGTGGAACCTGCCGTGCCTGTTCATCGCTGAAAACAATGGCTACGCCGAAGCCACCGCGTCCAGTTGGTCGGTGGCCTGCGATCACATCGCTGACCGCGCCGCCGGCTTCGGCATGCCGGGAGTGACGGTGGATGGCTTTGACTTCTTCGCCGTCCATGAAGCGGCCGGGGCCGCCGTCGAGCGCGCCCGGGCCGGGGAAGGGCCGTCACTGATCGAGGTCAAGCTGACCCGCTATTACGGCCACTTCGAAGGTGACGCACAGACCTACCGGGCTCCCGATGAGGTCAAGCATTTCCGTGAAAATCAGGACTGCCTGATGCAGTTTCGCGAACGCACCACCCGGTCCGGGCTGCTGGCGGCCGAGCAGTTGGACCAGATCGACAAGGAAGTGGAACAGCTGATCGAAAACGCGGTGTACAAGGCCAAGTCCGATCCCAAGCCCACGGCGGCGGACCTGCTGACCGACGTCTACGTCTCCTATCCCTGAACGCTGCTTACTCGAACAAGAACCTAAAACAAAAACAGAGAATCCCATCATGGCGAGAAAAATCAGCTATCAGCAGGCAATCAACGAAGCCCTGGCCCAGGAAATGCGCCGCGACGCCAGCGTCTTCATCATGGGCGAGGACGTCGCCGGTGGCGCCGGTGCGCCCGGTGAAAACGACGCCTGGGGCGGTGTGCTCGGCGTCACCAAGGGGCTTTACGACCAGTTCCCCGGGCGTGTGCTGGATACGCCGTTGTCGGAAATCGGTTACGTCGGCGCGGCGGTCGGGGCGGCGACCTGCGGCGTGCGCCCGGTGTGCGAACTGATGTTCGTCGACTTTGCCGGGTGCTGCCTGGACCAGATCCTCAACCAGGCGGCGAAGTTTCGCTACATGTTCGGCGGCAAGGCCTCCACGCCGCTGGTGATCCGTACCATGGTCGGTGCCGGTCTGCGCGCCGCCGCCCAGCATTCGCAGATGCTCACCTCCCTGTGGACGCACATCCCGGGGCTGAAAGTGGTGTGCCCGTCGTCGCCCTACGACGCCAAGGGCCTGCTGATCCAGGCCATTCGCGACAACGACCCGGTGATCTTCTGCGAACACAAGTTGCTCTACAGCATGCAGGGCGAGGTGCCGGAAGAGCTCTATACCATTCCTTTCGGCGAGGCCAACTTCCTGCGCGACGGCAAGGACGTGACCCTGGTCTCGTACGGGCGCATGGTCAACACCGCGATGGACGCCGCGCGCAGCCTGGCCGGGCGTGGCATCGACTGCGAGGTCATCGACCTGCGCACCACCAGCCCGATGGACGAGGACAGCATCCTCGAAAGCGTGGAGAAGACCGGGCGCCTGGTGGTCATCGACGAGGCCAACCCGCGCTGCTCCATGGCCACGGACATCTCGGCGCTGGTCGCGCAAAAAGCCTTCGGCGCGCTCAAGGCACCGATCGAAATGGTCACCGCGCCCCATACCCCGGTGCCGTTCTCCGATGCCCTGGAAGACCTGTACATCCCTGACGCGGCGAAGATCGAACAAGCCGTGCTCAACGTGATCGAGTGGAGCAAGCGCTGATGAGCCAGATTCATACCCTGACCATGCCCAAGTGGGGCCTGTCGATGACCGAGGGCCGGGTCGATGCCTGGCTCAAGGAGCAGGGCCAGGCCATCACCAAGGGTGATGAAGTGCTGGACGTGGAAACCGACAAGATCTCCAGCAGTGTCGAAGCACCCTTTTCCGGGATATTGCGCCGACAGGTCGCCCGGCAGGATGAAACCCTGGCGGTCGGCGCCTTGCTCGGCATTGTCGTCGACGGCGAAGCCAGCGATGCCGAGATCGATGCGGTCATTGAGCAGTTCCAATCGACCTTTGTGCCCGGCGACGCTGCCGATGAAGACAGTGGCCCGAAACCTCAGAAAATCGAACTGGACGGCCGGGTGATCCGCTTTTTCGAGCGTGGCGAGGGCGGCACGCCGCTGCTGCTGGTGCATGGTTTTGGCGGCGACCTGAACAACTGGCTGTTCAACCACGAGGCGTTGGCGGCCGGGCGTCGGGTCATCGCGCTGGACCTGCCGGGCCACGGCGAATCCGCCAAGACACTGCAACGCGGAGACCTGGACGAACTGAGCGCGGTGGTGCTGGCCTTGCTCGATCACCTGGACATCAACGCTGTGCATCTGGTGGGGCATTCCATGGGTGGGGCGGTGTCGCTGAACGCCGCGCGCCTGATGCCCCAGCGAGTACGGTCGCTGACCTTGATCGGCAGTGCCGGGCTGGGCGCGCAGATCAATGGCAGCTACCTCAAAGGCTTTGTCGAAGCGGCCAACCGCAACGCCCTCAAGCCGCAACTGGTGCAACTGTTCTCCAATGCCGAGCTGGTCAACCGGCAGATGCTCGATGACATGCTCAAGTACAAGCGCCTGGAGGGCGTAGACGCAGCGCTGCTGCAACTGTCAGCGACGCTGTTCGCCGACGGTCGCCAGCAAACGGACTTGCGCGAAGTGGTGCAGGCCGGCGAGGTGCCGACCCTGGTGATCTGGGGCAGCGACGACGCAATCATCCCGGTGGCCCACAGCGACGGGCTGCATGCCCAGGTGGAGGTACTGCCCGGCCAGGGGCACATGGTGCAAATGGAAGCGGCCGAGCAGGTCAACCGGCTGATCCTCGGGTTCATTGAGCAGCATTGATCGGGCGGGCGGCGAGGTGATTCGTCGCCCCTACAAAATTCTGGAGGCAACCCTATGAACGTTTCAATCAAGCCTACCCGCAGCATGCGCGCCGCTGTCTGGCATGGCCGCAACGACATCCGCGTCGAAGACGTGCCGCTGCCCGTGTCGCCGCCGGCCGGTTGGGTGCAGATCCGCGTGCAATGGTGCGGCATCTGTGGCTCTGACCTGCATGAGTATGTGGCCGGGCCGGTGTTCATTCCGGTGGACGCACCGCACCCGCTGACCGGGATCAAGGGCCAGTGCATCCTCGGCCATGAATTCTGCGGTGAAATCGTCGAACTTGGGGCCGGTGTCGAGGGTTTCAGCGTCGGTGAGCCGGTGGCGGCCGATGCTTGCCAGCATTGCGGCACCTGCTATTACTGCACCCACGGGCTCTACAACATCTGCGAAAACCTGGCGTTCACCGGGCTGATGAACAACGGTGCGTTTGCCGAATTGGTCAACGTACCGGCCAACCTGCTTTACAAATTGCCAGCTGATTTTCCCGCCGAAGCCGGTGCGCTGATCGAGCCGTTGGCAGTGGGTATGCATGCGGTGAAAAAGGCCGGCAGCCTGTTGGGCCAGAACGTGGTGGTGGTCGGCGCCGGAACCATCGGCCTGTGCACCATCATGTGCGCCAAGGCCGCCGGCGCGGCGCAGGTGATTGCCCTGGAAATGTCCGGTGCGCGCAAGGCCAAGGCCCTGGAAGTGGGCGCCAGCCATGTCATCGATCCGAACGAGTGCGATGCCCTGGCCGAGGTGCGACGCCTGACCGCTGGCCTGGGCGCCGATGTCAGCTTCGAGTGCATCGGCAATAAACACACCGCCAAACTCGCCATCGACCTGATCCGCAAGGCCGGCAAATGTGTGCTGGTGGGGATTTTCGAGGAGCCCAGCCAATTCAACTTCTTCGAGCTGGTGTCCACCGAAAAGCAGGTGCTCGGTGCGCTGGCCTATAACGGTGAGTTCGCTGACGTGATCGCCTTCATCGCCGATGGGCGCCTGGACATCTCGCCGCTGGTGACCGGGCGAATCCAGCTGGAGCAGATCGTTGGCCAGGGGTTCGAGGAACTGGTCAACAACAAGGAGCACAACGTGAAGATTATCGTGTCACCTGCAAGGATCTGAGCGCGCCCGAGGTGGGCGATTGGCGATGGCCGGCAAGCGGCCATCGCATTTTTTATCTCAGGTGTAAGCCAGCAAGCGCCCACACAACACCACCGTGAACCATATCGCCACAGACAGCACCGCCTGCGCTTTTGCCAGTCCTGGTGCCGCGCTGGCGGTGTTCCATTGGCTGACCGTGCGATAAATACCGAGGTGAAACACCAAGGCGTTGAGGCCCGCTGCGGCAATCAGGCTCAGCTTGAGGATAAACACGCCGTTGCCGGCGAAGTCATGGGGATGGGCGCTGAACATCAGCAAGCCGGCGGGCACGATCAACAGCAGGGCCGCAAGGGCCCAGGGCAGTAGGTGGCGGGCCAGCGCCGTCACGGCAATGCCCTTGGATACCCCCAGCACCCGCAAATCGAACATCACCACCGCGCCCACCAACAGCGAAAACCCGATGATGTGTACCACCTCAACCGACGGGTAGAGCCACAGGTCGCCGCGCATGGCCTGCGCCAGGGCTGAACCCTCCAGCCGGTCCAACCAGCCTTGCGGGTCGTTGCCTGCCTCGAGGGCCTGCATCAGCGCAACTCGACGGTCTTGTTGTCGACGGTGATGCGTTCTGCGCGCAACTCATCGGGTTTGTTGCGGTTGGGATAGCCGGCCACACCCACCTGGTTGCCAGGCTTGAGCATGTCCTTGCTCAGGCCTCGGTTCTCCATGCGTGATGGCGGGGCAAGGACCACGGTCCAGGTTTTGTCCGGCGTTTTCAGGCGCACGAAGCCATGGGGGTGCGAATAGCCGGACTCTTCTATCGTTCCGTTGAGTTGCAGGGGATTGTCAGTGTTGTACTCGCTCCAGCCGTGGTGGGCCAGGACGGTCGTTGCCATCAGCATCAACGAAAAGCCGATGCAACCGAGTATGTGTTTCATGGCAGGTCTCCTGTTGGATCATCGGTTCAGCCCGGCCGGTAGTTGCGCCAGACGCGGTCTTCGCCGAGCTGCAGTGCCTGCTCCTCTGCTGCGCGAAACCTGCGGTCGCAGTCGAGGAAGAATTCATCGAGTTGCGGCGGTTTGACGTGGGTGGCACTGAGCATGGTGTGGACCTGTCCGCGATGATGGATCTGATGTTCGAACAGGTGCAACAGCAGCCGGTCGATTCGTTCGCGCACCACACCGTCGACACGCACCAGATCGACGAAGCGGGCGAGGTCGTTTTCCCGCAGGGCTTCGCAAAATGCCACCAGCCGCTGGTCGGTTTGAGTTTGGTTGTGCCTCAGTGCCGCAAAGGCCAGCGTCTGGGAGAAGTCCTTTATCTGGCCGTCACGGTCGCCTTCCAGAGCAGTGAGATAATAGCGGTCCACCTCCAGGATGTGGCAAAGCGTAGCCTGGATGGACGGGAAGAACCCCGTGCGCGGCGCCTCGTATTCGGCCTCGCTCAACTGCGCGCAGGCGCCGAGCAGCCTGTGGTTGGCCCATTGGTTGTTCAGGGCCTGGGCCAGGAAATAGTTCATGGGAAGCCTCCCTGTCATGGCCGCCACAAATCCTGTGGGAGCGGGCTTGCTCGCGAAGACGGCGGCACATACAGCATAGTCCTACCAGACAGACCGCTTTCGCGAGCAAGCCCGCTCCCACATGGATTTCTTTATCTACCTGGAGTGCCAGGTCGGTTCTTAAAGCCCCACATCCGGCAACACCGGCCGATTGGCCAGGGCCTTGGCCATGATTTGCTCGACATACGCCCGATCCTCCTCCGGCAGCGCCAGGCGCGGTGGGCGGGTGAGGGCGCTGCCGCGACCGGCGATGGCTTCGCACAGTTTGATGCACTGCACCAGGTCGGCGCGGGCGTCCAGGTGCAGGATCGGCATCAGCCATTCGTAGATCGGCATCGCTTCGGCATAACGTCCGGCGCGAGCCAGGCGGAAAATGGTTTCGCCTTCTTGGGGGAACACGTTGGACATCCCCGAGACCCAACCTTCGGCACCCACCGCCAGGCTTTCCAGCACCACGTCGTCCAGGCCGGCAAACAACACAAAGCGGTCGCCGACCTCATTGCGCACGTCGATGAAACGCCGAGTGTCGCCGGACGAATCCTTGAAGCACACCACGTTGTCGCAATCGGCCAGGGAAATCAGGATGTCCGGGGTCACGTCATTCTTGTAGATCGGCGGGTTGTTGTAGACCATCAACGGCACGTCGGCATGCCGGGCCACGTAGCGGAAATGCTCGGCGGTCTCGAACGGCTTGGAGCCATAGACCAGCGCCGGCATCAGCATCACCCCGTCGACACCGACTTTACGCACGGCGTTGGCGACCTTGGCCGCCTGCACGCTGGTGAACTCGGCCACGCCGCAGATCACCGGCACCCGACCCCGGGAAGCGTCCACCGCCACTTCGGTCACGGCGATTTTTTCCTCGGCACTCAGGGAGGTGTTTTCCCCCACCGAACCGCAGACCACCAGGCCTGACACTCCGTCGCGAATGACGTTGGAAATCACTTGATGGGTTTTTTCCAGGTTGATGGAAAAGTCATCGTTGAACTGCGTGGTGACGGCGGGGAATACGCCGCTCCAGTTGATGCGTTTGCTCATGGTTGTCTCCGGTGGTTAAGGGTATTTCTCATATACGTAGGTAAAGTTGAGTCGAATACAGAGCTTTTGTGGCGAGGGAGCTTGCTCCCGCTGGGCTGCGAAGCGGCCCCAATAACTACCTGGCAACTCGGGGTGTCAGGCAAATCCAGAGGGCCGCTTCGCGACCCAGCGGGAGCAAGCTCCCTCGCCACAGGGATGTGCAAAGTTCGAAAGTCATGCGCCAGGCCAGGTGTCTGAAAGCCGATACCCTTGCGGCCACGGGTCTTCTGGATCCAGCAACAGTTGATGCGTGCCGGTGATCCACGCGCGCCCGGCGATACACGGATAAATCGCCGGGCGCCCGGCCACTTCGGTCAGTGAATCGATACGGCAGTGGAACTCGGAGCCGATGATCGAGCGGCCGATGAAGCGCTCTCCCACTTGCATCAACCCCTTGGCATGCAACACCGCCATGCGCGCCGAGCAACCGGTGCCGGTGGGGGAGCGATCGATCTTGCCGGGCTGGATCACCACGGCGTTGGCACCGCTGGCAATGCCGTTCTCCAGGACGATGGGCGCGGCGATCTGACAAAACGAGATATGCGACCAGTCAGGGTTCAACGGATGGACAAAGCCCAGTTGTTCGTTGGCGGCCCGGGTGATTTTCAGCCCCACGGCCACCAACTCGGCCGCTTCATCGGGGCGGATGGCAAAACCCAGGCGCTGGGCGTCGACGATGACGAAACTGTCGCCGCCGTAGGCGGTGTCCACCTGCAGCGACCCCAGTCCCTCGACTTCGATCCAGGCATCAAGGCGGTCGGCGAAGGAGGGCACGTTCCTGATTTCCACCCGCTGGACTTTGCCGTCACGACAGTCGGCCACCGCTTCGATCAGCCCGCCGGGAGCTTCGAGGACCAAGCGCGTCTGGGGTTCGGTCATGGGCAGGATGCCGCTGTCCAGCAATACGGTGGCGACGCACAACGAGTTGGAACCGGACATCGGCGGGGTGTCGGCCGGTTCCATGATGATCCAGGCCATCTGCGCCCGTGGGTCTTTGGCGGGCACCAGCAGGTTGACGTGACGGAACACGCCACCACGGGGCTCGTTAAGCACGAAGTTACGCAGGGTCTGGTCCTGGGCGATCCAGCGTGACTGCTCCCATACGGTGGCGCCGGGCGGTGGTGCGACGCCGCCGACGATCACATCGCCGACTTCGCCTTCGGCGTGGCAGCTGACGATATGGATGATTTTTGATGAGCGCATGAGTCAAATCCTTGTGTTGTCCTGTAGGGCCCCATCGCGGGCAAGCCTTGCTCCCACAGCGTTCTGTGGCGTCCACAAAGCAATGTGGGGGAAAGCCTTGCTCCCACAGAGTTCTGTAGCGTTCACAGAACAATGTGGGAGCGAGCCTGCTCGCGATGGGGCCATTGGCTATTTCACCGACTTGAGAAACGCCGCCGTCTCCGGCTGCACAGGGTTGCCAATCACCTGATCCGGCGGCCCGATCTCATGGACCCGCCCGTCGCAGAAAAACGCCACGCGGTCGGACACGTCCCGGGCGAAGCGGATCTCGTGGGTCACCAGCACCATGGTCATGCCGTCTTCGGCGAGCATGCGCATGGTGTCCAGCACTTCGCCCACCAATTGCGGGTCCAGGGCCGAGGTGGCTTCGTCGAAGAGCATGTAGTCCGGCGACATCGCCAGGGCTCGGGCGATCGCCATGCGCTGTTGTTGACCACCGGAAAGCTTGCCGGGGAAGGCCTTGAGCTTGTCTCCCAGGCCCACATGCTCCAGCTGTTGCAGCGCCAGCGCTTCGGCCTCCTGCTTGCTTTTGCCCAGCACTTTGCGAGGCGCCAGCATCACGTTTTCCAGCACCGTCAGATGGGGAAAAGCGTTCCATTGCTGGAACACGATGCCGATCTTCTGCCGCAAGCGGTTCAGGTCGGTGGCGCGGTCGTGGACCTCGATGCCGTCTACGCGGATGCTGCCTTTGTGGATCGGTTCCAGGCCGTTGATGCACATCAGCAGGGTCGATTTGCCGGAGCCAGAGCCGCCGATGATCGACACCACTTCCCCTTTGTCCACCGTCAGGCTCACGCCCTTGACCACTTCCAGCTCGCCGAAGGATTTGTGTACGTTTTCGATCTCAATCATTTTCCTGCCACCTTCTTTCCAGACGTGCGCCAAGGCGGGCGACCACCAGGCTCATGACGTAGTAAATGAGGCCCGCGATGCACAGCACCAGCAGCGGTTCCTGGATGCGGGTGACGATGGTTTGCGAGGCGCGCAGCAGTTCGACAATGCCGATCCACATCACCAGCGCGGTGTCTTTCATCACGCCCAAGACCAGGTTCAGCCAGCCAGGGAACGCGACCCGCGTGGCAATCGGCAGGACGATGTAGCGCAGATCCTGCAGGTAACTCAGGCCCAGGGAGCGACTGGCCCGCCGGGTACTCAACGGCACCGCCAGCACGCCACCGCGCACGATCTCGGTGAAGTAGGCGGCAGCGTAGACGCCGAGCACGATGCAACCGACCGCGAAGGCGCTCAGGTTCAGGCCGACGATGCTCTTGAGGGCGTTGAACAGTACAAACTGGATCAGCAGCGGCACGCTGCGAAACACGTCCAGTACCCAGGCCAATGGCAGGCTGGCCCGAGGCAACAATGCCCGTAGCAGGCCGAACAGCAAGCCGGCCAGGGTGCCCAGCAGGATCGACCACGCGGTCAGTTGCAGCGTGACCCAGGCCCCGTCGAGCAAGAACAGCAGGTCGTTAAGGGTGAGGCTGGTTTCAAACATGACGAGACCTCAATAACGAAACAGGCGCCAGGACAACAGCCGGGCCAGCCCGACGATCAGCTTGGCGATCAGGTAGTACAGCAGCGCCGCGAGGGCGAAGTATTCGAAGGTGCGGAAGGTTTTGACGTTGTATTCCTGAGTGACGCCGGTGAGGTCGTTGTTCAGGCCCACGACCACACCCAGGGAGGTCATCAGCACCGCCCAGACCATTTGGTTGGTCAGCGGGTAGAACACGATGCGCAACAGTTGCGGGACGATGATCATTCGGTAGGCCTGCCAGGCGCTCATGCCCAGGGAGCGGGCGGCGCGCATCTGCGTACTCGGCACAGCCTTGAGGCCGCCGCGAAAGTTTTCCGCCAGGTAACCGGCGTTGTTGAAGGTGATCCCGGCCAGCAACGCCAGCCAGGAACTGACGTGCAGCCCGAGAGAGCCGAGGCCGAAGTAGAGGATGTAGATCTGGAACAGCGAGGGCGTGTTGCGGGCGATCGACACCCAGCCGTTGCCCACGCCGCGCAGCAGCGGATGGCGGGCCTGGCGCATCACCGTCAGCACCAGGGCGATCAGCACGCCGAAGATCATCGACAGCGCCGCGGTCTCGAAAGTGACCCAGGCCCCGGCGAGCATGTCGGGCAGGGCACGCAAGGCCGGGCGCCACTGGAAACTGTAGTCAAACATCGGTCAGCCCCCCCGTATGGACAGTCGGTTGCAGCCACGTCGGCGGTTGACCGTTGGCCGTTGCGCTGCACGCGGCTTCAACGCATTGCGCGAGGCAGGCAAAGTGCACGCCGCGACCGACCAGACCCGGCGCGTAATGGGCATATTTACCGGAGTTGGTCATCAGGGTGGTGGCGTGGGGCGGGATGACCGGCTCGCCCAACATGCACCAGCAGGTGTCGGTGACCAGGAGCGCGCCGAAGGCTTCGATGGCCTGCAGGTGGCCCGCCTCGCGAGCCTGTTCCAGTACCGCTCGGCCACAGGTGATCGCCAGCACCACATCCGGATGTTTGTGGCGGCCTGCGCACAGGGCCGACAGGGCGGCAAATTCGCTGAGGGAAAAATGCGGGTTGCCCAGGGAGACCACGTCCACATGGCGGTGCCGGGCGCTGTTGAGTTCGCGCCAACTGGCGAGCAGGCCGGCAGCGCTGACAGTGTCCTGCGCCAAGCTGATACCTGGCGCCAGGACGTCGGCAGGGTCGAGGGCCTCGGGCGTCACCCCGGCGATGTGGAACAGCGGCGCGGCGCTGGTGGTGGCGAACGCGGCGCCGAAGGCTTTCAAGTCATCCCGCGTGGGGGCGGCTTGCTCCAGGCCGCGGATCAGTGGAATGCGACGGCCCGTCAGGCTGCCGATGTGATAACCCAGCAGCGGATAGAAGCTGTCGTCCACGGACCCCAACGGCGGCACATCGATAATCAGCGCGGCTTTGCGCTGCGCGTCAAGATGGCAGCCGGTCAACGGCGCACGGCCGCAGAGGGCGATGCAGATGTCCAGGAAGTCCGGGTACTTCTGCGTGCGGGCGCCGAGCACGCTGTTGGCGTAGACCACGGCGTTGGATTCGGCCCAGACGATTTGTTCGCCAGCCTTGGGCGCACTGTCGAGCAGGTAGGGGGCACAGGTGAAACTCAACTGCGCACCCATTGCCATGTAGGCATCACCCAAAGCACTGGCCGGCTCACCCAGGGCCGGGTCGACGCCCAGCTCCCGCCAGCGCCGCTGGTCCACGGAAATCGAATTGAGCGTGGTGGGAACGCGCACCTTCGCCCCCCACTGCACCAGTTGTTCGGCAAAACGCAGGCTGGCCGGGCCGGTATAGATGCAGCCATCGATGTGGGCCTGGGTCACATCCAACAGTTGTGTGGCGCCCTGGATCTCGGCCATGCGCAATACAATGTGCATCGCGACCTGGGCCGCCTTGCCGTGGCTGCCATCGAGCAGCGCCTGGTCCTCTTCGCTGAGGCTGATGGTTGAACAGTTGAGCGCGGGGGTTGGAAAGTCCAGCCCATGCCAGCCATCGTTGGGGCGCTGACCCGACAAGGTCAGGCCAGCGCCTTCAATGCGCACAAAACCCTGACCGCGCAACCGGTTGAAGGCCTCGCGCCCGACACACACCACCGGCAGGGAACGCTGGAAAATCACCTGCGCCACCAACACGCCCAGGGTCAGGATTTCATCTGCCTCGGCCAGCACCAGGGCCGCAGGGGCGTGACCGTTGCTGATCAGCTCCATCAGCACGCTGCTGCCGGTGCAGGAGCCACGCCCGCTGGGAATCGCCAGCACGCGCCCGGCCAGGCGTTCGCCGCTCAACGGATGATGGCGGTCAATGACCTCGCCGCTGGCCGGATCGACCCCGCCCCAGAAACTCAGGCCCACATCGGCGTACAGCAGGGCGCCCTGGGCGGCACCCTCCACCAGACTTCGGCCCGTCATACGGGTAGGCGTGCTTGGCATGTTCCAATCCTCAGTAGTAAACCTGCGGCACCACCAGGTCGGCCGGCGGGATGTCGGTGCCCACCCATTTGACGAACAGCTCCTTGTAACGGCCAGTGCGCACCTGCTGATTGACGAAGAGGTTGAGGTAGTTGATCAGGCCGTACTCGTTGCGCTTGGCGCCCAGGGACACGTAGTCGATGACATAGGGCGCGTTGCCGGCGATTTTCAGGTTCTTGTACTTGCCCGACTTGAGGGTCGCGGCCGCCACGGTGTTGGTCACCACGGTCGCATCGATGTGTCCTTGGGCGACGGCCAGCAGCGTGTCGTTCTGCGACTGGTAGGCGCGGAAACTGCCGCTGCCCCAACTCTTCTGGTCTTTTTCCAGGGCGATGGCTTCGTAGGTGCCGCTGGTGTTACCCAGAGGTTTGCCTTTGAGGTCGTCGTAGCTGTTGATGCCGGTATCGTCGCGGGTCAGCACCACCATCTGAAACGCGAAGTAGGGCACGGTCAGGCCCACGGTCTTGGCCCGCTCCAGAGTGTCGGAGGTTGAGGCGACGATCACGTCCGCACGGCCGGAAACAAGCGCCGGGATCCGGTCCGGGAACGGTGTTTCCACCACTTCGGGTTCCACGCCGAGGACTTTCGCCAGGTCGTGGCAATAGTCCACGTCAAAACCAGCAGGTTTATTGCCAGCGTCACGAAAACCCATGGGCGGGAAGTCCAGGGTCACGGCGCAGCGCAGTGTGCCGGAGCCGATGATGTCGTCGAGTTTGTCGGCGTGAGCGGGGGCGATGAAAAGGGGCGTGAGGGCAACGCTCAGGGCTACAGCCAATGCAGGGTTTTTCATAAATGCCTCGCTGTCGAATAAATGCGGGTGAAATATCGTATTGAGGATTTCGTATACGATATTAAATAAAGCAAACAACGTGCCGATTTGAGGTCGAGACAGCAGGTCTCGGTAAGGTGTTGATGTGCATGCGTTAAAAGATTTGCGGCTGCAACAGGGCCGTGCATCGCTTCAACGCGATGTTACAGATGGGAGCAAATCGGACAGCTCCATGCCCCGCCAGGGAACACCGGTCAGCGCTGATTTTCGCGATACTGGCTGGGCGAAAGGCTGGTCAAGGCACGGAACTGCCGGCTGAACGCGCTGTGATCGGTGTACCCGCAGCGCAAGGCGATTTCGGTGATGGGCAGGTCGTGGTCCAGTAACAACCGCGAGGCTTCTTCCAACCGTGCCTTGTGAATCATCTGCCGGGGCGTGAGCTGGAAGATGCGTTTGCAGTGGCGCTCCAACTGCGCCACCGACAACCCGGCGATGGCGGTCAGGTCGGCAAGGCTGATGGGGTGGGCGAAGTGCTGCTTGATATGAGCATCCACCGCCGCCAGTTTGTGGAACGCGGGGTGACTCGACTGGGGCAGTTGCAGGTCCCGGGAAATCCCGGCCAGGCCGACGATCTGGCCGTTGGGCTGGTGCAGGGCGAGTTTATGAGTCAGGCACCACACCGGCTGGTTGCCGTAGTACAGGTGCAGTTCGAGCTGGTCGGCCAGTTCCCGGCCGCTGGCCAGCACCCGTCGGTCCTGCTCGGTGTACAACGGGCCGAAACGCTCGGGGAAAACCTGTTCGGCGGTGAGGCCCAGCAGGTCGCTGCTTTGTTTGAAGCCGCAACGCCGGGCCAGGGTCTGGTTGACGAAGGCGTAGCGGGCTTGGCTGTCCTTGATGAAAAACACCACGTCCGACAGGGTGTCGAGCAACGGCGCGATGGGTTGCAGGCTGTTGAGCAGGGTAGGCAAATCGCAGGGGGCGAAGGACGTGAGCGTGGGGTACATGGTCCAGCATCGCCTCCTGGTGGAACGAGTTTGCTTGCGGTAGCGCAGTGTCGATCGAAAATAATGGGCTTGTCACCTTGGAATCGCACGGTGGTTCGCCCAGTTGTTTATGAACGACCCGAAGCAACTGTGGGAGCGAGCCTGCTCGCGATAGCGGAGTGTCAGTCAACATCAATGCTGCTGAGCCGGCGCTATCGCGAGCAGGCTCGCTCCCACAGGGGGATCTTATGCCGGGCTCAAGCGGGCGGGGTTTGTTCCAGGTGCAACAAAGTCTCGATCCGCGCCGGGCTGAAGGGCGGGCGCGGCGTGGGTGAGGGCCAGCCGAACAGATGTTCCAGCGCAGCACCGCAAACCCGCCCCTGACAGGCGCCCATGCCGCACCGGCTCGCCAGTTTCGCTGCGCGCCAGTCTTGGTGGCCGACCAGCTCGCCATACGGCACGTCTTCGCAGCGGCACACCAGCGTGTCGTCCCGAGCGAGGGTCTTGAGTCGCTGGTCCAAGGCGAAGGCCTTGTTCAAAGCCCGGGCGAAACCTTGCCAGCGTGCCCGGCGAGGCCACAAGCGTTGGGCGGCGACGCTATTGCCGACGGCGCTGTGGCCGGCGATGGCGCCTTCCACCAGCGCCAGTTCGCTGCCACCGAACCCGGTGCATTCGCCGGCGGCGTAATGATCGCGGCGGGTGGTCGCTTGCCAGGCGTCAACAGCCAGCGCCTGGCCTTCAAGGCCGCAGCCCAGGGCCTGGCCGAGCTGGGTATTGGGAATGAGCCCGAAACCACAGGCAAGACGGTCACAGGCCAGTTCAAGTGTCTCGCCCCGGTGTAGCAAGCGCACGCCCTCAAGCCGCTCGCGACCCAGGGCCTCCAGCACATGAGTGCCGGTGCAGTAGTTCGGATCGAAAAGGCTCAATGACTGCAAAAATTTGCCCGGCCAGCGTGGCAGTTGCGCGGCGAAACCAGCGACGGCGCCGCGACTGGCCTGCTCGGCGATCCGCAGTACCTGCGCCCCTTGATGTTTGGCGGTGGCGGCGCTGGCCAGCAGCAACGGGCCGCTGCCGGCGATCACCAGCCGTTCGCCGCGCACTGGCAGACCACTCTTGATCAATGCTTGTAAACCACCGACAGCGGTCACCCCCGGCAACGTCCAGCCGGGGAAGGGCAGCAGCAGTTCGCGCGCGCCGGTGCACAGGATCAAGCGCTGGTAGGTGATCTGCCAGCCGCGTTCGGCATCTTCCACCAGCAGGGTTTTATCGGCGGCACAGGCTATGACCCGGGTGCCGGCGTGGCAGCGCACATTGGCGCAGGCCTGTAATGAGTTGCGCAGACGTCGGGCCTCGGCAGGGAGGTGAGCCTGGGGGCCGTCGCGCCAGATCTGCCCGCCCGGCCATGGATTATCGTCCAGCAGCACAATGCGCGTGCCGCTGCTTGCCGCAGCCAGGGCGGCGGCCATGCCGGCGGGGCCGGCGCCAATGATCAACAGGTCGGTGGTTTCGTTCATGGTTGTGTTTGCACCCGCATGCCATCGCGGCACAGCGTCTGGCAGGCCAGGCGTCGATGGCCATCGATTATCACCCGGCATTCCTGGCAGATGCCCATGCCGCACAGAGGCGCGCGGCGCTGGCCGCTGACCGAAGTGCGGCTGCAACCGTCCGCGCCCAAGGCCAACGCCGCCGCAACGCTGGTGCCGTTGGCGACCGACAAGGGGCGGCCGTCGATGACTAATTCAGGCATGGGCCGGTTCTCCGAGGAAACGCTGTGGCAGGTAAGCTTGAGGGGCTAGCGGCGAGGTTTCATTGAACAGTTGCGCGACCAGCAAGTCAGCCGTTGCGGGTGCCGTTGTGGCACCGAGGCCTTCGTGACCCACCGCCAGCCACAGGCCAGGGCGCTGCGGATGTTGCCCCACCAGCGGCAGGCCGTCGGGGCTGGCGGCGCGAAAACCGGTCCAGGCGCGGATGCCGTTGAGGTGTGCCAGGCCTGGCATGTAGTCGACAGCACGCTTGAGCATCTTTGCCAGCATCCAGCCCTCCACCTGCGGGTCGACGGTGCCGAACTGTCGCGAGGCACCGATGAACAGCTGCCCGGTCGGACGCGGTTGGATATTGCATGCCACCGATGGACCGCTGGCGTTGTGAGCACTGGTGACATACCCCAGCTCCACCAGGGTGTGGGAGACGGTGGCGGGGTAACGATCGGTGATCAACAAATGGCCCTTCTTGGCTTCGATCGGCAACTCCGGGCACAGCTCGGTGGCCTGGATGCCATTGGCGAGAATCACCGCTTCGGCGTTCAGCCAGCGACCATCCTCAAGACGCACCCGATGGCCGTCCACTTCAACGACCTGGGCGCGTTGCTGATCAATATTGACCTCGTCCAGCATCCAGCGCGCGGCGGCCGGCGCATACAGGATCCCGTCGCCCTTGATCAGCAGGCCGCCCTCCAGACCTTCGCGCAGTTGCGGCTCACGCTGCTGCAGGGCAGTACGACCGATCAGCTCGCAGTCTTCGTCATGGGCCAGCAAATTCAGGTACTTGCTATGGGCAACAGCCATTTCCTCGGCATTGGCCGCCAGCCACAGGGTGCCGTTGTTGCGCCACGCGCAGGCGTCGGGCAGGGCCGGTGCCAACTGGCGCCAGCGCTGCAGGGAATATTGACTGAGGGCCAGTTCCGCCGGGTTGTCGTCCAGCACTAGCAAGTGGCCCATGCCGGCGGCCGTGGCGCCGTGCCAACCGGCATCGAGTACCAGGACCTTCAAGCCTCGCCGGGCCAACATTCGGGCGCAGGCGGCGCCGATGATGCCGGCACCGATGATGATCACATCGGCGACGTGGCCGGGGTTCACGGGACGATGCCCCAGGCGAAAGGATCATCCGGCTCAATGACCAGCGTGGTTTCGGCGCTGATATAGGCGCGGCCGCGAATGGTCGGCACGATGCGCTCGCCGCTGAACTCATAGGAGCCTTCGAATTCGCTGCCAATGACACTGGCCTGGCGCCAGATCTGCCCGGGTTGCAGTTTGCCGTCCGCAGCCAGGCACGCCAGTTTGGCGCTGGTGCCGGTGCCGCATGGGGAGCGGTCATACGCCTTGCCAGGGCAGAGCACGAAGTTGCGGCTGTCGGCTTGCGGGTCATCGGCAAACAGTTCGATGTGATCGATCAGGCCACCGTCCTCACCCCGCAGACCTTGCTGTTCCAAGGCCTGCTGCACGGCGTAGGTGTAGGCGGTCAACGCGTCGAGGTTGTCGCCCGCCACGCGCTGGCCATGGTCAGCGATCAGGAAAAACCAGTTGCCGCCCCAGGCCACATCGCCCACCACCGGGCCGATACCGGGCACCTCCAGGCTCAGCGCCTTGCGGTAACGGTAGGCCGGTACATTGCGTACGCTGACCGAACGGTCCTCATGCAAGGTCGCTTGCACCGTGCCCACCGGGGTTTCAACGGTGTGCACGCCAGGGCCGATCTTGCCCAGGTGTGCCAGCGACGTCACCAGGCCGATGGTGCCGTGGCCACACATGCCCAGGTAGCCGCTGTTGTTGAAGAAGATCACCCCGGCACAGGCGCTCGGATCCTGCGGCTCACAGAGCAGCGCCCCCACCAGCACATCGCTGCCGCGCGGTTCCAGCACGCAGGCGGTGCGCCAGGCGTCGTGTTGTGTCGCCAGACGCTGGCGGCGCTCGGCCATACTGCCTTGGCCCAGATCCGGAAAACCGTCGGTGACCAGACGGGTCGGTTCGCCGCCGGTATGGGAGTCGATCACGGTGATGCGTTTCATGGGAGGCCACATCCGTTCAGGTGAGTGAACGCAAGCGTGGCCCGTGCAGGCGGCTGGCGGCTTGATGGATTTAGCCTGTGCTCATGACGAAATCGGCACAGTCCGGATCCATCAGTGACTGGCAGGCAAAAACTCGAACAGCGTCCGGCACACGCCGGCGATATGTTCATCGAGTAACTTCACTGCCCGCTCAACATCACCCGCGCGGCAGGCTTTGATGATTTCCCGGTGCTCGTGATCGGCGCGGTCCTTGCCGGCGGACAGGCTCATTTGCATGCGCAAATAGCGTTCCAGCTTGTCGTGGACCGAACGAATCAAACCCACCAGAAAGGGCCGTTGCGCCGGCTCGTAGAGGCAGGCATGTAACTGCCAGTTGAGCTCGGCCCAACGGCCCACGTCGTCCTCACCAATGAACTCCTGGCAGATGCCTTCGGCGCGAGCAAACGTTTCTTCGGTCATGTGGGGAATTGCCAGGCGCAGCACTTTGTCTTCCAGCAGCATCCGCACCTCGAACATCTGCGCCAGCTCCGCCTCGGAAATGCGTGTGACCATCGCCCCGCGATTGCGCTGGAACATCACCAGCCCCTCGGCTTCCAGGCGCTTGAGGGCTTCGCGCACGGGAATCTTGCTGACGTTGAACTGCCGCGCGATGTCGTCCTGGCGAATCGGCTCGTCCTCGGCAAAATGCCCGGCCACGATGGCTTCGCGCAGATGACGGGTGATGATTTCCGAGGTGGAAGGGGTGTTGCCCAGGTCAGGCAGATTGAACTTGGATAAGGTCACGGCGGCGATCGTTTGGCTTGGTTGGGGATATGGTATACGACTTTGCCCGCTGCCGTGTCGAGCTGTCCCCGGCATGACCTGCGGTGCCGTTGGCACGTTGTTCTGCAAGGGTATTTTATAGAGGGCATGAATAGGAATTTATATCAAACAAGAATGAGTTGCTGTATCTTTCACGACACATTTTGGTCGGCCTCAGGGGGGCTGACGTACTTTCATTAGGATTGTGCATCGATGCGTCGGATTCTCGTTTCACTGTGTGTGCTCCAGGCTTATTCCGTATCCACGTGGGCAGACGAGCCCATGGCCGCAACCTCCGCGCCATTGGAACTGCAAGCCACGGACATCGTGGGTCTTTCGGATATCGAGTCCGCGCAGGGGCCCGTCAAGGGATATCACGCGACCCGTTCGGCCAGCGCGACACGTACCGACACCGCGATCCATGAAACCCCACAGTCCATTTCCGTGGTTTCGCGCGACGTGGTGGAAGACCTCAGCGCCACCCGGCTGCAAGACGCACTCGATTACGCCGGCGGGGTTGGCAGGGCGAACAACTTCGGCGGCCAGGGCCTGACCACGTTCACGGTCCGTGGCTTTACCACGGGCGAGTTCTACCGCAACGGTTTCCCGATCAACCGCGGTTACCCGAACATGCCTGATGCCAACACTATCGAGCGCCTGGAAGTGCTGCGCGGCCCGGCGACGATGCTGTACGGTCGCGGCGATCCAGGCGGCACCTTCAACGTGGTGTCCAAACAACCATTGGCCGAACGCACCGTAACCCTGGGCAGCCAGGTCAGCGACCAGGGCATGCGGCGCGGCACCCTGGATGCCTCAGGCCCGCTGGACGAAGAAGGGCGCCTGGCTTATCGTCTGAACGTGATCGGCGAGGGCGGCGATACGTTCCGCGACCACGTCGAGACCGAACGCTACGGCATTGCGCCGGTGGTGACCTGGCAGGTCAACGACACCACGCGCCTGACCTTCGAAGGCGACTTCATGCGCAACAATGCGCCGCTGGACCGTGGCCTGACCCACTACGCCGGCCAGCGCGGCACCGCCTCGCGCGATACGTTCTTCGGCGAAAAAGACGCCGGCAAGTTGCACAACGACAACAACATGCTCCAGGTGCGCTTCGAGCACATGCTCAACGACGACTGGACCCTGGCCGGTGGGACCCAGTGGCTGGACGGCACGTTGCAGGGCAACGCGGTGGAAGGTAACGGTATCGCTGCCGATGGGCGCACTCTGGGGCGCAACTTCAACTATCGCAAACTGGAGTGGACTGACCGGGACACCCAACTCAACCTCACCGGGCATTTTTCCACGGGCGGGTTCGAGCACACGCTGTTGACCGGCATCGAGTACGAAGACTACGACTACCAGTCGATCATCAAGCGATCCTCCGGCGCCGTCGGTGCCTACCCGATCGATATCTTCGATCCGGTGTATGGCCAGCCACGCCCGGCGTTGACGCGCACCCCCACCGATGATCAGGAAAACCTCAAAACTTTCGGCGTGTTCATTCAGGACCAAGTGGCGCTTACCGAACGTTTGAAGGTGCTGGCGGGGGCGCGTTTCGAGCGCTTTGAGCATGAATACGAGACCTTCGTCCCTGTACCCCCACCCCAGCAGCCGGGCAGCAGAAACTGGGACATCAGCCACAACGCCGTCACCCCACGCCTGGGAGTGATCTACGACCTGACCGACACGGTGGCTGTCTACGCCAACACCGCCCGCTCGTTCAAACCCAACAACGGTGCCAGTCGCGGAGGCGGCGGGTTCAAGCCGGAAGAGGGCAAGTCTTATGAGATGGGGGTCAAGTGGGAAGCCTTGGACCGTCAGTTGAGTGTCGATGCGGCGGTGTACCAGATCGAAAAGCGTAATGTGCTCACCACTGATCCAGTGGATTCCGCCTTCAGCGTGGCCGCTGGCGAAGTGCGCAGCCGTGGTTTTGACCTGAATGTGGCAGGCAATTTGACGCCGGAGTGGCGCGTGATTGGTGGTTACGCGTATGTGGATGCCGAAGTGACCAAGGACATTAATATCCCGTCCGGCACCCGCTTGCTCAACGTGCCCAAAAACACCTTCAGCCTGTTGAACGTCTATGAGTTCCAGGATGGCGGCCTCAAAGGGCTGGGCCTGGGACTCGGCGCCAAGTATGTGGATGAACGGGCCGGCCAGACGGCGGCCAATGCATTCTCCATGGACAGCTACACCGTGGTGGACTTGCTCGGTTACTACAAGGTCAACGAGCGGATCCGCCTCAACCTGGACCTGAAGAACCTGTTCGACGCCGACTACGAAGAAGGCGCTTTCGGCAACGTCTATGCCTACCCAGGCGCACCGCGAACCGTGCAGGCCGGCATCTCCTACACGCTCTAAGTTCTGTGCTTCATGAAAACCCCGCAGGTCCTGCCTGCGGGGTTTTTCTTTTTCACCATTTGCCGGTGCTCATCCCACCGTCCACCGGCAAAATCGCGCCGGTCGTGAAATCAGCGCCTGCCAGGTACAGCACCGCTTCGGCGATTTCCTTGATGGTGCCCACACGACCAGCCGGAGCCAGGTGGTTGAGAAACTCGCGGTGCGCCGGGTCATGCATGGGCGTGTCAATGATGCCCGGTGCAACCGCGTTGACCTTGATGTTGTGAGGCGATAGTTCCAGCGCCAGGGCGCGGGTCATCTGGTTGACCCCGCCCTTGATCAATACCGGCAGCGCCGCTGGCACCTGGATGTTCGGTTGCAGGGCCACGGCGGCCGAAATGTTGATGATGAAGCCTTGCTGGCGCCCGATCATGTGCGCGGCAGCCGCCTGGCTGGCGTAGACCAGCCCCTTGAGGTTGGTGTCCAGCAGCGCTTCCAGGTCCTGGGGGCTGTATTCGATGAAGGGTTTTGGCAGGAAGAAACCTGCGTTGTTTACCAGTCCGTCGACGGCGCCGAAGACCTCGATGGCCTTGGCTATAAGTGTGGTTGAAGTGGCCGGGTCAGCAATGTCACCGGCCACGCCAAGGAAATTCGCCGGATGGCCGAGCTGTTGCGCGGCGCTGTCCAGGCCGGACTGGGAGCGGGCATTGCCCACCACGTTATAGCCCCGATCCAGGAACGCCTGGACCAGACCCAGGCCGATGCCGCTGGAAGCGCCGGTGATGATGACGGTTTTGTTGAGGTTCATGATGGGACTCCTGATCAATTGAATTGAAACCGTTGCGCCGATGTTGGCGGTGGTTGGGATCAGGGTATTGATGCGCTTGAGATTGATAAATATGGGGGCTGGTACTTGAGTTGATACGTCATGTAATCAATACAATGTGGGAGCGAGCCTGCTCGCGATGACGGTATCCCAGCCAACATCAATGTGACCGGTCCATCGCCATCGCGAGCAGGCTCGCTCCCACAGGGATATTCCTTGGCAGGCACAAAAAAGCCCGGTCAATCAGACCGGGCTTGGAAGGGCAGAACGTCACTCTTTGGGAAGGCTTCGGTATTGCGTTGTCGTCATCCCCGCGTATCCCCAGTTATCGGTATCGACCTCCTCTATCACGATGTGGGTCAAGTGCGGGTCCTTGCCCAACACCCGCTGAAGGGTTTCGGTGATCTCGGAAATGACCTGGGCTTTCTGCTCGCGAGTGACGCCGTCGCGGGTAATACGCACATTGACGAAAGGCATGAGGCACTCCTGCTGATGAGAAATAAGCGCAGGAGGGTTCCCGCGCCACGAGGGCCACTATATTTATACGCCGGCGGCTGATAAACAGGTGTCTGGAATCTTCAGTTGATACGCGGTGTAACGAATCATGAAGCGGCATTTCGAAGACCTGCAGCTGGGCAGCATAGAACTGTTTTGCCTGGCGGCAGAGGCGGGCAGTTTCACCGCCGCGGCGCAGTTGGCGGGTGTTACTCCGGCGGCAGTGAGCCGCTCGATCTTTCGCCTGGAAGAGCGCCTGGGTTCACGACTTTTCGTGCGTACCACCCGCAGCATCCGCCTGACCGAAGCCGGCAGGACCTACTTCGAGCAATGCCGCCAGGCGCTGACGCAACTGGTGGAGGCGCAACAGCAGATGATGGGCGCGCAAGCGGTGCCGTCCGGGCAACTGCGCATCAGCCTTCCCACCACTTACGCTCATCACCGGATCCTGCCGCTGCTGCCGGCATTTCGGGCGTTGTACCCACAAGTGACCGTGGACCTCCACCTGAGCAACCGCAACATTGACTTTGTGGCCGAGGGTTATGACCTGGCGATTCGGGTGCGGGCCCAACCGGATTCCTCCCTGATCGCCCGGCTGCTGGAAGACGCGAAACTGGTGGTGGTCGCGTCCCCAGATTACTTGCGCAAGGCCGGCACGCCGCAGGTCCTTGAAGACCTGGACGATCACGAGTGCATCCAGTTCGAATTGCCCAGCAGCGGGCGGCGGATTTCCTGGTTGTTCAATGTCGAAGGCAAGGAGAAGGAGGTGTTCGGCGAAGGGGGTTATTGCTGTTCGGACGATGTGCTCGGCGGCGTGACGCTGGCCAAGCATGGCGCCGGCTTGTTCCAGACCTACAAATTCATCGTGGAGCAGGAGCTGGCCAATGGGCAATTGGTGGAGGTACTTGCGCCTTTCGCGGGGCGCTCACGTCCGTTCACCTTGCTGTATCCCCACGGTCGGTACGTGCCGCAGCGGGTGCGCGCCTTTGTCGATTTCCTGCTGCAGTACCGCCAGCAATGGGCCGGAGTCTGAAGCAAGGCGTCAGGGCAGAGCAGACATCCTTGTGGCGATGGAGCTTGCTCCCGCTGGGCTGCGTAGCGGCCCCTTTTTTGCAGTCGCTTCACAACCGAGCGGGAGCAAGCTCCCTCGCCACAATGGATCACCTGAGGCTCAAATAACGCGCTTGCCGCAGAGGTGCCCGGCCTAGCCCGGTATCAGAACCGAAACGCCTGCCGCCCAATCAGCAACCACTTGCCATTCTTCTGCTTCTGCCAGATCTGAAAGTTCTCGATTTCCGTCGGAACCACTTCAGTACCTTTGAGCGCCTGGGCGGAAAAGTGGTGGCGCACCAGGGCCACATCGCCTGACAGGGTGATTTGCTGATCCTTCATTTCCAAGGTCTTGAACGCGCTCTTGCCGGTTTCGATGTCGGCAATGAAGGCTTTCTTGTCCTGAATCTTCCCGCTGGAGTGCCCGTAGGTCAGGTTTTCGGCGGCCAGTGCCTGGAGTTGTGGGATGTCTTTGTGCAGCATGGCTTGGGTCAGATGGTCGACGGCCTGGGCCACTTCCTGCTCGGCCGGTGAAGAGGCAGCCGCGACGTAGCCGCTGAACAGGCACAGAAAGCTGATGACCAATGTGGCTTTTTTCATGGGTATTTCCTTATTTTTGTAGGTATCGGAGCGGATGAGCATTTTAGGCTGATCTCGTCTGTCATCGTACAACTTGTTTGAGTGGGCGGGAATAGGCCGTCAAGTTTGGTTAGTGTGGCGAGGGGCGACATCGGTAGGCTTCAGATTCAGAGACCCTCCCGAACCGCGCCGCGAATGCCCTCCAGCAACATGGCAAACGCCGGGTTGTCATTGTCCTGGCGCCATACCAGGTGCAACTCGCTCTGTACCCCTTCGCCCAGATCGATCTCACGAAACACCACCTGCCTGAACACCACGCTGGTGGCACAGCGGGGCACGAGCGCCAGACCCATGCCAGCGTTGACCAGCGCCAGGATCGTCAGCGAGGACCCCAGCCATTGCACGAACTGCGGCGCGACGCGGGCCGAGCGCAGCATGCCGGTGAGCAGTTCGTTGAAGGGTGGGTAGGCGGAGTGGGAGTACATCAGGAAGGGTTCACCGTCGAGGTCCTCGACGCCCACCGAATCGGCACTGGCCAGCGGATGACCCGCCGGCACGGCCAGGACGAAGGGTTCGCGCACCAGGCACTCGGTGGCGTAGCCGGTTTCCAGCAGGGGTGAGCGGACGATCCCCAAGTCGATGCGGCGGGCACGCAGGGCCTCGTGCTGCTGGTAGGTGTTCATCTCCGACAGGACGATTTTTACCTGGGGTTGTTTCAAGCGGGCTTCGGCGATGACCTTGGGCAGAAACTCATACACCGCACTGCCGACGAAGCTGATGGTGACCGAGCCGATGTCACCCTGGGCAAACCGCTTGGCGGCCACGGCGGCTTGTTGCGCCTGCTCCAGAAGGTTCTGTGCTTCGATGAAAAACGCCCGCCCGGCGGCCGTCAGCGCCACGCTGCGAGTGCTGCGGGTGAACAGTTCGACACCCAGGTTATGTTCCAGCAACTGGATCTGCCGGCTCAGCGGAGGCTGGGTCATGTTCAGACGTTCGGCGGCGCGACGGAAGTTGAGTTCGGTCGCCACCGTGGTGAAGCAGCGTAGCTGGGCCAGTTCAAACATTGATTCAATCCAGGTATCAATCAAGTGCCAAGTTAGATTAGACGGGAACAATACCCTCCGTCCATCATCGTCCCGTCCTCTACAAAAACAATGATCGGAGCCGCTGCATGAAGATCACCCGCGTCACCGTCACACCCATCGCCTTTCGCGATCCGCCGTTGCTCAACGCCAGCGGTATTCATGAGCCCTACGCGCTGCGTTCGATCATCGAGATCGAGAGCGACAACGGTTACATCGGCCTGGGAGAGAGCTACGGCGATGCGCCGGCCCTGGCGATCCAGCAGCAATTGCAAAGCCAGTTGATCGGGCTGGACCCGTTCAACCTCAACCAGTTGCGGGCCATCGTCCAGGCCACCGTCGCCGCTCACCGGCCCGCCAGTGTTGCCGGTGCGGAGCTGGCACCGGGTTCCCATGCGAGCAAGGCGGTGAGTAATGCTTTCTCGGCGTTTGAGGTGGCCTGCCTGGACCTGCAAGCCCATTACCTGAACGTTCCGCTGGTGGATTTGCTGGGCGGGGCGATTCGGGATGAGATCCCGTTCAGCGCCTATCTGTTCTTCAAATATGCCGAACACGTCGATTCGCCCTATCCGCCGGACAGTTGGGGCGAGGCGCTCAACGAACAGCAGATCGTCGCCCAGGCCCGGCGCATGATTCAGGACTACGGCTTCAAGAGCATCAAGCTCAAAGCCGGCACCCTGGAGCCGGAACACGAAGTGGCCTGCATCAAGGCGTTGAAACAGGCCTTTCCCGGTTACCCGTTGCGCATTGACCCCAATGGCAACTGGTCGCTGGAAACCTCCATTCGCATGGCCGAGCTGCTGGGTGACGACCTGCAATATTACGAAGACCCGACGCCGGGGCTTGAGGGAATGGCCGAACTGCACAAACGCACGGGCCTGCCGCTGGCGACCAATATGGTGGTCACCGATTTTGACGAATTCCGTCGTAGCGTGGCGCTGAACAGCGTGCAGATCGTCTTGGCCGACCACCATTACTGGGGTGGGCTGCGAGACACCCAGGCGCTGGCGAAAATGTGCGACACCTTTGGCCTGGGGGTGTCGATGCATTCGAACTCCCACCTGGGCATCAGCCTGATGGCCATGGCCCACGTGGCGGCTGCGGTGCCGAACCTGGACTATGCCTGTGATACCCACTACCCATGGCAGGAGCCGGATGAAGAAGTGATCAAGGGCGGCAAGCTGCCGATTGTCGATGGCTGCGTGAAAATCACCCGCGCACCGGGGCTTGGGCTGGAGCTGGACCGCGATCAACTGGGCAAGCTGCATGAGCAGTTCCTCAGTTGCGGCATCCGCCAGCGCGACGATGTGCGGCAGATGCAGCGCTACAAGCCGGACTGGAAAACCGTCAAGCCGAGGTTCTGAGCCAAGGATCCTGTGGGAGCGAGCCTGCTCGCGATGGCGTTGGGTCAGCAGCGTCTATGGTGGCTGACACACCGCCATCGCGAGCAGGCTCGCTCCCACCTTAGTTTCAGGGTTAGGCCCTAAGTATTGCCCCTCCGTCACATCGTAGTCTTACACCCAAACTGCCGCGCCGGGCCGGCGCTGCCAAAGCATCCGCCAATTGCCTCCAAGGCAGCGTATGACCGGGCCTGTCACCTTTCGATAATCGCCTCCGACATCCCGTCTCATGTTGCGGAGCGCGCCATGCACAACAATAAAAACACCCGCCAACGTTTTTTGCCTGCGGTCATCGCCGGTCTTTCGACCCTGGGCCTGACGCCCTGGGCCCAGGCCGAAATCATGCTGTATGACAAGGACCAGACCACCTTTTCCACTGATGGTTACATCAACGCCTTTTACGTCAACAGCGATGTTGACCGGGCAGGGGAGCAGTTCGATCGCCGGCAGGCGCGGGTCAAGATGGGCTTCTTGCCCAACTACCTGGGCTTCAACATGGGCAAGCAGGTCGATGACCTCAAGCTCGGCGCCCGCGCCTCGTTCTGGGTGACCATCAACGACAGCGAAACCAACGGCACCGACACCGCCATTGACGTGCGACAGTTCTACGGCACCGTGGCCAACCCAGAATGGGGCGAAGTGTTGATCGGCAAGGACTTCGGTCTGTTTGCCCGCTCCAACATTCTGCTGGACGAGTTGCTGGCCGGGTACGGGCAGGTCAGCGACACCCTCGGGCTGGTGGACGGCGGCGGCGTGTCGTTCGGCAACATCGGCAGCGGCTATCCGTATCCGTTCCCGACTTCGCAGATCACCTACCGCACGCCGCTGATAGATGGGCTGCGGGTGGCGGTGGGCATCATGGACCCGGTGGACACCAACGACAGCAGCGCCATCGGCAAGGCCTACCAGGAAAACCCGCGTACTGAGAGCGAGGTGACCTACCAGTTCGACCTGGGAGGGGCGAAGATCTATAGCTGGCTCAACGGCAGCTACCAGACCTCGGACAACACCGACACCACGGTCGACTCAGTGACCTCCAAAGGCCTGGGCTATGGCGTACAGGCGAAGATGGGCGGGCTGTCGCTCACCGGTTCCGGGTTCCAGGCCAAGGGCATCAACCCGTTCTTCACCAACAACGCCGGCGAAGCGACGTTGCGCAATGTTGACAGCACCGGCTACCTGTTGCAGGGCTCTTACAAACTGGGCAAGAACCGCCTGGCGCTGTCCTACGGCAAGACCGAGGACGACGGCAATGGCGTGGTGGGCAGCGGTGCCGACTATGAAACCCGCGGCATCGCGCTGTTCCATGACGTCAACGACAACCTCAAGCTTGTGGCCGAATACAACCAGTTCGAAATCGACGGCCACGACACCCGCGCCCAGAACGAAGACACCGACACCTTTGCGGTGGGGGCGGTGTTGACCTGGTAATCCCGGTCAGCCCTATCCCGTGGAGAGCAAGCTTGCTCCCGCTGGGCGGTAGGAGCTGACGAGTGCAACGAGGCTGCGATCTTTGCTCTGTCCATTGAGTCCAAAGCGAAGATCAAAAGATCGCAGCCTTCGGCAGCTCCTACCGTTGTCCAGCGGGAGCAAGCGCCCTCGCCACAAAAAGCAATCTCGAGTAAGCCCTAGGGTTTTGTGGTGGCCCCTGCCGTGCGCATCGCGGCAGGGGCCGCCACTGTTCTCCTCCCATGGAAGCGTCTACCCGCTACCCAAGTAGCATTCGTGGGTCGGGCGCGACTTCGTACACTCAAGGCTCCTGTCACGCACCCGTCGGAGGCGAAGATGCTAAAGGCCCAGAGCGAAGGTGTGATAAGCGCCATGTCCCAGGCAACGGACGTCCAGCAGGTTGCCCAGGAATTGGCGCGGCAGTTGCTGCACCCGCATTTGGGTTTCGTGCTGTTTTTCTGCTCCGCTGAATACGACTTACCGGCGCTTGGCCAGGCGCTCTCACAGAGTTTCGGTGGGATTCGCTTGGTGGGCTGCACCAGCGCTGGAGAAATCACCAGCCAAGGCTATGGCCGCAACTGCGTCACAGCGGTGGGTTTCGATCATCGGCATTTTTCCATTGCCGCCGAGCTGATCGGTGAAATGGAGCACTTCAGCCTGATCGACGCCCAGCAAATGGTCGAACGCCTGGCCGGCGGTTGCCGCAGCAATGCGCTGGCACCGATCAAGGGCCACAGCTTTGCCCTGACCTTGCTCGATGGTCTGTCCAGTCGTGAGGAGATGGTGCTGGCGGCGCTGAGCGCGGCACTGGGGGACATTCCGCATTTCGGTGGTTCGGCCGGCGACGACAACTACCTGACTCACACCCACGTGTACTACGAAGGTCAGTTTCACAGCGGCGCGGCCGTGGTGGTGCTGGTCAACACCTGGCTGGATTTCGAGGTGTTCACCACCCATCACATCCTGCCCCGGGAGGAGAAATTGGTGGTGACCGGGGCCGACAGCACCTCTCGGCGGGTTTACGAGCTCAACGCCGAGCCCGCCGCCGAGGAATATGCCCGGCACATCGGCGTGCCGGTAAACGCCCTGGACTATCGGGTGTTTGCCGCCCATCCGCTGGCGGTGCGCATCAACGACCAGTATTACGTGCGGGCCATCCAGCAGGTACACCCGGACCTGAGCCTGAGTTTTTACTGCGCGGTGGAGAACGGCATCGTGCTCACGGCCATGACCCCGGGTCCTTTGCTGCACAACCTGCAAGAACTGTTCAGTGGCTTGCAGGCGCGTCTGGGTGACTTGTTGCTGACCATCGGCTGTGACTGCTTCCTCAGGCGCCTGGAGCTGGAAGATCGCGGCGGCCTGGAGCAGATCGGCCAGTTCCTGCGCGACCATCGCGTGATGGGCTTCAACACCTACGGAGAACAGTTCAATGGCATGCATATCAACCAGACCTTCACCGGAGTTGCCATTGCCCGCCATCGCGTCCCCGGCCATCGCTGAGCTGCAAGCGCAGATCGAGAGCCTGCAGCACGAAAACCGCAAACTGCGGCGGATCAACGACGCTTTGATCGAACGGGTGGAGTCCGGCGTGACCCGGGGCAACGACCCGTATGCGGCGTTCCAGCATTCAGTGGTGCTGGCCGAGCAGGTTCGCGAGCGCACCGACGCCCTGAACCAGGCCATGGCCGAACTCAAGGCCGGCAATCACCTGCTGGGCGAAGCGCGGCTGCGCGCCGAAACCGCCCATCGGCACCTGATCGATGCCATTGAGAGCATTTCCGACGCGTTTGTGCTGTTCGACGAACAACAACGCATCGTCCTGTTCAACAGCCGCTTCAAGGCGTTTTGGGCCCACAGTCGCGTGCGCATTATCGCCGGGATGCGCATTTCCGAGGTCAAGCGACTGATGACCGCCAATGGGTTGTTCAGCGAAGAACCTCGGGGCCAGGCCGATGAGCATGTGCTGTACCGCTTGCAGAACGGGCGCTGGCTGCAGGTCAGCGAGCGGCCCACCCAGGAAGGTGGACGGGTGATCCTGTTCACCGACATCACCGACGTCAAACTTAGCGAAACCGTGCGTCGCGAACAGGCTATCGCGCAGAAATCCCACCTGTTGCAGCGGGCGGTGGACAACCTGTCCCAGGGCGTGGCCATGGTCAATGCCCAGGGGGTGCTGGAGCTATGGAACCGGCGCTTCCTGGAGCTCAGCGGCTTGGCGCCAGTGGCGGCCCATCGGCCGTTTTGCGAGGTGATCGCCGACAGCGAACTGCAATTGTTGACCCCGGCCAGTCGCGACAGCAACGGCCGGCTCATTCATGAAAGCGAGCAGCGTCTGTCGGATGGCCGGGTCCTGGAGATTCGCACTCATCCGCTACCCACCGGCGGCTACGTCAACACCTTCACTGACATCACCGAACGCTATCAGCACGCCGAGGCCCTGAGCGAAAGCGAGCGCTGGATCCGCCTGATCACCGACCACGTGCCGGCGCTGATTGCCTACCTCAATGCCGACCTGGTCTACGAATTTACCAACAAGGTCTACGAGCAATGGTATTGCTGGCCCCGGGGCGTGATGCTCGGTCAGAGCCTGCGCGAGGCTCACAGCGAACAGCATTACCAGCGCCTGGAGGCCTACGTGGCGCGCGCCCTGGCCGGGGAAAGTGTGACGTTCGAGTTTGCCGAAACCAATATCAACAACCAGGAGCGCTATATGCTGCGCTCCTACGTGCCCAACCGGCTGGCCAACGGTGAAGTGGTGGGGATCTTCGTACTGATCCGCGACATCACCGAACGGCGTCGCACCGCCGAGGCGCTGCACCAGGCCTACCAGAACCTGGAACAGCGCGTTCAGGAGCGCACCGCCGAACTGACCACTCTCAATGATCAGCTATTGCGCGAAATTGACGAGCGCAGCCGGGTGGAGTTGCGCTTGCGCGAGGCCAAGCGCGAGGCCGAGCAGGCCAACCTGTCGAAAACCAAATTCCTCGCGGCGGTCAGTCATGACCTGCTGCAACCGCTCAACGCCGCGCGGCTGTTCACCAGCGCCTTGCTCGAGCGCCGAGAGCCGGTGGCGAACGCACAACTGGTGCGCAACGTCAGCCACTCGTTGCAGGACGTGGAAAACCTCTTGGGCACGCTGGTGGACATTTCCAAGCTCGATGCCGGGGTGATCAAGGCCGATATCGCGCCGTTCGCCCTCAGCGAGTTGCTCGACAACCTGGCCGCCGAATACGTCCAGGTGGCGCGCAGTGAGGGGCTGGAACTGCACTTTGTGCCGTGTTCGGCCCTGGTGCGCAGCGACATGCAATTGCTGGCGCGGATCCTGCGCAATCTGCTGAGCAATGCCATTCGCTATACCCCCAGCGGGCGGGTGGTGTTGGGCTGTCGCCGGCACCGTCAGCGCTTGTCCATCCAGGTCTGGGACAGCGGCATCGGCATTGCCGAAAACCGTCTGGAGGAGATCTTCCAGGAGTTCAAGCGCGGCGATGTGCAGCGCCCGGATCAGGATCGCGGGTTGGGTCTGGGGCTGGCGATCGTCGAGAAAATCGCTGGGATCCTTGGGCACCGGATCCAGGTGCGTTCATGGCCAGGCAAGGGCTCGGTGTTCTCCATCGACGTGCCCCTGAGCGCCACCGCGCCCAAGCCGTTACCGATCCTTACGATGAGTGAGCCGATGCTCGAGCGCTTGCGCGGGGCCCGGATCTGGGTGCTGGATAACGACGCGGCCATCTGCGCCGGCATGCGTACGCTGCTGGAAGGATGGGGGTGTAGTGTGGTGACTGCACTGTCGGAGCAGGATCTGGCGCGCCAGGTGGACAACTACCATGCCGAGGCCGACCTGCTGATTGCCGACTATCACCTGGACAACGAGCAGAACGGTGTCGACGCGGTGGCCCGGATCAACGCCCGTCGCGCCTCGGCGATCCCGGCCATGATGATCACCGCCAACTACAGCAACGAACTCAAGCAGCAGATTCGCGAACGCGGCCACACCCTGATGCACAAGCCGGTGCGGCCGATGAAGCTGAAGATTGCGATGAGTCATTTGTTGGGCCAGCCCCGCAATCCTTAAGCCGGCCCCCCATTGTGGCGAGGGAGCTTGCTCCCGCTGGGCTCTGTAGGAGCTGGCGAAGCCTGCGATCTTTTGATCTTTCACTTGGGACTCAAGTGTCTGGGGAAAGATCGCAGCCTCGTTGCACTCGACAGCTCCTACAGCCCCAGCGGGAGCAAGCTCCCTCGCCACAGGGATGTGTGTCAGCGGTTCAACGCCGCAGATAAGCCCCGAAATCAATGTCCCCGGCACTGAGAATCGCCTGCACCCGATTGTGCACATTGAGCTTGCGCAGGATGGCCGAGACGTGAGCCTTGACCGTGGTTTCGGCGATCTCCAGCGTGTAGGCGATCTGTTTGTTCGACTCACCCTTGGTCATGCGTTCCAGCACCAGCAGTTGCTTGCGGGTCAGGGCCTGGAGCAGCTCGGGCGCAAAGGCCGGGGTTTCGTTCAGGCGCCGGCCCATCGGGCTTTTTTGCGTGCGGATGATGTCCGGTGGCAGGTACACGTTACCGTTGAGGATCTGCTCGATGGCGTCGGTCATTTGCGAGCGCGGCGAGGACTTGGTGATGAACCCCACCGCGCCATAGGTGATGGCTTGCAGCACCACCTGCTTGTCCTGCTCGGCGGAGACGATCACCACCGGGATGGTCGGCGCCTCGTTACGCAGGTTGATCAGGCCATTGAGGCCGTGCATGCCGGGCATGTTCAGGTCCAGCAGGATCAGGTCGAGGTCGTCGTGCTCGCGGGTCAGCACCAGGGCGCTGTCCAGGTCGGCGGTTTCCATCACCTCGCTGCCAGGAAAACCGTCGCTGATGACGTTGTGGATGGCTTCGCGAAACAGTGGGTGATCGTCGGCTATCAGGATTTTATACATGGCCATTCACCTCGTTATTGTCGTATGGGTGGGGCAGTCGCACGCACTCGTCTGGATCAGGGAAAGGGTTCGGGCCGGGCCGCTTGCACAGGCAGGTTGGCCGCTTCCCAGGCATCGAGGCCGTCGCGGTACCAATACAAGTGTTTATAGCCGATCGCGGCGGCGCGTTTTACCGCGTTCCAGCTCAACCAGCAATCAGAGCGGCAATAAAAGACCAGCGGTCGATCCGCGCGCCCGGCGGTGGCGTTGCGCAGGCTGCGGGTGAAGTAATCCTGCCAGATTGGGTCAAGGTCACCGTCGCCGGTATTGGCCAGCCAGAGGCTGCCGGGAAGATTGGCGTGGGGCTCATTGTCGATGAAACGTCCCTGGAGCCAGGGGCGGCGGTAGACGTCGATCAGAATCGGGGCCGGTGTTTGCGTCATCAGTTGTTGCAAGGCCGGGGTATCGAGAATCTTTGCGCCGTCCACGGCGGTGGGCGTCGGGCTGCGGTACTGGGCAATGCGATAGCCCTGCGCGGAGAACAGCGCAGTATCCGCCTGGGCGATATTCAGCGACAGGCCCAGCAAGACGATCACCAGCAAACGGGGCATAGGCATTTATCCTTTTTGTTATGCGCCCATTACATGCCAGGGTCGAGGTCTTGTGAATGCGACCATAGACAGGAAAACCGGTACTAAAGTAGTAATTTTGGCCATGGGTTCTGCGCATAACCCTTGTGGGAGCGGGCTTGCTCGCGAAAGCGGTGGTTCAGCTTGCATCTATGTTGAATGTGCCGCCGTCTTCGCGAGCAAGCCCGCTCCCACCGGAGATTTGGCATTGGCTAGGTCAACCCGCTTTGCGCAAGGCCGCATGCTGCGGATTGAACGTCCACACCGCCAGCAGGGCGAAGAGCAGGGTCAAACCCAGGCACACCACCATCGCCAACAGGTTGAATTGCTCGTACAGCGCAAAACGCACCAGTTCCACTCCATGGGTGAACGGACTGAGCGCGCAGAGCCAGTACAGCCAGACGCTGGCCTCCTGCATTTTCCACAGCGGATATAGCGCCGAGGACAGGAAGAACATTGGGAAGATCACGAAATTCATCACCCCGGCAAAGTTCTCCAGTTGCCGGATGGCATTGGACAGCAGCAAGCCCAGGGCGCTGAGCATCAGGGCCACCAGCAGCAGCGCCGGAAACGCCAGCAGCAAACCCATGGCCGGCGGCTGGATGCCGTACAGCCAGGCAATGGCGAGAAAGGCGTAGACCTGCAACAACGAGATCAGCGAGGTTGCCAGCAACTTGCTCGCCAGCAGGAAGGCCCGCGGCAGGGGGCTGGTGAGCAGCACGCGCATGCTGCCCATTTCCCGGTCATAGACCATCGACAGCGAACCCTGCATGCCATTGAACAACAGGATCATGCAGGCAAGGCCAGGCACGATGTACACCTCATAGGGGATGTAGGTGTCATAGGGGGCAATGATGGCAATGCCCAGTGCTGCACGAAAGCCGGCGGCGAACACCAGCAGCCACAGCAGCGGCCGCACCAGGGCGCTGAGAAAACGCGTGCGTTGCAACACGAAACGCAGCCATTCACGCACCACGATGCCGCTGAAACATTGCCAATACGCGTTCATGGGTGAACTCCCGCTGCGGTCAGGTGGGTGAAGGCCGAACCGAGGGTGCCGCCGTGTGCCTGGCTCACGGCGTCGGCGCGTGCGCTGGCGACGAGGCGGCCTTGATGCAGGATCAGCAGATCGTCGCTGGGTTGTACTTCGTCCAACAGGTGCGTGGTCCACAGCACGCTGATGCCCTCGCGGCACAACTGGCGCACGTGTTGATTCAGCGCCAGCCGGCTGGCCGGGTCCAGGCCGACGCTGGGTTCATCGAGCAGTAACAGACGCGGTTCATGCAGCAGCGCCCGGGCGATCTCCACCCGGCGACGATGGCCGCCATTGAGGGCACGCACGCGTTCGTGGCGCCGCTCGGTCAACGCCTGGCGGGCCAGTTCGGCGTCGATACGCACACGGCCCTGGCGCCGCGACAGGCCATGTAGCGCGACGTGGTAACGCAAGTTCTGCTCGACACTCAGATCCAGATCCAGGGTGCTCTGTTGGAACACCACGCCTAACTGGCGCAGGGCCGGCCGCGGCGAAGCCTGCAACGAATGACCACCGACGCGCACTTCACCGCGCTGCACGTCGTACAGGCGCGTGAGCAAGGCAATCAGTGTCGATTTACCAGCACCGTTGGGGCCCAGCAACGCGGCGAAGCGCCCCGCTGCGAGGCTGAAACTCACCTGCCTGAGGGCTTCGCGCGCGCCATAGGCGAAGCTCAGGTCGCTGACCTCCAGGGCGTTCATGGTGTCACCACTACGCCCCAGGGATAACGCCCGACCTTCACCGACTTGAGCACTTTGCGGCTCTGCACGTCGATCACCGAAACATCGCCGCTGACGCCATTGGTGGCCAGCAGTTGGCGTTGATCGGGAGTGAATGCCAGTTGCCAGACACGCCGCCCCACCAGCAGGTAATCCAGCACTTCGAAGGTCTTGGCATCGATCACTGCCACGTGATTGGCCGGGCCCAGGGCGACGAAGGCGAATTTGCCATCGGCGCTGAGCTTGATGCCCACCGGCTGCACCTTGTCGGGGTGAACGCCCTTGATCTGGAACGTCAGCGTCTTGAGCACCTGGCGACTGGCGACATCGAGAATTGTCAGCGTGCCGCCGATTTCCGCCGAGGCCCAGAGCTGCGAACCGTCGCGACTGAATTCGACGAAACGCGGCCGCTGGTCCACCAGCGTGTTGTCGGCCAAGGTCTGGGTGCTGGTGTCGATCCAGTGCAGCATGTTGGTGGTTTCACTGGTGTTGACCGCCCATTTGCCATCGGGGCTGACGGCCATGCCTTCGGGCTCGACGCCGACGCCGATCTGGGCCAGCACTTCGGAGGTCTGGGTGTCGATCACCGTCACCAGGGCATCGTCCTCGTTGGAGACATAGAGCCAACGGTCATTGGGGTGCAAGGCGAACTGCTCCGGGTCCTTGCCGGAGGGCAATTCCTTGATGATCTTGCGGGTGGCGACGTCCATCACCTGGACCCGGTCCGAATCGCTGGCGCAGATGTACAGCAAGCGGTTGTCGTGGGACAGCAACAGGCCTCGGGGGCGTTGGCCCACCGCCAGGGTCTCGATGACCTCCAGGCTCTGCATGTCGATCAGGCTCAGGCTGTTGTCTTTTTCATTGGAGACCCAGGCGATGCTGGCGGCGGCGGGGCCGGCGACGAGCAATGTCGCCGCCAGGGTGAGGGCCTGGCAAAGCAGGGCAGGTTGCAACAGCGAGCGGCACATGGCGGTTTCCTTATTGTTGTTCTGAAAGGGATCAGGGGTAGCGACAGCTCACTTCAGGCCGGTCATAGCCCAGGCTGTCCATTTCGTTGGAAGGGTGCAGAAATCCGTCCTGGGGCGAGGTACTTACCAGCGCTCGCGGCTGAACCAGAGGGATCGGCTGGCGCAGTTGCCCGTTCCACGGCCGGTAGCTGAGCTTGCGGCCCTTGAAACCGTCCAGCGGCAATTGCTCGCTCAGCGCCAGTTGGCGGATCGCAAATGGATCGTTCTGGCGCAGTTTGCTCACGGCGCTGGCGATGCTGCGAACGGCGATCCAGGCGGCGAAATCGCGATCATTCATCCAGCGCCCGGCCAGGGCTTCGAAGCGTTTTTGCAGTTGTGCCGCGCCGTAGGTTTCCACGGTCTTGTGCCAGGCGGTGGGGGTCAGGCCTTGGGTGCCGGCCACCGGGCGCGGGTACCAGGTCTGGTAAGGCACGTATTCGCCGAAGTCGCCGCGCTCGTCGGCCACCAGCACCACGTCGTATTCGGCGGTTTGGGTGAACACAGGCATCTCGGCTTGGGCGCTGCGGCGTTGGTCGTTATCGAACTGCCAGGCCTTTTCGGCGACGAGCTTCATGCCGAAGCGCTTCATGGCCCGGCGCAATGCCGCGGCGTACGCCTGGTCTTGGGTGGTCTGGCCGACAATCAGCAAGGCTCGTTGCCATTTGCGCACGACGCTGAATTGCACCAGAGCATCGGCGAGCATCGCCCGGTCGGGCAGGCTATGCAGCACGTTGCCCAGGCAATCGGTGCTGCGCAGGCTGTCGTCGGCGCTGCCGGCGTTGAACAGCAGGCTGTCGGGCAGGGCGGCACTGAGCTGGCGCAGGCTGGCGGACGGCGCGTTGACCACAAACAGCCGCAGGCCCTGCTCATGCTGCGCTCGGGCGGCCTGGAGCAAGGCTTCGGGGTTGTCGACGCTGGCGCTTTGCAGTTGGTAATCGTGCTTGAGAAAACGCCCGGTGCTGTTGCTGTCGATAATCGCCAGTTCAGCCCCGCGCAGCCCGGCATCGGCAGGTTCTTCAATCACGTTGGACAGCAGCGGCCCCGGGTCGGGGCGATACCCCAGATAGCCGATGCGCACCTGCAGCGGCGCGGCGTCGCCAGCCTGGACGACGACCGGCAACCCGGCGCCGACTGCTGCGAGCAAAGGGATCAAGGCGTAACTGACGAGCCGGCGCATAACACCTCCATTTGCGGGTAGCGCCAGCATAGGAAGCCTGCGCCCTGGGGGAAATATGCAGAAAGTACCGCCGGGCCAGTACCAAGGTAGTAACCCGTTGTCGACGCCGGGGTTTTAGGATGCCATTCATCGTCATTCATCAGGAGCGGACAGACCGTGCGGATTCTCAAAGCCCTGCTGCTGCCGTTGTTGCTGATCTTGAGTCTGATTGGCGTGGATCGGTTGTCTGGCAAACCAAAGAGCTGCCGCGAACACAAAACCTGCGAGCACACAGGTCCCCCTGTGGGAGCGAGCCTGCTCGCGATAGCGGTGGTTCAGTCGACAGCGCTGTTGAATGTGCCGATCTCATCGCGAGCAGGCTCGCTCCCAAAGGGGTTATGTGCCGGCCAGGGAGCGGGGCACTAACCATGTCAGCGCTCTGGCGAATCAACCTCGGGGTAACGGCGTTTTTCGCCTTGGTCACCCTGGCTTGTGCGGTCCTGTTGCTGCATCAAGCCACGGCCGATGTGAAACGCGAGCTGCAATCGGCCGAGTCCGTGGTGCATTACCTGAGTGAAACCGCCGAACGTAACCCGGCCAGTCTCCAGTCGCGGCTGACCGGCAGTCTGCGTCATGTGCGGGTTCACTGGCTGGCGGCGGGGCAGATGCGCCCAGTGAATATCGAGGGCGGGGTGACCGCCTGGTTTGGCCGCTGGTTACTGGCCGACGATCCCGCTGCCGAGGTGGTGGATTTGCCCGACGGTCGTCGGGCCTGGATCGCGGTCGATCCTCGGGACGAAATCGAAGAAATCCTCGATTCCCTGGTGCAACTGCTGGGTGTCTGTGCGCTGGCGCTGTTGGTCAGCCTGCTGGTGATCCGTTGGGCGGTGCGCCGGGGCATGGGATTGCTTGATGAATTGCTGCAGGCCCTGCGTCAGGTCTCTGCCGGCGATCTGCAGGTGCGGCTGGCCGCTGACGCTATCCCGGAGGCCCGGCAACTGGCGGGGCATTTCAATCGCATGACCGCTGCCCTGGCCCAGGCACAGGCCGATAACACCCGGCTCACCCAAGCGCTGCTGGCCGTGCAGGAGCAGGAGCGCTCGCAGCTGGCCCGGACCCTGCACGACGACCTGGGCCAATACGTGGCGGGGATCCGCGCCCGGGCGTGCTTGCTGCGGCTGGTGATCGATCAGCCGCCGAAGCTGGAGCAGACCGTCAGCCAGCTCGAGGATCATTGCGAGCACCTGCAACGGGGATTCCGTGCACTGGTGCAAGACCTTTATCCGGTGGTGCTGCAGCATCTGCCGCTGTCCGAGGCCATCGAACTGCTGGTGGCTCAGTGGCAACAAAGCCAGGGCATCGCCTGTCAGCTGCGGATCAACACGTCGTTGCCGCCGTTGTCCGGCTCGAACAAGACCCATCTGTACCGCCTGTTGCAGGAAGCGCTGACCAATGTCGTTCGGCATGCCGGTGCCACGCAGGTGCGGATTCGCCTGCAACATCGGGCCGGGCGCTTGCGGTTGCTGGTGCGTGACAACGGCCGGGGAGCGACCGGGCCCCATCGAGCGGGCGTTGGCCTGCACTCGATGGCCGAGCGTGCCCGCAGCCTGGGTGGCGAACTACGGATCATCAGCCAGCCCGGTGCCGGGTGGGCGCTGGCCTTGAATATTCCCCTGGAGGCGTGATGAACATCTTGTTGGTCGACGATCATGCGGTGGTTCGGCAGGGTTATGCCAGCCTTTTACGGGCGCTGATGCCGGACCTGCAAGTGCGGGAAGCCGCCACCGGTGAGGAGGCGTTGAGTCAGGTGCTGGAGCAGGTGCCTCACTTGGTGATCATGGACTTCGGCCTGCCCGGCATCAGTGGGTTGGAAACCACCCGCCGCCTGCGCCAGCGCCTGCCGCAACTGCGGGTGTTGTTCTTCAGCATGCACGATGAACTGCCGTTGGTCCGCCAGGCGTTGGACGCCGGTGCTGCGGGCTACCTGACCAAGAACTCGGCACCCCAGGTGCTGGTGGAGGCGGTGCGGCGGGTGCTGGCCGGCCATGCCTATATCGAGCAATCCCTGGCCACCCAGTTGGCCTGTGCCAGCACCCGGCACAACACCGACCCGCGCTTGCAATGCATGACCCAGCGCGAGCTGGAGATCTTCGTCATGCTCGCCAGGGGCACCCCGGCGCGCACCATTGCCGAACAGCTGTGCATCAGCGCCAAGACCGTGTCCAATCACTTGACGCTGCTCAAGAGCAAGCTGCAGGTCAGCTCCCATGCCGAACTGGTGCATTTGGGGATCGACATGGGCGTGGTGCGGGTGGCGGGGTGAATCCCATCCTTGAAAGCAATACACAACTGTGGCGAGGGAGCTTGCTCCCGCTGGGCTGCGAAGCAGCCCCAATACCCATCGCTTCGGTGCATCAGGAAGATTGAGTTGTCTGGATGGGGGCTGCTGCGCAGCCCAGCGGGAGCAAGCTCCCTCGCCACGGGATCTGTGTCGGTCCTTGAATGGGTACTAATCCCAAGTCGTCGGGCAGCCCGTACAGCCTTGCATATTCGCATCCTGAAAATTCCCATAATGCTGGCGTGAACCGCTCAGGTTGGCGTCTTCCAAGTTGCTTTCGCCAAGCTTGGCTTCCTGCAGGTTGGCGTCGCGCAGGTCGGCGCCCTTGAGGTCTGCCTTGCTCAGCCAGGCCATTTCCAGGTCGGCGGCTTGCAGGTTGGTTTCGTGCATTCGGGCTCCGGACAGCCGGGCGAATTGAAGATACGCGGCGCTCAGGTCGGCTTTCTGGAACTGCGCGCCTTGGGCGAACAGGCCCCAACCCTGGATTGCCTTGAGGGTGGCACCCCTGAAGTCCGCCAGGCGCAGGTTGCTTTGCTGCAGGCTGGCGCGGGTCAGGTTGGCGCCTTGCAGACGGGCCTTCTCCAGATTGGCCAGGTCCAGCCGGGCATGGCGCAGATCGGCGCCGCGCAGGTCGGCACCGCTGAGGTTCATTTTGCGCAGGTCCTGGTTGGCCAGCCGGGCGCCACGAAGATCGGCCCCGGGGCATTGGCTGGATTCGGCGATGATGCAGCCGTTGACGGTCAGGGGCGTGTCGGGGTCGTCGGCGCTGGCATGGGCGCCGATGAGCAGAAGCAGCAGAGGGAGAAATCTCATGACAGTGAACTCGGTTGGCTGCGGGAGCGAACCTGCTCGCGATAGCAGCGGGACATTCAACATCACCGCTGACTGAACCATCGCTTTCGCGAGCAAGCCCGCTCCCACAGTTGATGGTTGTCGGACACAAAATCTGTGTCCGCCGCAGATCCCTTGTGGGAGCGGGCTTGCTCGCGAAGCCGTCGGCACATTCAACATCACTGCCAACTGAACCACCGACATCGCGAGCAGGCTCGCTCCCACAAGGGTTATTGGCGGGCCACCTTGTTATCCCAACTTGGAATCTTGAACACCCAGAACGACCCGCCCTGGGCCACGGGTTTGGTCAGCTCGGCCATGTCGCCACCCCACAACGGCACGGCGCCGCCATAACCGACCGTCACGCCGATGTATTGCTCGCCGTCCTGCTCCCAGGTGATGGGCGGGGAGACGATGCCGCTGCCGGTCTGGAATTTCCACAGCTCCTTGCCGGTCTTGGCGTCGAAGGCCTTGAAGAAGCCGTCGCCGGTGCCGCTGAACACCAGATTGCCCTGGGTGGCGAGCACCCCGGCCCACAGCGGCAAGGCTTCCTTGTGCTCCCAGACCACCTTGCCGGTGGTGGGGTTCATCGCCCGCAAGCTGCCGACGTGATCGTCATACATGCGCTTGATGCGAAAGCCCATGCCCAGGTAGGCCGAGCCTTTCTTGTAGTTCACTTCTTCGGTCCAGTATTCCTCTTTCCAGTGGTTGCCAGGGACATAGAACAACCCGGTGTCCTGGCTGTAGGCCATGGGGTTCCAGTTCTTGCCACCCAGGAACGGTGGTGAAACCTCCACCGGCTTGCCCTTGGTTTCACCCGGCAGTGGCTTGGCCGGCCGCTGGCCGGGATTTTCCACCGGACGGCCGGTCTTCAGGTCGATGTGGCTGGCCCAGGTGATGTTGTCGACGAAAGGGAAGGCGTTCTGCAGCTTGCCGTTGTTGCGATCCACCACGTAGAAAAAACCGTTGCGGTCGGCGTGGGCGGTGGCCTTGACCAGCTTGCCGTCCTTGTCCTTGTAGTCGAACAGCACCAGCTCGTTGTTCCCGGAGAAATCCCAGGCATCGTTGGGCGTGTGTTGATAGAACCACTTCACCTCGCCAGTGCTTGGGTCGACGCCCACCTGGCCGGAGGTGTAGAGGCTGTCGTAATCCTGCGGGTTGCCATTCTTGGCGGTGCGCGCCCAGGTGTTCCATGGCCCCGGGTTGCCGGCGCCGACGATGATGGTGTTGGTTTCGGGGTCGAAACTGGCGCTCTGCCAAGGCGCGCCGCCGCCGTGGCTCCAGGCCTCGACCTTGCCGGTCTCGGTGGTTTTGTCGTCGGGCCAGGACGGTGCTTTCACATCGCCGGTCGGCGTGCTGTCCTTGCCATTGAGACGGCCCATGTGGCCTTCGACGAAAGGCCGCATCCAGACCTCTTCACCGGTGTCCGGGTCCCGGGCGAACAACTGGCCGACCACGCCGAACTCATCCCCGGAACTGCCATGGATCAACAGCACCTTGCCGCTGGTTTTGTCCTTGATCAGCACTGGGGCGCCGGTCATGGTGTAGCCGGCCGCGTGATCGCCGAACTTCTTGTTCCACACCACTTTGCCGGTGTTTTTATTCAGCGCGACCACCCGCGCATCCAGCGTGCCGAAATAGATCTTGTCGCCGTAGATGGCCGCGCCGCGATTGACTACATCGCAGCACGGACGAATGTTGTCCGGCAGCCGATGGCTGTAGGTCCACAGCCGTTTGCCGGTCTTGGCGTCGAGGGCGAACACTCGCGAATATGAGCCGGTGACGTAGACCACGCCGTCGCTGACGATGGCCTGGGACTCCTGACCGCGCTGCTTTTCGTCGCCGAATGAATAAGACCAGGCCGGCGTGAGCTTGAACACGTTCTTGTCATTGACCTGGGCCAGCGGACTCCAGCGCTGGGCGTTGGTGCCCATGCCGTATTGCAGCACATCCTGGGTGGTGAGGTGATCGTTGGCGATGTCTTCCCAGGTGACGGCGGCGTTCGTCTGCGGACTCAGGGACAGGCTGCCGGCCAGCAGCAAGGCAACGGTCAGGGAAGAGAGGGCAGGTAGCGTTTTTATTGTCATGGTGGGATTTCCCAGTGAGGTTTTGGCCTGACTAGGTTGGGTCGCGCCAGGGCTGTACCGATACGGAAAAAGTCCCGCCCTTGCCGGGAAGACTTCCCGAACCGGTTGTCTTTGCGAACCGCACCGGATGACCCGCTACCAAGGAACTAGATCGCGGCCACCAAAGCAGCATTCGGCTGGGGCGAGGTGCTTCCTAAGATGACGGCACGGCTTCTGTAAGGAGGTCTTGCGTGCAATCCAGAGGGCATAACAATGACAACAAAACGCAACGCCATCATCGCTACCGCATTGCTGATAGGGCTGACCGGCGCAGGCTCCGTATGGGCCCATGGCGACGTGGTGCCCCAGGCGGTGGAAACCAAGGGTCTGACCCCGGTCAAGGACACCGGCTTGCCGCTGGATGCGGACGGTTGGGCAGCGCAAAACCCGTACCGTGGTTCGCCCGAGCGTGACAGGGCCGTGGAAATCGGCGCTTCGGCCTACAACCAGAACTGTGCGGCCTGCCATGGCCTGGAAGCCAAGTCTGGCGGGATCGCCCCAGACCTGCGCATGCTCGACGCCGCCGAAGTCGGCGACGAGTGGTTCGTCGAGCGCGTGCGCCATGGTGCGGTGCGTGATGGCCGGGTCTACATGCCGAAAATGGCCGACTACCTGAGCCAGGAAGCCTTGTGGGCGGTGCGCACGTATCTTGACAGCGTGCACGTCGAGGAGTGATCGCCATGCGCCTGCTCGCGTGGATATTTTGCAGCCTGTTGCTGTGGGGTCAGACGGTACAGGCGCAGGTGCGCAACTACGACGAAATGATCGCCGCCGGCGAACTGAAAGTGGCGGTGTACAAGGATTTCGCCCCCTACAGCTTCGAAGACCATGGCCAGCCCCGGGGCGTGGACGTGGAGCTGGCCCAGGCCCTGGCCAAAGCCCTTGGTGTGCGTCTGCGATTGATCTGGGCACCGCCCGGCGAAAAGCTCGATGACGACCTGCGTGATTACATCTGGCGCAGCAGCGCGCTGCATGGTCGGCAGTTGGCCGACCTGATGATGCGCGTGCCCTACGACCGCGACTACGTGCAAAAGCGCAACGACATCGGTGAACTGGAAAATGCTCAGGTCGCCATGTTCGGACCTTATCAGCAAGAGTGCTGGCAAGTGGCGTACGACCAACGACGACTGGAAAGCGTCGGCAGTGTCGCGGTGTTCCAGCGGCACCCCATTGGCGTCGAGGTCGACAGCGTGCCGTCGTTCTACCTGACCTCGGTGTTCAACGGCATGCTCAGCGCCAAGACCCATCACTTCCCCGGCGTAGGCCAGGCGTTCAAGGCCATGCGGGCCGGGCAGGTCGACGCGGTCATGGCCATGCGCGGGGAGATCGACTGGCAACTGCATGAGGCGGCCGATCCGCAACTGGCATTGGCCGAAAATGCTTACCCGAACATGGGCAAGCAACGCTGGGAAATCGGCATGGCGGTGCATGAGAGCAACCGCCAGTTGGCTTATGCGGTGGAAGAAGCGCTGGAAGGGTTGATTCGCGACGGCAGTGTCAAAACCATCTACGTCCATTACGGCCTGCGTTACGAAGTGCCCGACATGTATCAATAGGAGCGCAGGGATGAACTGGCGAGCGTTGGGTCTGCTGCTGTGCTGCCTGCCGTTGACGGCGACAGCGCTCGAGACCGGGAAGGACCCGGTGCCCTCGGTGATGTGGGCCTTCTATCACAAACAACTGCTGAATGAGGCGCCCTTCGTCTTCGACGAGCGGGTCCGCTTGCTGGCGCCACCTTTTGCCGAAGATGCGCGCCAGGTGCCGCTGCAAATCGATGCCCGCGCGTTCACCGGCGACGTGGTGCGCATGCTGGTTTGGGCCGAACTGAACCCGCTGCCCAAAATTGTCGACTTCCAGCCGGGGGATCGGGTGCTGCCCTGGCTGGCGATCCGCATTCGTATCGAACAGGCCACGCCGTTGCGCGCCGCCGTGCAGACCCGTGACGGCTTGTGGCACGTCGGCTCGACGTTGATCGACGCAGCCGGTGGCGGCTGCACCGCGCCAAGCGTGGTGCGCACCCAGCCGGGCTGGGAAGAACACCTGGGCCAAGTGCTGGGAGCCCGCTACCCCAGAGGTGAAGACAGTCGCCTGCGCCTGCAAGTGGCCCACCCGATGGACAATGGGCTGGTGAGCGGCATCCCGGAGTTTTACCTCAATCAGGCGCAGTTGCTGGACGCCGACGGCCAGGTACTGGCGCGCCTGGAGCTCTTTGCGGCCGTCAGTGAAAACCCCAACCTGAGCTTCGATATTCAAGGGCCCGGACAGGTCCGCCTGTTGTTGCGTGACAACAGCGGCAATGAATTCGAGGCAACGGTCCCCTGACCACAAGGAGCGCGCCATGCGTTGGTTGTTGTTGATCTGGCTCGGCCTGTGCCTGCCGACATGGGCCGCAGCGGACTATTCACTCAAGCCCCGACAGATCGCCGAAGGCACCTGGCTGCTGGAAGGCAGCACGGACAATTTTGCCAAGGCCAACGGTGGCAACATCGTCAACACTGCTTTCATTGTCACCAACGCCGGCGTGGTGGTCATCGACACCGGCCCGTCCCGGCGCTACGGGCAGGCCTTGCGCCAGGCGATTGCCGCGACCACCGATAAGCCGGTGGTCCAAGTGTTGCTGACCCATCATCACCCCGACCATGTCTTGGGCAACCAGGCGTTTAGCGACGTGCCCCTCGGCGCGTTGGCGGGCACCACCGACCTGTTGCGCCAGCAGGGCGATGCCATAGCGGAGAACATGTACCGGCTGGTCGGTGACTGGATGCGTGGCACCGAAGTGGTGTTACCAAACCAAGTGCTGGTTCCCGGGCCGCTGAAGGTCGGCAACCATTCGTTGCGTCTGCTGGCATTGGCCGGGCACACCGGGGCGGACCTGGCGATCCTCGATGAAACCACCGGCGTGTTGTTTGCCGGTGATCTGGTGTTCTACGAACGGGCCCTGACCACCCCGAACAGCCCAGGGCTTGAGGTCTGGCTCGAGGACCTGGACACCCTGCAAAGCCTGCAGTGGAAGCAGATCGTACCCGGCCATGGTCCAGTGGCGAGCGATGCCCGGCCTTTCTTGCAAATGCGCGACTACCTCGGCTGGCTCGACCAACTGATGCGCGACGGCGCGGCCCGTGGCGACGACATGGCCGAGATGATCCGCAGCCCCATTCCCCAGCGTTTTGCCGGGATCAGCCTGAGTCGGTACGAGCTGATTCGCAGTGTCAGCCATCTGTATCCGCGGTATGAGCGAGGTCAGATGAAGCGGATCGACAATCACTGACTCGTAGGAGCTGCCGAGTGCAACGAGGCTGCGATCTTTCCACTCACACTTGAGTCCCAAGTGAAAGATCAAAAGATCGCAGCCTCGTTGCACTCGGCAGCTCCTACAGCAATCCATCGGGATAACTTTCCTCGTCACAAATTGCTCACCTGTACCAAGGAACTAGAAAACTCAGCACAGCGGGCAATTGTTGTCAGGGGCTGCGGGGCCAAGAATCTGCGACAGACCGGGAAAATTTCCCGGGTATAACAATAACCGCAGAGGTAGCCGTCATGAGTCATCCCGCACGTCGCCAACCCTTCGCCGTGAGCCTGCTGCTCAGTGCCATGCTGCTGTCCGGTTCGGCCTCGGCCGCCGTGACCGATCAGGAAATTCTCCAGGACCCGAAAAACCCGCAGCAGATCGTGACCAACGGTCTGGGCGTCCAAGGCCAGCGCTACAGTCCACTGGCGACCCTCAACATCGACAACGTCAAGGATCTGCGGCCGGTCTGGGCGTTCTCCTTCGGCGGCGAAAAGCAGCGCGGCCAGCAGGCCCAGCCGATGATCAAGGATGGGGTGATGTACCTCACCGGTTCCTACTCGCGGGTGTTCGCGGTGGATGCACGCACCGGCAAGAAACTCTGGCAGTACGACGCGCGCCTGCCCGATGACATCCGCCCTTGCTGCGACGTGATCAACCGTGGCGTGGCGCTGTATGGCGATCTGGTGTATTTCGGCACCCTGGACGCCAAGCTGGTGGCCCTGAACAAGGACACCGGCAAGGTGGTGTGGAGCAAGAAGGTCGCTGACCACAAGGAAGGTTATTCCATCAGCGCCGCGCCCATGATCGTCAATGGCAAGCTGATTACCGGCGTGGCGGGCGGTGAGTTTGGCGTGGTGGGCAAGATCAGCGCCTACGACCCGAAAAACGGCGAGCTGCTGTGGACCCGCCCGACCGTGGAAGGGCACATGGGCTACGTCTACAAGGACGGCAAGGCTATCGAGAACGGCATTTCCGGCGGTGAAGCCGGCAAGACCTGGCCGGGGGATCTCTGGAAAACCGGTGGTGCCGCGCCCTGGTTGGGCGGCTACTACGACCCGGAAACCAATCTGCTGCTGTTCGGCACCGGCAACCCGGCACCGTGGAACTCCCACTTGCGCCCTGGCGATAACCTCTATTCCTCATCGCGTCTGGCCCTGAACCCGGACGATGGCACCATCAAATGGCACTTCCAGAGCACGCCACACGATGGTTGGGACTATGACGGCGTCAACGAGCTGATCTCCTTCAATTACAAGGAAGGCGGCAAGGACATCAAAGCTGCGGCCACTGCCGACCGAAACGGCTTTTTCTATGTGCTCGATCGCACCAATGGCAAGTTCATCCGTGGCTTCCCGTTTGTCGACAAGATCACTTGGGCCAGTGGCCTGGACAAGGACGGGCGGCCGATCTACAACGAGGCCGGTCGTCCGGGCGCGCCGGGCAGCGAAGCCAAGGGCGGCTCGGTGTTTGTCGCACCGGCCTTCCTCGGGGCGAAGAACTGGATGCCCATGGCCTACAACCAGGACACCGGGTTGTTCTACGTGCCGTCCAACGAGTGGGGCATGGACATCTGGAACGAAGGCATCGCCTATAAGAAGGGCGCGGCGTTCTTGGGGGCCGGTTTCACCATCAAGCCGCTGAACGAGGACTACATCGGGGTGCTGCGGGCCATCGACCCCAAGACCGGCAAGGAAGTCTGGCGCCACAAAAATTACGCGCCGCTGTGGGGCGGGGTGCTGACCACCAAGGGCAACCTGGTGTTTACCGGCACGCCTGAAGGTTTCCTGCAGGCCTTCAACGCCAAGACCGGGGAAAAGGTCTGGGAATTCCAGACCGGCTCCGGCGTGCTCGGTTCGCCCATCACCTGGGAGATGGACGGCGAGCAATACGTCTCCGTGCTCTCGGGCTGGGGCGGCGCGGTGCCGTTGTGGGGCGGCGAAGTGGCCAAGCGCGTGAAGGACTTCAACCAGGGCGGGATGCTCTGGACCTTCAAGTTGCCGAAGGATCTGGTGGCCAAGCGCTGAAGCGTGCCGAAAGCTTGATCCCGCTCGGCTCTGTAGGAGCTGGCGAAGGCTCGGGCCGCGTTCGGACGATCTTTTGATCTTTCGCTTGAGATTCAAGTGTCTGTGGAAAGATCGCAGCCTCGTTGCACTCGACAGCTCCTACGGGGGCTGTCGAATGCAGAACCCTGAAAATCTACGACCAAATAACGAGAGCCCCCCTGCCAACGACGCATTCGTCCGGCAGGCGGGGCTGTCTACCATCGGTCTATCGCCTGTCCCGTGACAGGCATCGACCAGGCAGAGGCCCATCATGATCTATGCACAACCCGGAACCCCAGGCGCCGTCGTTACCTTCAAACCGCGTTATGGCAATTTCATCGGCGGTGAATTTGTCGCGCCGGTCAATGGCGAGTACTTCACCAATACGTCCCCGGTCAACGGCGAAGTCATTGCACAGTTTCCGCGCTCCAGCGCCGCCGACATTGACAAGGCCCTGGACGCGGCCCATGCCGCAGCCGATGCTTGGGGCAAGACCTCGGCCCAGGACCGCTCCCTGGTGCTGCTGAAGATCGCTGATCGTATCGAACAGAACCTGGAAATCCTTGCCGTCAGCGAGACCTGGGACAACGGCAAGGCCGTGCGCGAAACCCTCAACGCCGACGTGCCGCTGTCGGCCGACCACTTCCGTTATTTCGCCGGCTGCATCCGCGCCCAGGAGGGTGGGGCAGCCGAGATCAATGAGCTGACCACCGCCTATCATTTCCACGAGCCGCTGGGTGTGGTCGGGCAGATCATTCCATGGAATTTCCCGCTGCTGATGGCTGCCTGGAAACTTGCCCCGGCCCTGGCCGCTGGCAACTGCATCGTGCTCAAGCCGGCGGAGCAGACGCCGCTGTCGATCATGATTTTCGTCGAATTGATTGCCGACCTGCTGCCGGCCGGTGTGTTGAACATCGTCCATGGTTTCGGGCGCGAAGCCGGTGAGGCCCTGGCCACCAGCAAGCGCATCGCCAAGATCGCCTTCACCGGTTCTACCCCGATCGGCTCGCACATCATGAAATGCGCCGCCGAGAACATCATCCCGTCTACCGTGGAACTGGGCGGCAAGTCGCCAAACATCTTCTTCGAAGACATCATGCAGGCCGAGCCGGCTTTCATTGAGAAGGCTGCCGAAGGCCTGGTGCTGGCGTTCTTCAACCAGGGTGAAGTTTGCACTTGCCCATCGCGGGCTCTGGTGCAGGAGTCGATCTATGAACCGTTCATGGTCGAAGTCATGAAGAAGATCGCCAAAATCAAGCGCGGCGACCCGCTGGACACCGACACGATGGTGGGCGCCCAGGCCTCCGAGCAGCAATACGACAAGATCCTTTCGTACCTGGAGATTGCCCGGCAAGAAGGGGCAGAGCTGCTCACCGGCGGTGCGGCAGAGCGCCTTGAGGGCGACTTGGCGAGTGGTTATTACATCCAGCCGACCCTGCTCAAGGGCCACAACAAGATGCGCGTGTTCCAGGAGGAGATTTTCGGCCCGGTAGTCGGCATCACCACCTTCAAGGACGAAGCTGAAGCCCTGGCGATTGCCAATGACAGCGAGTTCGGCCTCGGTGCCGGCCTGTGGACCCGCGACATCAACCGCGCCTACCGCATGGGCCGGGCGATCAAGGCCGGGCGTGTGTGGACCAACTGCTACCACCTGTACCCGGCCCACGCCGCGTTCGGTGGCTACAAGAAGTCCGGCGTCGGCCGGGAGAACCACAAGATGATGCTCGACCACTACCAACAGACCAAGAACCTGCTGGTGAGCTACGACATCAATCCGTTGGGGTTCTTCTGATTTAGCAACACTGCAGAACCTGTGGGAGCGGGCTTGCTCGCGAAAGCGGCGGCACAGGCCCTGTAGGAGCTGGCGAAGCCTGCGATCTTTTGATTTTCCGCTTAAGACTCAAGTGTCTGGGGAAAGATCGCAGCCTCGCTCCGCTCGACAGCTCCTACCGCGCACCCCAGCGGGAGCTGCTCCCTCGCCACAAGTGCTCGCTTCTCCAGTAGTACCAACGCACCCCGCCCACCGCTTCGAAAGTAGCATTCGAGCCTCGGGCGTCCTGTGCATTAATGACTTTGCCGGAATGGCCCGGTACAAGAAGAGGAAAGACCCATGTGGACTAAACCCGCGTACACCGACCTGCGTATAGGCTTTGAAGTGACGATGTACTTCGCCAACCGATGAGCGCTGGCCCGGTCTGAGAGGTTCAGGCCGGGCTACCCATTTGGTCTGATTGCAATCACGGTGGGATGCTTTAGGCTCAGGGTATTCCCGAAACAATAAGAACAGGCTTACCGATGAGCCAGAGTCTCAGTCCGCTGCGCAAGTTCGTTTCACCTGAAATCATGTTTGGCGCCGGCTGCCGGCACAATGTCGGCAATTACGCCAAGACGTTCGGCGCACGCAAGGTGCTGATCGTCACCGATCCCGGCGTGATCGCTGCAGGATGGGTAGCCGACGTCGAGGCCAGCCTCCAGGCCCAGGCCATCGATTACTGCATCTACAGTGCCGTTTCACCCAATCCTCGTGTCGAAGAAGTCATGCTCGGAGCCGAGCTGTACCGGGAAAACCACTGCGATGTGATCGTCGCGGTCGGTGGCGGCAGCCCAATGGATTGCGGTAAAGGCATCGGCATCGTCGTGGCCCATGGTCGCAATATCCTGGAATTCGAAGGCGTGGACACCTTGCAGGTGCCCAGTCCACCGCTGATCCTGATTCCCACCACCGCGGGCACCTCGGCGGACGTGTCGCAGTTCGTGATCATTTCCAACCAGCAAGAGCGCATGAAGTTTTCCATCGTCAGCAAGGCCGCGGTGCCGGACGTGTCGCTGATCGACCCGGAAACGACCCTGAGCATGGACCCGTTCCTGTCAGCCTGCACCGGCATCGATGCGCTGGTGCATGCCATCGAGGCGTTTGTTTCCACTGGCCACGGCCCACTCACCGACCCCCATGCGCTGGAGGCGATGCGCCTGATCAACGGCAACTTGGTGCAGATGATCGCCAACCCGGCGGATGTCGCCCTGCGGGAAAAGATCATGTTGGGCAGCATGCAGGCCGGCCTGGCGTTCTCCAATGCGATTCTCGGCGCGGTGCACGCGATGTCCCACAGCCTGGGCGGTTTCCTGGATTTGCCCCATGGCTTGTGCAACGCGGTGCTGGTGGAGCATGTGGTGGCGTTCAACTACAACTCGGCGCCCGACCGTTTCAAGGTGATTGCCCAGACGCTGGGCATTGATTGCCGTGGCCTCAATCACCGGCAGATCCGTACCCGGCTGGTGGAACACCTGATTGCCCTCAAACGCACCATCGGCTTTCACGAAACCCTGGGGCTGCACGGGGTGAGTACCTCGGATATTCCGTTCCTGTCGCAACATGCGATGCATGACCCGTGCATTCTCACCAACCCTCGGGAGTCGAGCCAGCGGGATGTCGAGGTCGTCTATGGCGAAGCCCTCTGACGAACAGCAAAAAGCCCTGGCCGGGCTGCTGGGACTGGGCAATCACTCTACGCGCAAGAGCCACTACCCGGAACTGGCCGCGCGCCTCGATGAGCTGGAACAGGCCCGGCAACACTTGCAACAGCTCAATGACCAGTTGGAGCAGCGGGTAGCCGAACGCACCGACGCGCTGCTGGAGGCCAACCATAACCTGCAGCAACAGATCGCCCAACGTGAGCTGATCGAGCAACAACTGCGCGACGCCCGGGACGCTGCGCAGGCGGCCAACCGCAGCAAGGACAAATACCTGGCTGCCGCCAGCCATGACCTGCTGCAACCGCTCAATGCCGCACGCCTGTTGATCGCCACATTACGCGAGCGCACGCTGCCCACCTCCGAGCAGGTGCTGGTGGAGCGCACCCATCAGGCGCTCGAAGGTGCGGAGGACTTGCTCACCGACCTGCTGGACATTTCCCGGCTGGACCAGGCTGCGGTCAAGCCGGACCTGGCGCCGTATCGGCTGGATGAGCTGCTGGCGCCGCTGGTTTCGGAATTCCAATCGGTGGCTGGCGCTGCCGGGTTGGAGCTACGGGTACGTTTCGGCGACGAAGCGGTGATGACCGACCTGCGGCTGATGACCCGGATCCTGCGCAACCTGCTCAGCAATGCCTGTCGTTACACCGCCGAGGGCGGCATCCTGTTGGCCGCGCGGCGTCGGGGCGAGCGCTTGAGCCTGGAGGTCTGGGACACCGGGCGCGGCATTGCCGCCGACTGCCTGGAGTCGATTTTCCTGGAGTTCAACCAGTTGGACGTGGGCCGCGCGGCGGACCGCAAGGGCGTCGGCCTGGGGCTGGCGATTGTCGAGCGTATCGCCCATATCCTCGGTTATCGGGTCCAGGTGCGTTCCCGACCGGGGCGCGGATCGGTATTCAGCATTGAGGTGCCATTGTCGATTGAAAGACCGCCTCCCATGCCCCGGATACCCGTACAGGCGGTCGCCGGAAATCCGTTGCCTGGGCGCCGGCTTTTGGTGATCGACAATGAGCTGAGCATTTTGCAAAGCATGGCCGCGCTACTGGGCCAGTGGGGGTGCGAGGTGCTGGTCGCCACGGACGAGGCGGGTGCCTTTGACGTGCTGCAAGGCCGCGCGCCGGAGCTGATCCTGGCGGATTTCCACCTGGATCATGGCGTGGTCGGGTGCGAAGTGGTCAAACACCTGCGCGAACATTTCCAGCAAACGATACCGGCGGTGATCATCACCGCCGATCGCAGCGACCAGTGCCGCCGCGCCTTGCGCAAACTCAATGCGCCACTGCTCAACAAACCGGTCAAGCCCGGCAAGTTGCGGGCGGTGTTGAGTCAGTTGCTCGGGTAGCGAGTGGGGAGATGGCGTCAGACTTCACCGACGATCCTCTGTGGGAGCGAGCCTGCTCGCGATAGCGCTGGGTCAGCTTACATCACTGTCTAATGCGCCACCGCCATCGCGAGCAGGCTCGCTCCCACATTTTTCAGTCAGTGCGCTATCAAAACGCCTTCATTTGGTCGGTGTTTATGCCTTGAGTGAAAAAAGGGGCTTCGGTCTGTTTAGTTCATTCTGTAAACTCCCCCCGCTGCGACAATCGGGCACGGCCACGTCAGGTCCGATTACAAGCGTTTTGCAGTGTCCCTCACCCAGCTGAAGCCAAGACCTACAAGAAGTCAGCGCCGGAGAGACATAAACAAGAGGCCGATGTTTCTCGGCCCCTGTAGGTCCTTCCTCCAGTCCCGTCTCGACCCCCTTGATGCCGTTTGCAGGCCATGGTGTGGTCTATCATTGCAGGGCTGGTGGGCGGAATGGCGTTCTACCCTAGGGATACACACATGTTGAAGAAAACACACACGGCGCTGCTGGGCCTGGCGATGGCGATGGGTCTTGCGACCACGCACGCCGCCGAGGCAAAAAAAGTGGATGTCTTGCTCATTGGCGGCGGCATCATGAGCTCGACACTCGGCATCTGGCTTAATGAGCTGGAACCGGACTGGACCATGGAAATGGTCGAGCGCCTGGACGGTGTTGCTCAAGAGAGCTCCAACGGCTGGAACAATGCCGGTACCGGCCACTCCGCGCTGGCCGAACTGAACTACACGCCCGAAGACAAGAATGGCAAGGTCGAAATCGTCAAGGCCATCGAAATCAACGAGGCGTTCCAGGTGTCCCGTCAGTTCTGGGCCTGGCAGGTCAAGAACGGTGTGCTGAAAGATCCGCGCTCGTTCATCAACTCCACGCCGCACATGAGCTTTGTCTGGGGTGAGGACAACATCGCGTTCTTGAAGAAGCGCTACGAAGCCCTTCAGGCCAGCCCGTTGTTCGCCGGCATGCAGTACTCCGAAGATCGCGAGCAGATCAGCAAGTGGGTACCGCTGATGATGCAAGGGCGTGACCCAGCCCAGAAAGTTGCGGCCACCTGGAGTCCCTTGGGCACCGACGTGAATTTCGGCGAAATCACCCGTCAGTTCGCAGCTCACCTGCAAACCAAGCCGAACTTCTCCCTCAAGCTGTCCAGCGAAGTGCAGGACATTACCCGCAACGAAGACGGCAGCTGGCGCGTGTCGTACAAGAACCTGAAGGACGGTAGCGAAACCGAGACCGACGCCAAGTTCGTCTTCATCGGCGCTGGCGGCGGTGCCTTGCACCTGCTGCAGGAAGCCGACATCCCGGAAGCCCGTGAATACGCCGGCTTCCCGGTAGGCGGCTCGTTCCTGGTGACCGAGAACCCGACCATCGCCCAAATGCACCTGGCCAAGGCCTACGGCAAGGCTTCGGTTGGCGCACCGCCGATGTCGGTTCCGCACCTGGACACCCGCGTGCTCGACGGCAAGCGCGTCATTCTGTTTGGCCCATTCGCCACCTTCTCCACCAAGTTCCTGAAGAACGGTTCGTACTTTGACCTGCTGACCAGCACCACGACCCACAACGTGTGGCCGATGACCAAGGTCGGTATTGAACAGTACCCGCTGGTTGAATACCTGGCTGGCCAGTTGATGCAGTCGGACGAAGATCGCTTCAACGCCCTGAAGGAGTACTTCCCGGACGCCAAACAGCAAGACTGGCGTCTGTGGCAGGCCGGCCAGCGCGTGCAGATCATCAAGCGTGACGAAGAGAAGGGCGGCGTCCTGAAACTGGGCACCGAAGTGGTCGCCTCCCAGGACGGCAGCATCGCCGCTCTGCTGGGTGCTTCGCCAGGTGCCTCAACCGCTGCGCCGATCATGCTGACCGTGCTTGAGAAGGTCTTCAAGGACAAGGTCGCCAGCCCGGCCTGGCAGGAAAAGCTGCATCAGATCGTGCCTAGCTACGGCACCAAACTCAACGAAAGCCCTGAGCGTGTGGCTCAGGAGTGGGCTTACACCAGCAAAGTCCTGCAGTTGGACACGCCGCCGACGATCGGCCAGCAGGGCACCGCTCCTGCACCGACCGAGCCGGCCGCTGCCCCGCAAAGCAACCCGGCGGCCGACATGGCGCTGTAAACCGGACGCTGTCTGGTGAAGTAAAAAACGCTGCTCATCGAGCGTAATGCTGTTCACTAAAAAAACGGGCTTCCTCTGAAGGGGAAGCCCGTTTTTTTGAGTTTTATTTTGCCTCGCCTAGGCTCGGCATGCCTGAACGCAGGCAGTGTGGTTAACGGGGGCGTCCAGATCAAGATCCAAAGCAAAGCAAGAGCGTGACACGTCCAACATCTATGCAGCTGAACCACCGCGATCGCGAGCAGGCTCGCTCCCACATGGATGTGTGAGTGTTCACAGTATCTGCAAGCGACACAAAAACCTGTGGGAGCGAGCCTGCTCGCGATGACGCCGGTACATCCAACATCACTGCAAACTGACCCTCCGCTTTCGCGAGCAAGCCCGCTCCCACAGGAGGAACGCGTCCACTCCAAACTAGGCCGGCTGTCAGGCCGCCTCGCTTTGGCTTTTGATCTTAGGCGCCCCGTTAAACCGCGCTGGCCGAACGCAGGCATCACGCAGTGGTGGGGCAAGAGCGTTTTGGTTACTTTTCGCCGGGCCGCGCAAGCTGTTCAACAGTGACACGCCGTAAGGGCGTAACCCTAAGTAGCCGTTACCGCAGAAACGGATATACACACCAACCAAAATCCAAGAAAAACCCCAAAAAACGGCGCCTTCCCATCTCGGAAGAAGCGCCGTTTTTTAAGTGAACAGTACGACGCTCACCGAGCGGCGTTTTTTCTCGTCTATGATTTTTCGATCCCCGAAGAGGATCGAACCATGACTCGCCTGACCGCCAAGGACTTTCCCGCCGAACTGCTCGAACTCTATGACTTTTATGCCCACGGCCAGATATCCCGACGGATCTTCCTGGAGCGGGCCAGTCAGTTTGCGGTGGGCGGGCTGACAGCCGGCGCACTGCTGGCCTCGTTGAGCCCCAACTATGCCCAGGCCATGCAGGTGAACTTCACCGACCCGGACATCGTGGCGCAGTACATCACTTATCCCTCACCCAACGGTCACGGTCAGGTGCGCGGCTATCTGGTTCGACCAGCCAAGACCAGCGGCCCGCTGCCCGGTGTGGTGGTCGCCCATGAGAACCGTGGCTTGAACCCCTACATCGAAGACGTCGCCCGGCGCGTGGCCAAGGCCGGTTTCGTGGCGCTGGCGCCGGATGGCCTGACCTCGATGGGCGGGTATCCGGGTAACGATGACAAGGGGCGCGAGCTGCAGGCGCAGGTTGATCCCGAGAAGCTGATGAACGATTTTTTCGCGGCCGTTGAGTTTCTGATGAAACATGAGGCCATCGGCGGCAAGAAAGTCGGCATCACCGGTTTCTGCTATGGCGGCGGGGTGGCCAATGCCGCTGCCGTGGCCTATCCCGAGCTCGGCGCGGCGGTGCCATTTTATGGGCGTGGACCCAAGCCTGAGGACGTGCCGCGAATCAAGGCACCGCTGCTGATCCACTACGCCGAACTCGATACCCGCATCAACGAAGGCTGGCCGGCCTATGAGGCAGCACTCAAGGCCGGGAAGAAGACCTATCAGGCCTATATCTATCCGGGCGTCAACCATGGCTTCCACAACGACTCGACCCCGCGCTATGACGAAGCGGCTGCCGAGCTGGCGTGGGGGCGCACCCTTGAGTGGTTCAAACAGTACCTGGTGTGAGCACCACGTCGCGCTCGGCATGACTATCAACCCTTAAGCGTTGCGTTCGCGCAGCTCCTGAAGACGATCAGCGCCTCCTTCAGCCACGCGGTTCTGAAGCAGACGATCGGAGCCACCTTCGGCCACGCGGTTCTGGCTCAGGCGATCGGAGCCACCTTCAACCAGCAGTTGTGCAGCCTGACCATGCGTCGCTGCACTCATGGCCGTGGCCGAAGCGACGTTCGACAGGCCGAGCCCGCCCACCAGTGCCAGGGCGATTGCCAGAGACGAAACTTTCGAGAAATTGAACATGGTGATTCTCCTTGCGCTTGATTGAGTGAGCCAGTGGCAGCGGGTGTGCTGCTGTCTGGTGATCACAGTTAAACGCGCAGGTGTATCGACGTTGTGTGTCGGCAAGGCTCGAAGTCAGCGGTTTCGTATCCATGCGCAGTTCATATACACAGCGATACAAATCTCTGAGGCCGGGCCTGGGGCGAAGGCCGAGAAGCATGATCATGGCTTGGCCAAGGATTGCTCCAACTGCTCCACCAACTCAGGCGTCAGGTAATGTGGGCCGTCGAACAGGTACAGCGGATAGCCGGCATAGGCAGCCAGTTGTGGTGTGAGTTCGGCAACCGTGGCTGAGCGAAAGCCGCCGCCGAACTTGGGGCGGAAGGCTTCGACGATGATCCGCACGCGGTCCTTTCCGAGCCGGTCACGCAGGGCGTCGGCGTAGTCGCGGGCCACCGGGGCGGTGCGGGCGTAGACGCCGACGCCGTCCTGGAAGAACACGCCAATGTCGTCCGGCAACCATTGCTTGAGCCAATCGGCAGTGGCGGCGGGGCCGATGTTGGCGCCGTCGTAGACACTGATCCACAACGGGCGCGGCAGCTTGGCCAGCAGGGCGGGCAGTTCCTTGGCGCGAGACCAACTGGGATCGACCTCGGCCGGAAAATACCACCCGGTCACGTGCAGCGGAGTCGGCAACCGGGCAATGCGCGCCGACACCGCGGCCAGTTGCTCAATATTGTCCCTGGAGCGGTTTTCACTGAAATGACCGGCCAGCCCGAGGATGACATCCTGAGCCCAGGGCGCCTTGGCGATGCGCGCCCAGTCAGGCAGCAGCGGCACGCTGGGCAGGCCGGTGCCGGGCACGAAGGCCTGATCGTCCACCACCGTCCATTGCACCAGCAGCTCGCGCACCCCCAGCTTTTCCCAGTTGCCTTTGATTCCCACGGTCTGGTTGTCTGGCTGCCAGACGATGCCAACGATGTCCGGTGCAACCTCTGGGTTCATCATGTAATACGTCCCTGTGCCTGCGCCGAGGGCCGTGGCCAGCGAGAGCGCCGCCACAGCCGTGCGACTGATAAAATGGCCGAAGATTTTCAAACGAGCGTCTTCCTGCAATTGCACATCACATCAACGGCCTCAATAGGAGTAGGTCAAGCGAGCGAACACGCCTTTGGCGCGTTCCTCGCCAAACACCCTGGCCCTGTACTGCAGGGAAAAATCCACATAGGAGCGCGGGGCGTTGTAGCCGTCTTCGCGGAACCAATAACGCACGTTGTTTCCCAGCCCGATTCCTCCTGCGTCTCCAGACGAAAAGCCACCGTTGGATTCGCTCTTCATCTTCGAATCGTAGTCGATCGCCGCCACGACATGGGGGAAGGTCACCCAGCGCGAGCCGGTGCCGCCGATGGCATAGCTGCGTCCCACTTGCCATTCGCTGTTGAAGTAATTGCGCGAGTCGTTGATGTATCGACCGACTTCGGCATACAGCTGCGAAGTCCACCAACTGGGCGCATCGACCCGCAGGTCGGTGCCGATGCTCGAGCCGTAGCCCAGGCGCGCCAGCCAGTCGCCCTCGACATTGGAAGACCCGAGAGGGAAGGTGCGTTCAAAGGCGGCCATGATGTTCACGGAGCTGAAGGGTTTGATCCGGACACCGAGTGCGCCTTGCAGGGCGTCTGCACCAGTGTCCGAGTCGCTGTTCTTGCTCCACAGGGTGTCGGTGACGCGCCCGTAGAGCTCGACAAACCGCGCGTTGCGATAGCCCAATGGGCGCCAGGACAGCTCAGTGCTGTTTTGCAGCAAATCATTGCTTTGGCTGCCGCTGCTCCCAGGGCTCGGCGCGGCGCTCAGGCCACTGGAACTGTTGCCGCGATAGCTGGTGGTGCTGGTCAGGCCCATCCTGCGCGAAACGTCACCCACGGTGCGACGGGTATCGAACAGTTGTTGTGCGGACATAGGCGTTTCTGCCGTTTTTTGCCCATCAATCACGCGCTTGAAATACGCCACGGCTTCGTCGTCTTCATGGACACGCATGGCGTTGTAGGCGGCGTCCTGGGCTGCCGTCGGCTTAAGGGGGTCAGCGGCGTCAGCCTTGCGGAACGCGGCGTGGGCCGTCTCGTCATCGCCGCTGCGGACCGAATCATAAGCAAGCTGCAAGTCGCTGATCGGTGCCTGCTTACCGGTGTTGACCGGCCGGGTGGCGCACGTCAGGCCGAAGGCGCTTTCCTGGCACTCCAGGATCGGTGCCTCGGAATCATTGGCATCAAGCAACGCACTGTCGAGCAGTTGCTGGTTGGCGGCGATTTCCGGCGCCCAGGCCACGGCTTTGCGGGCCTTTTCCAGCGCCAGGGTTCGGTTGCCCTGCTGCAGGGCGCGGTAGCCCTGGACCGCCAGCGGTGCCGCCAATTGGTGGCGAATGTCTTTGCGCCGCATCAGGAGCGCGTCATCGTGGGCGAAGACCCCGAGCGCATCGCCCACAGCCTGGTCGGCTTCGACCAGAAGATGCTGGCGCTGCAGGGCATCGATCAGCAACAACCGATACTCCCGGCGCCGGGGTGCCTGGGCGATGGCCTTACGAGCCGCTTGCGCGGCCAAAACGAACTGTTCTTGATCGTAAGCCTTGTAGGCCTGGGAGGCGGCCACGAAACCCGGTGCCGCAGGAGCGGCGCGCGATGACCTAGCGACGCGGGGCTGGTCGCGCAGTTTCTTGTCTCGTTCGGCCATGGCGATCAGGGTGTGCAGACGCGTCACGTCGGCACGCAGGCGCAGGGCCTCGCGCGCTTTGGCGATGGCCAGGTCGTAGTCCTTGCGCTCGTAGGCGCTGTAGGCTTGGTTGGCGGCGGTGTAGGCCGGGCCGGACAACGGCAGCGGCAAGGTTTCGGCAGCCGCCAGGGCCGGTATCAGGCCCAGTCCCGTGGCCAATAGGGTCAAAAGGGCGCGGTTCATGCCGGAAGCTCCATGGGGTAGACGCTGTGCTGACGCGCCGCCACCTGTTCGATAGTGGCCCGGGGCAGCACGCCGCTGTCGACCAGGTAATCGCCGATCCGACCGTGGTGCTGCGGTTGATACTGCAACATGGCGCGGCTGAACTGATCGCGATCAAGCAGGCCCATTTCGATCAGCAAGTCACCCAGCAGCGGTGCACTGGCATTGGGTACGGCGTGGCCGTTGCGTTCCGGCAACTGGCGCAACAGCGCGAGAATTTCACTTTCCCGGGCGATCAACTGCACCGGCTCGCTGCCCAGCTCAATGCTGATCTGTTGCAGGCCTTCGTCGGACAGGGGGTTGGCAACGGCGATCTGTTCGCAGCCGTCAGCGTTGCGGCCCAGAGGTATTACCCGCCAGCGCAGAGCAAATTCACCAGTCAGTGACGACGTTGAAGCGGCGGCTTTTTGCGCCACGTCGAAGACCCTGGGCAAGTCATTCTGGAAGGCGATGGCTTCGGCCAGGGTTTCGTCGTCCAGCCAGCCGTTATTGAGCAAAATGCGCCCCAGCGGCATGTTGCGCGATTGTTGTTGGTCCAGGGCGCTTTGCAGGTGGGTATCGGTAATGGCCTGCCAGGACAGCAACACACTGCCCAGACGGCGTGGTGCGATGGCCACCAGATCGGTGGAAGGGAAGTCGTGCATGGTCTTGTCCCAGACCAGTTTGCGATTCATCACCTTGCCCACCAGGAACATCCGCCAGGCCCTGGACGCGGCCATGAAGTTGACGAAGTTGCCCACCAGCATGCGCGGGATCGACAGCAAGCCATGCTGCCAGCCGTACAGCACAGTGGTGAAGTAACACCGGTGCAGGATCCGCCAGAGCAGGGCAATGCCGTTGGCCACCAGCAGGTATTTGATCAGGTCGTTGCTTTCAAAGGGCGTCGGGAAGGTGATGTCCCACCAGCCGCTGTTGCGCAGAATGATCAAGCCCAGCAGTTGCACCAGAATCACGTAGGCGATGATGCTGACGAACGCCGTCACCACGCCTTTGCGGTCGCGAAACAGCAGGTAGCGGTTGGCCAACGAGCCATTCCAGCCCATCTGTTCCCAACCTTGCAGGCCGATGCCCAGGGTCCAGCGGGCTTTTTGCCGGAACGCCGTGCGAAAGGTATCCGGGAAGAACTCGCGCACGCACAGTGGCATCGTCAGAGTCGATTCATAGGGCTTGCGGAACCAGGATTTGCGCAGCACCCGAAACTGCACCGGGAAACGCACGAAGATCGCATTCATGCCGACCTTGGCCAGCCGCGCGCCGACGTCGTAGTCCTCGGTGAGGCTGTCGGTGTTGAATGGCTGGTTTTCGGTGGTGCCGGCCAGCACCCGCAGCGCGCGATGGGAGAAACAGGTGCCGACGCCAGCCGAGGGCACGGTGTCGGTCATGCTTTCACGCACCACCAGGTCCTTGCCGTGCCATTCGGCGAATTCGTCCATGTAGACGCCCGCCACCCATTCGTACCAGTTGCGCTCCAGCGACACCACCGGCAACTGGATCATGTCCTTGCGCGGGAGCAGGTAGTTGAACAAACGTAGTTCCAGCGGGTGCAGCACGTCTTCGCTGTCGTGCAACACCACCCCGGCGAAGGTCATGCCATGGGTTTTCTCGTGCAGGAAAATCGCCTGGATCACCCAGTTCAGGCAGTCGGCCTTGCAGGTCGGTCCGGCATGGGGCACTTCCACGCGGTGCAGTTGTTTGTAGCGCCGGCGCATCCGCTCGACTTCGTCGATGGTGCGCTGGTCGTTGACATAGGTGCCGACGAAGACCACGTAGTTCTGGTAATCGAGCGTCGAGACCATGTTCTCGATCATCGGTGCGATGACGTCGTATTCCAGCCAGGCTGGCACCATGATCGCCAGGGGCTGTTCGTCCCGGGCCAGCAGTTGGTCGACGGTGAGCGACCGGTATTTGCGGTCCGCGGTGAGCTTGCGGTACAGGCGGCGAGACCAGTACCACAGGTCAATGATCAGGTCGTCCAGGCTGGAGATCAGGATCACCACCGCGACGACGATGGTCGCGGTTTCCAGATAGTTGTAGTAGTGGGCCAGCCAATAGGGCCAATAAAGCGAGGTCATCGAAGGTTACCGTTACTGGCGATTGCGACGGGCGCTACGGCCAGCCAGCAACAGGAGGAGGAACAATACGAGGGCGCCAGGGATCAGCCAGAGCAGCGAAGGTTTACGCCAGGCATCCAGCCCTTTGGGTTCTTCACGGCCGATCAACCGACTGCCACTGGGGTCTTTGCTGTCGATGATCGTCACCGCGCCGCTCTCGCCGAGAATCGCCACATCGCCACGGGTCAGCACAATCGGCTGGGCGAAGTCGGGCGCTTGACTGCCCAGGGTCCGATACACCAGGCCATGCTGTCCCGAGGCTTGCACCACTTGTAGCGAAGCCAGTTGGTTGAGGGGCTGCACATCCAGCAGTAACTGATCTGCATGGTTGATGCGCAGGCGCCCCTGTTCATCGACCAGGACCGATTCCTTGCTGTCCTCAAGCGGCAATTCGAAGGCCAGGAAGGCTTTGTCCGGGCTGACCACGGCTTTGGGATCGGCGCTGACGTTCAACTGCGCGCGCAACGGTGAAACACCGGCGGCATCGGCCACCGAGATCACCCGGGCCAGACTGGCGGTCGGTTGGTCGAGGTAGGCCTGGGGAACGAGGATCTGGGTAGCCACGGCGAAGCGCGCGGCCATGCCGGAGAAACCGTCGTCCAGGGCAATTTTTTCCAGCACGATATGGCTGCTCGGCAGCACCGCTACCGGGAAGGCCTGGGGTGTTTCCAGACAGCGATCGCTGACAGGCTGGCGCTGGAACGAGACGCGCAATACGTTTTTTGAACCCAGGGCATAGCTGGGGATATGGGCCTGGATACGTTGTGATTGACCATCGGTGGTCAACTGCTGGGCACCGATCAGGAAATCGTTGAAAAACAGCGAGGCCACGGGCGGGGTGTGTGAAGCTCCCGGTGCCGCGGATAGATCCACCACGGCTGTCACCGGCAAGCGACCGTCATACGCCACGCTGCCCAAGGGGAACGAAGTGCTCCAGTCGAATCGGGAGGCCACGTCATAGGTGCCGGGTGCGCCGCCCAGTCGCGACAGGGCCACGCGGCCATCGTTGCTCAAAGGTGTTTGCGCTTCGCTGACGGTCAACTGCCGGCTGCGCGCCAGTTTGTTCCACGCTGAACCGAGCAACGACAGGGCTTTGCCGGTGGCGTGCGGGGCGATCATCAGGACCGGGCGCGTGCCCAGCAGCGCCAGGCGCACATCGTCAGGACCGGCGCCGGCCGTGGCTGCGTTGACGTGTTGTTCGCGCCATTGGGTCAAGGCACTGGCCGCGGTTGGGTCGACGCTCTGGATCTGACCCTGCAGAGCATCCAGGGACTGATTGATGGCCTGGAGCAGTTGCGGGTCGTTGATGGCCAGGTCGGCCTGTACGTTCGGGGTTTGCCCCAGCATCAGCAGTGCGCCGATCTCAGCCGGGTTGGCCAGGCGATGCTGGCCCTTCGCGTTGAGGCTGGCGAAGGCGGGGAGGCTCAACAGTTCGGCCGGGATGTGCAGAGCGCTCAGATCCACACTGTCTTGTACGGCAGGGAACGGCACGATGCGGCTGTGCTTGCCCATTCGCTTCAGAGCCACGCCCAATCGCCAAGCCGCGTCGTAGCTGTCGGCGGACAACGAACCGGGTGCGACCAGGATCCCGGGTTGCGCAGGCAATGCCGTCCAGGCGGCGCCGACATCCTGCAGTTGGCGGGCGTCGAAGCTGTAGTTCAAGCGTGTGTCGGGCTGGATCCGCAGCACGTTGCCGATGACCCGGTCGTCCTCGCACAACGGCCGGGAGACCACTGAAGACCAGGCAATGCCCAGCCGCACCAGTCCGTTGTCGCGCGGGCCCTTGTCAACGCCCAGCGTGGCGCTGGCACTGCCCTGAGGCTCGCTGAGTCCTTCGGCGCGCACAGGATAGCCATCGAGCGACAGCAGCAGGGTGTTGCGGCCTCCTTCGCCATTGAGATAACTGGCGTCCAGTTGCAGGGTCGCGTCATTGAGGGCAACCCCGGCCGGCACCGGTAGATACAGTTCCCGTCGAGAATCGCTGGCGCCCAGCAGGATCGGCGCACTGATGCCCAGGTCGCTTAAGCGGATTTCGCGCTCCTGGCGAGTATCGGCGTTGAGCCGATGGATTGCCTGGGTGAGCGGGCTATCCGCAGCCAAGGCAAAGGTTGGCATGAGCGCGAGCAGGCTCAGGCCACAGGCAAGGGCGCTGAGCGCACCCGTAGAAAGGGCAACGGTAGGCTTCATTCAGGTAAATCTCGATCTGATAAGGGGGGAGCAGCGATTAGGAGGCGAGCAACTGGCGTGGCGCGGACAGCGTTGGGTGAGCCCAGCCTTGGAGGAATTGCGACTGGCCCACGAGAAATTCGTCCACCGGGCGCCCCATCAAGGTATCGACGATGCGCTGGCTGGCCTTGCCATCACCATAGGGGTTGGCTGCCTGTGACGCGCGGCGCCACAAGGCCTTGTCGTCGAACAGTGCGTCCACGCCGGCAATGATCGAGGCCGGGGAGGTGCCGACCAGGCGCACCGTGCCCGCAGCTACGGCTTCGGGGCGTTCGGTGACGTCGCGCATCACCAGCACCGGTTTGCCCAGGGACGGCGCTTCTTCCTGTACACCACCGGAGTCGGTGAGGATGACATGGGCGTGTTGCATCAGGCGCACGAACGCCAGGTAATCCAGGGGCTTGATCAGGTGCACGTTGAGCAGGTCACCCAGTTGTTCAGTCACCGGGCCCAGTACGCTGGGATTGAGGTGCACCGGGTAGACGATCTGGATGTCGGGGCGCTGAGCCAGGTGACGCAGGGCCTTGCAGATGTCCAGGAAGCCTTCGCCAAAGTTCTCCCGGCGGTGGCCGGTGACCAGCAGCAGCTTGCGTCCGGTTTTCAGGAAGGGGAACTGTTGGTCCAGTGCTTGGCGCAGTTGGGCATCCTGCTCGATGCGCCGGGCGGTCATCTGCAACGCATCGATGACGGTATTGCCGGTCACCAGGCAGCGGCCTTGCAGACGTTCGTCCAGCAGGTTATCGCGAGATTGGGCGGTGGGAGCAAACAGCAGGTCGGCGCTGAGGTCGATGCACCGACGGTTCATTTCTTCCGGCCAGGGACTGTAGATGTCGCCAGTGCGCAGCCCGGCTTCCACATGGCCCACGGGAATACGTCGATGAAAGGACGCCATCGAAGCCACCATGGCCGAGGTGGTGTCGCCATGGACCAGTACCCGATCCGGCCGGGTCTGTTCCAGTACCGGGTCGATCGCGCCGTACAACGCAGCGGTCAGCGAGTTGAGCGTCTGGTGCGGCGTCATCACGTTGAGGGTGAAATCGGCCTTGAGATCGAACAGATCCAGCACCTGCTCAAGCATGCTTTGATGCTGGCCGGTGACACAGATCAGCGACTCTATGCCCGATTCGGCGGCGAGGGCCTTGACCAAAGGTGCCATCTTGATGGCTTCCGGACGGGTACCGAAGATCGACAGAATCCTGATCCGTGACTGATGAGTAGCGATGACGCCCTTCCTCGCGCAGTTTGCTGCGCCGCACAGCCGTTTGCCCAAGCGCGATCATGCGTTTGAGTAAACAAGCGAGTTAAATTAAGTGGGATCCAATAACAGGCAGGCGGGTTACGCACGCGAAAAGTTGCGTAATGGCCTATTGCAGTTTGGAGCGGCGAAGTAATAACACCAAAGAACACGAGCGCAAAGTTTTATTTGGAGGGTGTTTCGTTGTTTTGACGATGAAGGGTTGGCGGAAGGTTAAGAAGTTGGTTTATCGTTTTGAAGTAAATAGTTTGTAATTGCCTGAATGCTAAGGATTTTTAGCGATTGTTTGCGTTCTCGTAACGGCGGCTTAATCACGCAAAGACCATCGGAGCCTTATTTTTGGCGTCGCTTTATATAAAGGGGCTTGGGTGTTTGTCATTGAAATGACGCCTGTTTGTTGTCGAGGTTGGACGTGTTATAGAGTGGGCTGCTCGTCGCTAAAGTTCGGAAGTTAAATAAGGTTCAATTTTATTATTGTTTTTTCAGATCAGTGGGGTTGAACAGTTTTGTACCGGACTGGTTCATAAATAAAGTTGTTTGTTGATAAATAAAAAACGCACTTGGGCAGTGTGTGGCGAACAGGAAAAATATCGGATAAGCCGGCTCACACGCTTATCCGATAATCGCACGCTTTGTGTGGGCCCCCTGCCAAGGTGATTGACCGAACTAACCGGTTGGTACATTTTAGGCGCAACACCTCTTGCTCAGCTTGACCAAGACCATAATAAAAAATCGAGGAACCCCCATGCGTACCCGTCTGCAAGCGCTCAGCCCCTATCCCTCGCTTCGTTGCTCCGGACCCGGAACAACGCTCAGCCGCGGTGTCCTGACCCGATAGCTTCCCGCCCATCGTTGCGGTCCTATCGCGCCGGTTGCTGGATGCCGGCGCTCGACAAGTCCGGGAGGTCTTCAAGATGACAAAGGTCGTCGATCTGTATTTCAAACTGCTCAAACTGCTGATTGTGCTGTGCATGGTCGCAATGATCGTGCTGGTGTTCGGCAATGTGGTGCTGCGTTATGCCTTCAACTCCGGTATCAGCGTTTCGGAGGAGCTGTCGCGCTGGTTCTTCGTCTGGATGATTTTTCTCGGCGCCCTGGTGGCGCTCAAGGACCGCGCCCATTTGGGGCTCGACAGTCTGGTCAAACGCCTGCCTCCGACCGGCAAGCGCATCTGCCTGGTGATCGGGCACCTGATGATGCTGTACATCTGCTGGTTGATCTTCAGCGGCAGTTGGCAGCAGGCAGTGATCAACGTGGATGTGGTCGCGCCGGCCTCGGGGTTGTCGATGGCGCTGTTCTACGCCGCCGGCCTGGTGTTCGGCGCCAGCGCCGCCGCCATCCTGGTCTACGAGCTCTACCTGGCGCTGTTCGGCAAGCTCAGGGATGACGAAATGGTCATGGTCAAGGACAACGACGCCGCCGAGGCGAGCGCCCATAACCCCATCAAGAGTACCCGCCCATGACACTGGTTATTTTCCTTGGGTCATTGATAGGCAGCATGGCGTTGGGCATTCCCATTGCATTTGCTTTGCTGGTGGTCAGTGTGGCGTTGATGTTTTACCTGGATCTGTTTGACGCACAGATCATCGCCCAGAACCTGCTTAACGGTGCCGACAGTTTTCCGTTGATGGCTGTGCCGTTCTTCATGCTGGCCGGCGAAGTGATGAACGCCGGCGGCCTGTCCAAACGTATCGTCAACATCGCCATGGCGCTGGTGGGACACAAGCGTGGCGGTCTGGGTTATGTGGCGATCATCGCGTCCTGCCTGTTGGCTTCTCTCTCGGGTTCGGCAGTGGCCGATGCCGCGGCGCTGGCGGCCTTGCTGGTGCCGATGATGGTGCTGGCGGGCCACAACCGGGCGCGTTCGGCCGGCTTGATTGCCGCCGGAGGCATCATTGCTCCGGTCATTCCACCGAGCATTGGCTTCATTGTGTTTGGCGTGGCCTCCGGGGTATCGATTTCCAAGCTGTTTTTGGCCGGAATCGTGCCGGGGCTGATGCTCGGTGTCGCCCTGGCCATTGCCTGGTGGTTCATCTCCCGCAGCGAGCATGTGCAGACACCGCCCAAGCGTTCGCGGGCCGAAGTGATACGGGCCCTGGTCGAGGGCAGTTGGGCCATGGGCCTGCCGCTGATCATCATCCTGGGTCTGAAGTTCGGCATTTTCACCCCGACGGAAGCGGCGGTGGTGGCAGCGGTCTATTCGCTGTTTGTGTCCCTGGTCATCTACCGGGAAATGAAAGTCAGCCAGTTGTACGAAGTGATCCTGTCCTCGGCCAAGACCACCTCGGTGGTGATGCTCCTGGTGGCGGCGGCCATGGTGTCCTCGTGGCTGGTGACCATTGCCGACTTGCCGGGCCAGTTGGCGGCAGTGCTCGAGCCGTTCATGGACAGCCCGACCCTGCTGTTGGTGGTGATCATGCTGTTGATCATCATGGTCGGTACGGTCATGGACATGACGCCAACCATCCTCATCCTCACCCCGGTGCTGATGCCTGCGGTGACCCAGGCGGGTATCGACCCGGTGTATTTCGGCGTGCTGTTTCTCATCAACACGGCCATCGGCCTGATTACCCCGCCGGTGGGTACCGTGCTCAATGTGGTGAGCGGGGTTTCGAAACTCAATATCGAAGAGATCGTGCGTGGCGTGTGGCCGTTCCTGCTCGCGCAACTGGCGGTGCTGTTCCTTCTGGTCCTGTTTCCGCAACTGGTTCTGGGACCTTTGAAATTCTTCACCGGTTGACGCCGGTGCAAGCGGTAGTAGCTCGACTTCTAAAACAATAATGATCGGAGAGTGACATGGGACAACTGATGAAAACCTTGTTGGCCGGGGCATGTGCAACGGGCCTGCTGCTGGGCAGCGTGGTCAGCCACGCGGACGAGATCCGCGAGCGTACCCTGCGATTTGCGTTCCAGAACGTCAAGGAGCACCCACAAGGGCAGGGCGCACAGAAGTTCGCCGACCTGCTGAGCGAGAAGAGCGGCGGCAAGCTCAAGGTCCGTCTGTTTCCTGGTGGAACCCTGGGTGGCGACGTGCAGACGGTCTCGGCCTTGCAGGGCGGCACGCTGGACATCACCGTGCTCAACTCCGGCATCCTGGCCGCCCAGGCAGCGGATTTCGCGATGCTCGATTTTCCCTTCCTGTTCAACAACGCCGAAGAAGCCCACGCGGTGATCGACGGGCCGGTCGGCCAGAAACTGGCGGCGCAATTGGACAGCAAAGGGCTGGTTGGCCTGGGCTACTGGGACCTGGGTTTCCGCAACCTGACCAACAGCAAGCATCCCGTGACCAAGCTTGAAGACATGCAAGGCTTGAAGATTCGCGTGATCCAGTCGCCGATCTACCTGGAAACCTTCTCCGCCCTGGGTGCCAACCCGGTGCCGATGGCGTTCCCCGAGGTCTACACCGGACTTGAGCAGCACACCATCGACGGCCAGGAGAACCCCTTCACGGTGATTGAGGGCAACAAGTTCTTTGAGGTACAGAAGTATCTGTCGGAGACTGGCCACATCTTCAATCCCCAGTCACTGATCATCAGCCAGAAAACCTGGAACCGTCTGAATGACGATGAAAAGAACCTGATTCGCCAGGCTGCCGCCGAGGCGCAGAAGTTCCAGCGCGAAGTCACCGCTGCGAGCATGGACAAGGCCAAAGCTACATTGGCTGGCGCGATGACCTTCAACGAGATCAGCCCAACCGAGAAAGATCGCTTTCGTGAGCGTGTGCAACCGGTGATCGATAAATTCGCCAAGTCCCTGGATGCCAACCTGGTGAAGATGATGTACGACGAAATTGCCAAGGTACGCGCCGCGCAGTGAGCTGAGCCGGGCGACACAACGGCTGATCAAAGGGCGCTGGGGCAATCCTGGCGCCTTTTTTTCTTTGCGATTCAGGCTTTTCCAGCCGTAATGCCGGCCCCCTGAGGGGGCCGCGCAGGGGCCATTTTCCCAGCCGGGGAACGCTTGAACGGCCGCAATGTCCCAGACTGGCTCATAAGCTTGTTAAGATACATGCGCACACATCTCGTTTTTACCATAGGAACAGCGGGGCTTATCAGACCATGCGCGCCCAAGCGCGCGGATAATAAAAGGAGGTTCTCGTGGGAAAAAACCCTGTAGACGATCTATCAGGACAACCCCAGTCAACCGGCACAGAGGGGATACCAGCCCCCAGTGGCAAAGCCAATCTAATCGACACCGACTACGTGATCGGGCAAGACAATATCCGAGGTCAGTTCTCTTTCTCTCTGGATATCCACGGCAAAGTTTTCATCATCTCCGCGGCGACCATTCTGCTGTTCGTCATCGTGACGCTTGCGCTGCAGAATGAAGTCGAACCGCTTTTCAGCGCCATGCGCAGTTGGTTGACCCAGCATTTGGCCTGGTTCTTCATGAGTGTGGCCAACATCTTCGTAGTGCTGTGTCTGGCGCTGATCGTCTCGCCATTGGGCAAGGTTCGATTGGGCGGTCAGGATGCCACGCCGGACCACACCTATGTGGGCTGGTTCTCCATGTTGTTCGCCGCCGGGATGGGCATCGGCCTGATGTTCTACGGTGTGGCAGAACCCATGTCCCATTACGCTGCCGCCATGGGTGGTGTCACGCTCGACGCCAGCGGGGCACGTACCGACTGGGCACCTCTGGGCGGTGCCGCGGGCGATATGAAAGCCTCCGCCGACCTGGCCATGGCCGCGACCATTTTCCACTGGGGTCTGCACCCTTGGGCCATTTACGCCATCGTCGCGTTGTCCCTGGCGCTGTTTTCCTTCAACAAAGGTTTGCCACTTTCGATACGCTCGATCTTCTACCCGCTGCTGGGTGAGCGCGTCTGGGGATGGCCCGGCCATATCATCGACATCCTGGCGGTATTCGCCACGTTGTTCGGACTGGCGACGTCGCTGGGCATCGGTGCCGAGCAGGCCGCTGCGGGGATTGAACACCTGTTTGGCATTCAATCGACCAGCGTCAGCAAAGTCGTGCTGATCATCGGCATCACCCTGATTGCTCTGTGGTCGGTGCTCGCCGGGCTGGAGAAGGGCGTCAAGCTGTTGTCCGAAATCAACATGGGCCTGGCCTTGCTGTTGCTTTTGTTCATTATCGTGGTGGGGCCAACCGTGGCGATTCTCACCGGTTTCTTCAAGAACCTGGTGACCTACGCCGAGTACCTGCCGGCCTTGTCCAACCCCTTCGGTCGCACAGACACTGAATTCACCCAAGGCTGGACGGCGTTCTACTGGGCCTGGTGGATCAGCTGGTCGCCGTTTGTGGGGATGTTCATTGCCCGCGTCAGTCGTGGCCGTACCGTTCGCGAGTTCCTGATCTCGGTGCTGCTGGTGCCTTCACTGGTATCGGTATTGTGGATGACCACCTTTGGCGGGACCGCCATCGACCAGGCCACCCTCCAGGGGCTGAGCGGGGTCAAGGATGCGGTGTTGGAGCTCAAGCTGTTTGCCATGCTTGAAGGGCTCCCGCTCAAGGAGATCACTTCACTGCTCGGTATCGTGCTGGTGATTGTGTTTTTCATCACCTCTTCGGATTCCGGCTCGCTGGTCATCGATACCATCACCGCTGGCGGCAAGGTCGATGCGCCCGTTCCACAGCGGGTGTTCTGGGCCATCATCGAAGGTGTGATCGCTATTGCGCTGTTGTTGGGCGGCGGTTTGATCGCGTTGCAAGCCATGGCGGTTTCCACCGGCTTACCGTTTGCCATTGTCCTGCTGCTGGGTTGTATTTCCCTGGTCAAGGGATTGATGTCGGAACCGCGCACCTGACCTTTTAATCCCACAGCTGGCCGATGGGGATGGACGGGCTGTAGTGAGTGGCTATTTGCGCTTGCAACAGCTCGGCCGTCGCCAGGGCATCGGTCAATGCATGGTGGGCGTGATAGGGCGGCAGGTGGTAGCGCAAGCGACTGTCCGCCAACCGGATGGATTCGGGCGGACGGCGTAACAGTCGGTCCAGCCAACGACGCTGACCGCGCACCTGCCGCGCTTCCAGCTGCATCGTGTCAATCACCGGAAAGTGCAGGCCCTCCCCGAGGTGATTGCGTAACGCCTGGTCCAGGAAGTTGCGTTCGATGGCCCGGTAATGCACCACCATGATTTTTCCCGCCATGGCTTCCAGTAATTTCTCCATGACGTCCGGCAAGCGGGGGGCATGACGGATGTCGGAGTGTGTGATGTGGTGAAACGTCACCGACTCATGGCTGAGCTGCGAGGGCTTGATCACCCAGTACAGGGCTTCGCCGCAGCGTATGCGCCTAAGGGTGAACGGCAGCAGGCCGATGCTGACGATACTGTCAGTGCGCGCGTTCAGGCCGGTGGTTTCAAGGTCCATGGCCAGCAGTTCCACCTGCTCCAGCGCAGTCGCGGCGTCGATGACCCCGTGTTGGTAGAACCGTTGCAGAAGCGGGTGCCGGGCTTGCTCTGCCAGAACTTTAAAACGTGCCGCCCAATCCAGCGTTTCTTGCCCCTTCGGATTTTTCATCGGGATGGTCGAGCGTGGCCGGGGTAGCGGAATCGCAGGAATTTCTGCGCATTGCTCAATACCTGGAACGCCTCCTTGAGGTTATGCCGCTCAGTGGTGGAAAAACGCTCAGGTTCGATGTAGTTATCCGGTTTCTGGCCCTGTTCGATGGCATCGACCTGGTGTCGGATACGCACCATCGACAGAAACTCCAAGGCGTAGCGTAGATGCTCAATGGCCTGCGGTTGCACCAGCTGTGTGGTGCTGATGGCGTCGAGACGATCAAAGGAATTTTGTGCCGTGGTCCCACAGGCCAGGGCGTGGATACGGATCAGGTCGGTCAGTGGCGCCGTACCACGGCCCTTGAGGTTGATGATCTGTTTTTGCTTGCCGTCGGTTTCCATCACGAAGGTGCGAAAGAAACCCAAGGGGGGCGTGCGGTTCAAGGCATTACGGGCCATCGCCGCCAGGAAGGCGGGTGTCACCTTGGATTTTTCAGCGCAGAGCGCCTTGAGTTCGTTGACCATTTCCAACTGCCCATAGACCCCGTCCAGGTCAAAGAAGATGCAACTGTTGAGCAGGGTGGCGGCATTGGGCTTTTCGATCCACTGGCTGAAATACGCGCGCCATACTCGTAACGGCTGACGCCATTGCGCGTTGGTGGCCATGATGCCGCCCTTGCAGTAGCTGTAACCGCACTCTGCCAGGCCGTCGCTGACAAAGGTGGCCAGTTTGCTGAAGTATTCGTCGTGCAGGGCCGGGTCGAAACGATCATCCAGCACCAGGGCGTTGTCCTGGTCGGTGACCAGCAGTTGTTCATCCCGCGCCATCGATCCCAGCACCATGAAGCAGTACGGAACCGGCGGCGGCCCCAGTTCCCGTTCGGCCAATTCGAGCAGCCGCTGGGTGAAGGCGCGGCCAATGCCCGAGATGGCGCTGCCGATCATGTGAGCCGTCGCACCGTCGCGCACCATGCGAATGTAGGTGCCGCGCAGATCCCGCAACAGTGAGCGCAAGCCCTCGACAGACGTCTGGTTGGAGATGCTATTGACCAGGTACAGACTGCTCTGGGACTCGTGCCGGATGATGTCCGACAGGTTGATCAACCCCAGCGTGCGCCCCTTGTGCACCACCGGCAGGTGGTGGATGTTGCTGCGAAGCATGCACAGCATGGCTTCGAACAACGAGTCATCGGCCTGGATGACCACCGGATCGGTCGACATCACTTCACCGATGCAGGTATCGCCGCTGCGGTTGGCGGCCACTACTCGGGTGCGCAGGTCGCGGTCGGTGACAATACCGAGCATTTTTTCCGGGTGTTGTCCGGCAGGTTCCAGGACGACGACGCAGGAAACACTTTCCTGGGACATCAACCGTGCCGCTTCGTGAACGCTGGTGTGCGGGGTGACCCAGACCAGGTCCCGGGAAATCAGCGCGCGGGATTTCAGCTGGATCAGTTCGCTGGCGCGGCCCTGGGCCTCGACGGCGGACTTGAGCCTGGAGTGTCCTTCGGCTTCGACAAAGTCGGCGAAGCTGTCATGTTGCTCGCACAGCTGGGCAAACACATCCGCCGGGATGAAGTAGATCAGGCTGTCTTCAAGGGCCCGCGCCGGAAAACGCACTTTGTTGCTGCGCAGCAGGCTGGCCTGACCAAAGATATCGCCTTCCACCAGACGGTTGTACAACTGGCCGTTACGCCGGTAGATCTCGACTGCGCCACTGCGCACATAATGCAGGTCGTGAACGATGGAGCCTGCCTCGAGAATATCGCTGCCGGCCTTGAAGTAGCTGACTTCGACGCGCTGCGCTATGGCCTCCAGGGTTTGCTGGGGCAGGGCATCGAAAGGGGGAAAGCGATGCAGGTGCTCGCTGATTTCCAGTAACTCGATCTGCATGGAACCTCGTGGCTGATCAATTGAGAGACCAACATGCCAGTTCCTGGGGCCGCACACAAACCCGGGATGAGCGGCTTGTGTGCGGCGTCGGTGTTGTCACGGCTGCTGGGGCACCGCCAGCCATTGACCGATGACCTTCTGGTAGCTGCCATTGGCTTTGCTCAGGTGCAGCCACTGGTCAACGTACATTTTCCAGGTGATGTCGTCCCGTGGCAGCAGGTAGGCCTTCTCGCCATACTGCAAGTACTGACTCGGGTTGACGGCGCAAAGACCGGGTTTGAGCTTCTGCTGATAGAGCGCTTCCGAGGCGTCGGTGATCATCACGTCGGCCCGCTTGTCCAGCAGTTCCTGGAAGATGGTCACGTTGTCGTGGAACTTGAGTTGCCCTTTGGGCAAGAACGCTCGGACGAACGCTTCGTTGGTGCCGCCGGCCGGTTCCACCAGGCGCACCGAAGGCTGGTTGAGCTGCTCAATGGTCTGGTAGCGCGCCTGGTCCTCGCAACGCACCAGTGGGATTTTGCCATCCACATCCAGTGTGGTGCTGAAGTTCGCTTTTTTCTGACGCTCCAGGGTCACGGAAATCCCACCCATGCCGATATCGCATTTACCGGCGACCATATCCGGCATCAGGGTTTTCCAACTGGTCTGCACCCATTGAACCTTGACCCCGAGGCTGGCGGCCAGCGAACGGGCCATGTCAATGTCGATCCCCTCGTATTCACCTGTTTCGGCTTTGTAGGTGTAAGGCTTGTAGTCGCCCGTCGTACATACTTTCAGCTCGCCGCGCTGCAGGACCTGATCAAGGTGTGAAGGGGCTGGTTCGGCTAGGGCGTTGCCGCAGAACACCAGCAGACCACAGAACGTCATTGTGTTTGTTATGTTCTTCATACGGATTGCACGTCTCGCAAGGGAGGGGACAAGACAGCCAGTGTAGTGAAAAGGTTGGCGGGCTGTCATCGCAGTCTCAAACTTCGCAGGTGTGCTGCCTTTGCCTCTGTCATCATGGGCGATTGCAGACCTGGGTCAGGGGAGAAACACGTTTCGGATGGACGCATCAGTCGTCAGAATTACGCTTATGTTGATGGTCCCAGGGATCTTGTCGGTCTTCGGGATTGCGTTCGTCTGCGCCTGGCTTATCGACAAAAAACGCAACTATCTGCTGCTCCTGGCCGGTGGCTGTGGCCTGTTCGCATGTGGCGCCATGTCGCAGATTTTCGGCTGGCCTCCCGGGGTCGGGTCCAATGCCATTGTGTCCGGCGCGCTGTATACCTCGGCGGTCCTGGCAGTGGCCGAAGGCGTTTTGCTGCGTTCGCAAAAACGCCTCGGCTGGTGGCTGGACGTTGCCGTGGTGTGCGTCATTTCCCTGGCTCTGGCCTGGTTCTTTTATATCGACCGCAACCTGCTTGCGCGCATCTACGTCCAGAACTTCGGGTATGGTGCGATTTTGCTTGTGGCGGCGGTCAAGCTCAGATCGCTGTTACGCGGGCGACTCGTCGACAAGGCGCTGTTCTGGGTATTGCTGGTCTTCGCGTTGCATTTCTTTCCGCGGACCCTGCTGACCGTCGGGCTGTCGGTGCCTCTGGACCGGGTCGCTTTCGCCAATTCGGTGTTCTGGCAGGCGCTGCAGCTGTCCCTGGCGGTGCTCGGCGTGGGGCTCGCCTTTGTGATTCTCGCCGCGGCCATTGCCGACGTGATTGATGACCTGCGTCGCGAACGCGATTTTGACCCGCTGACCGGCGTCCTGAACCGGCGAGGCTTCGAGGATCGGATGTCGCAGCTGCTGATGAAGAGCCGGCGCGGCACGACAGCGTTGGCACTGTGCGATATCGACAACTTCAAGAACATCAACGACAGCCATGGTCATGACGTGGGCGATAGCGTCTTGCGCGAGGTCGGGCAGTTGCTGCGTGTCTCGGCGCGCAAACGGGATATCGTCGGTCGGCTCGGCGGCGAAGAGTTTGCCGTGTTCCTGCCGGACACCGATGCCCAGGAAGCACATGAGTGCGCGGAACGCTTGAGAACGGCCATCGAGAACGGTGGTTCGGCCACACTGGAGGCTGTCGGCCCGGTCACCGCGAGCTTCGGTGTCGGGAGTCTAGGCCCCAGGGAAACCTGGCAGGATCTTTACAAACGTGTCGATACGTTGCTTTACCAGGCGAAGCGAACCGGGCGCAATCGCACGGTGGCCGATGATATTGCGGGGCGGATCGACAGGCCCGCCGAGGTTCAATCTTAAGCCGCGAGCGTGAGCCGGGTTCCTAGCGCGAAATGATCCCGTGATCGATCGCATATTTCACCAGGGCCGCGGGTTTATCGATGTTGAGCTTGCGGCGGATACTCAAGCGATGGGTTTCGACGGTGCGCACGCTGATGTCCAGTTCCCGGGCCATTTCCTTGTTGTTCAGCCCCTGGACCATTTTGTACAACACCTGACTCTCGCGCGGCGTCAGCTCGTTGTCGGTGGTCGGGTCGGTGGCCAGCCGTTGGGCGATCTCGGCACTGTAGAAGGTGCCACCGCTGATGATGGCTTCAATGGCTGCGATGATTTCCCGCGAAGGGGCATTCTTGAGCACGTAGCCGCTGGCGCCGGAGCGCACGGACTCGCTCACATACTCATAATTGTCGTACATGCTCAGGATGAGGATCTTGAGGCTGGGGTATTGCTTGCCCAGCAGACGGGTCAGCTCAAGCCCGTTCATGTCCTTGAGGCTGATGTCCATCAGCAACAGGTCCGGTTGGCAGCGCCCGACCATCTCGATGGCCTGCGCACCATTCTCGGCTTCGCCCACCACGTCCAGTTGGGGCATGACGGACAACAGGGCCCTGATGCCATCGCGGACCAGGGAATGATCGTCGACCAGCGCGACGCGGATCACAGAGGGCAGGTTCATCGGCAGGTGCTCTTGTCAGGTTGGGCGCGCATCAGCTTTGTGTCGCCATCATGTTCATGGGCAGCAGGATATCCAGCTCGCTTCGTCCCGGCACCGAGGTCATTTCCAGCCGTCCGCCGAAATGCTCGACCCGCTCGCGGATATTACGCAGGCCGATGCCGGCGTGGCCACGTTCGACCTGCGGGACGTTGAAACCCATCCCGTCATCCACCACCGTCAGGCGCAATGACTGGCCGGACCCGAACAGGGTGATGCCGACACTTTTCGCCCCGGCGTGACGCTCGATATTGGTCAAGGCTTCCTGAGCAATGCGAAACAGCGAAACCGGTGCTCCATTTTCCAGGCGGCAATCGAATTCGTTGCTTTTGTACGACACTTCAAGCCCGCTGCGTTGCTGGAATTCGGCCGCGAGCTGGCCGATGGCGGCGGACAGGCCCAAGGTGTCGAGCAGGGAGGAACGCAAGTCGTGGGAGATGTTGCGGATCTCGCCAATGGCTTCCCCCAGCCGGTCTGTCGCGTTCTTCAGGATCCCCAGGCCGTTTTCCTGCCCCTTTTCGAGGACGTGACTGGCCAATTCAAACTGGAATTTTATCGACACCAGCAATTGGCTGATGCCGTCGTGCAGCTCACGTGACACCCGCGCGCGTTCCTCTTCCTGCAAGCTGACGATGCGCTGGTTCAGCCGTTGCAGCTTTTTGTCGGCCAGGCGATGTTCGCTGACGTTGAGGGTCATGCCGCCGGCAAACACCAGCAGGACCGCCACCAGCGCAATGGCGGCGATGGCCTGCATGGTGGTGTGGATGCCCTGGGCCACTTCAGCGCGGGCTTGTTGGGTGGCGCGCTCGACATCCTCCAGGTAAATCCCGGTCCCGAGCATCCAGCCCCAGCGATCGAGCATCACCACATAGGCCAGCTTGTCGGTCACTTGGCCGGAGGAGGGCTTGTTCCAGGCGTAGCGCTGGAAACCTTCGCCGGATTCGGCGCTCTTGAGCAATGCCTGGATCACCGGCAGACCCTGGGGATCTTTCATGTCCCAGAGGTACTGGCCCACCAGTTCGGACTGGCGGGCGTGCATCAGGCTGCGGCCCTGGCGGTCGTAGACGAAAAAATAGCCATTGATGCCGAAACTGAGCTTGCGCAGTTCCTCCAGCACCTGCTGCTGCGCGCGTGCGTCGCCCTGGCCGTTGTTGTACAGCGGGGCGATCAGGCTTTGCGCCATTTCGACATAGTTTTTCAGCTCCGCGCGCTTGCTGGCCAGGATGCTGTCTTCGATCAGTTGCGCCTGTTGATCACCCAACTGGCGATTAAGCGAGATCACCAAGGCGCAGATGACGGCAATCGCCAGTACCAGGGGCAGAATTCCCAAGGCGACGATTTTGTGTTTGAGCAGCATGTGTACTCCTGTCCGGGCTCGGCGGGGAGGCGAATGGCGGCATCATATGCCAAATCCGGTTCATCGTAGGAGCTGTCGAGCGAAGCGAGGCTGCGATCTTTCCAAGACAATTGAGTCCCAAGCGAAAGATCAAAAAATCGCAGCCTTCGGCAGCTCCTACAGGTATTGGGCCAGGCTGGAGATGTCATCTACGTAGAACTACGTAGATGGCCCGTACGTAGTACTGCGGATTTATTTATTGACGGCTTCCACGGATATTGGGCCCGCTCCGAATAGTCGGGGCACATTATAAAAACAATCGCCGCAATCCACTGGATATCGGCAGGAGACACGCAATGACAACCCGTCTGGTTAAACACCTTGCCTGGTTTGCCGTGGCTGTTCTGGGAGCTTGTGCGTTGAGTGTCGTGGCCTTGCGCCGCGGCGAACCGATCAACGCCCTCTGGATCGTCGTCGCAGCCGTGGCCATCTACCTGGTCGCCTACCGCTACTACAGCCTGTTCATCGCCAATAACGTGATGCAACTCGATGCGCGCCGGGCCACCCCCGCCGTGCTCAACAACGATGGCCTGGACTATGTCCCGACCAACAAACACATCCTGTTCGGCCACCACTTTGCGGCCATTGCCGGTGCGGGGCCGCTGGTCGGGCCGGTGCTGGCGGCGCAGATGGGCTACCTGCCCGGTACGCTCTGGCTGATCGCCGGCGTGGTGCTGGCCGGTGCCGTGCAGGACTTCATGGTCCTGTTCCTGTCCACCCGTCGCAACGGGCGCTCCCTGGGCGACATGGTCCGTGAAGAAATGGGCCGCGTTCCCGGCACCATTGCGCTGTTCGGCTGCTTCCTGATCATGATCATCATCCTCGCGGTGCTGGCGCTGATCGTGGTCAAGGCCCTGGCCGAGAGCCCGTGGGGGATCTTCACGGTGATGGCGACCATTCCGATCGCGATGTTCATGGGCATCTACATGCGCTACATC